>NVVM01000002.1 GCA_002402225.1 Alphaproteobacteria bacterium
AACATTGGCCCGCCGCTGTTGCCACGATTGATAGAGGCATCGGTTTGAATATATTTATCATAGGGGCCGGATTGAATATCACGGTTCCGGGCGGAAATAATACCCGCCGTTAATGTGCCGCCAAGCGAATATGGATTGCCAATGGCCAATACCCAATCCCCAATGCGGGATTTACTATCGTCGCCAAATTTGACATAGGGCAACGGCTTGTCGGATTCGACTTTAAGAACCGCAAGGTCAAGTTTATCATCCTTACCAATAACCACAGCCTTTAATTCACGGCCATCATGCATTTTGATCATCACTTCATCAGCCTTGTCAATCACATGGTTATTGGTGACGATGATACCTGACGGATCAATGATAAAACCCGATCCCAGCGATTGACGCTTACGGGTTAAGGCGCGGTCTTCACCATTGTCTTTCCGGCTGTCTTCATCGCCATTTCCGGGGCTTCCCCGCCTGTCATTTTCCTGTCCGAAACGGCGAAAAAAATCCTCCATTCCGGGGATTTGCGGCATCGTCCGCCGCTTAATCTTGATGGTTTGCGTCGTATTCACATTAACAACGGCGGGCAATAATTTCTCTGCCAGATCCGCGAAACTATCCGGCGTCCCTTTGGCCCATGCCGCCACAGGTGATATTAAAACAAATGATGCAATGATCACCGCACCACTAAAAAACGTCTTTAATTTATTCATGCCAATTCCTGATATCTTCTGAATTTTCTATTTTTATATTCATCCCAAAATCATAAATTTATTATTCCGTCGGGCGTATATGCCATCATTACCATAATATGTGACAAAAATAAGAAGCCCAAATGCCGCTCGTCCTATTTATCCCTCATTTCATCGCATAAATGATACAAAACCCGAGGAAAGCGGCAGCCAGACCGGAATATCGTATCTGAGCCTCAGGTAAATTTATCACCTGTCCCATCATCTTTCGCATTAAGGCAGGAAAGAAGGTATGTCGTACAGCCTCTGGAAAGAGGGTATATAGAATACCCTCCAACACAGACGCCACACCCAATGCAACTATTGTTTCCTGCATCAGGTATATTTTTTACTTCTTTTTCGCGCCGGTCATATTTCCAAAATATTTGAAAAAGTCACCCGTTGGCGATAAAATCATGGTTGTATTATTTGCGCTGAAGGCCTGATTATAGGCCAGCATGGAGCGATAGAAAGCATAAAATTCTGCGTCCTGATTATAGGCATCCGCAAAGATTTTGGCCGCCTGAGCATCACCTTCACCRCGMAGCTTCTGGGCGTCACGTTCGGCTTCTGCGAGAAGAATAGTCTTGTCGCGTTCGGCTTTTGAGATGATGCGGATGGCCATTTCTTCGCCGCGCGCCCGAATTTCACGGGCAACCTGCTCGCGTTCTGCGATCATGCTGTCAAAGATTGGCTTGCTGTTTTCAGCGGGCAAATCCGTACGTTTAATGCGCACRTCCACAACGACAATACCAAACGCCGCGGCTTCGTCTGTCACAGAATCGGTAATTTTCTTACGAAGCTCCTTACGCTCGCCAGACAGGGCGGTTCTAAATTTCTGTTCGCCAAAAACCTTGCGAAGATTTGAATTGATGGTGGTGGACAACCGTGATTCGGCACCTCTCACATCACGGACAGCCTGATACACCTTCAGCGGGTCTTCAATGCGATATTCTGAAAAGGCATCAACAATAATCCGTTTTTGATCCTGGGTAATCACGATTAATTCCGGCGTATCAAGCAGCTTGATGCGTTTATCAAAATAAACCACATCCTGCACAAAAGGCTTCTTGAAATGAAGGCCGGCGTTCTTTTCAGTCTTCACCCATTTACCAAGTTGCAGAACCAAGGCCTGCTCCGTTTCCTTGACCGTATATACAGAGGCCCCCAGCACAATAATACTGCCGCCGAGAATGACCAATCCAATCAGTGTTTTGAAATTATTCATTGTCTTTTCTCATCCTATTTCTGTTTTTTGATGGCAGGAAGCGGCAGATAAGGCAGAACCCCGTTACCATTACCTTCTAAAATTACTTTGTCTGTATTGCCAAGGATTCTTTCCATGGTTTCCAGATACAAGCGCTGGCGCGTCACATCTTTGGCAAGCTTATATTGCTCATAAACAGATAGGAAACGAGCACTTTCACCTTGGGCCTTTGTGATTGCCTTGGCTTTATAGGCTTCGGCTTCCTGATACATTCTTTCCGCCTGACCACGGGCCGTTGGCACAATCTTATTCTGATATTTTTTGGCCTCATTGATGGTTTTATCGCGGTCGGCTTCGGCGCGTTGCACATCGTTAAAGGCTTCAGAAACCTGCGCGGGCGGAGAAACCGTATCCATTTTAATCTGGGTGATTTCGATACCGGCTTCATAATGATTCAGAACATCCTGCATAATGCCGCGAACTTCTATCTCAATACCCAGACGTTCTGATGTCATGATCTGCTGAATGGCGGTCTTGGCCACAACTTCGCGCATGGCGCTTTCTGAAATTGATTTAATGCTCTGCTCTCTTTTATCAAGATTGAACAGGAACCGCGCCGGATCCTTAATCCGCCAAAGAATGGAATATTTCACATCAACGATATTTTCATCGCCGGTGAGCATCTGCCGCTCTTTCGTACTGCCGCCAAAACCAACATCGATTTTATTAACGGCGGTTACTTTTGGCTTATAGACCTTGTCTATGGGCGGGAAATGAAAATGCAGCCCGGTACCCTTGGTCTCGATATATTTGCCAAAACGCAGAACAACGCCGGCTTCATCCGGCTGAATTTTATAAAAGCCTGCGTAAAGATAGCCAAAAATCAACGCCAAAACGATCAGGGAGATCATACTCTTGCTGCCGCCCTTACCATTGCCGCCGCCGAATACACTGCGGAATTTATCCTGGCCCTTGCGGATTAATTCGTCAATATCCGGTGGCTGTTGTGCGCCGCCGCCGCCAGGTCCATTGCCCCAGGGCCCACGGTCTTTACCACCGTTATTATTCTGCCATGACATAGAAAAACTCCTTCGAAGTTAAATAATGATATGTTATAGGAAAAAACATATTCTCCCTATTAAAAAAAATCTTAGGCCTTATATATTCCAAGTCGTAATATAGAACAATAGTTATCCGTCATAATCGTATCGATAGCCCTGACAAATTAGGAACCATCAATGTCACAAATCACACGAGAGCAAATATTAACCATCTTGCAATCCATCCAGCACCCAAAGAAGGGAGATGATATTGTCACTCTGGGCATGGTTCAAGGACTCGTGATCAAGGGCGGGGAAGTGGGCTTCGCGCTCAACATTGACCCCGCCGAAGCCGAAATAATGGAACAGGTTCGCAAAAGCTGTGATACAAAGCTCAGGCAAGTTTCCGGCATTGACAAGGTTGCCTCCGTTTTAACGGCTGAACGAAGCCCGACCAAAGAAATTCCGGCCGCACAATCTCCGGTCAAGGGTTCCGGGGCCCTGAAAAATGCCAAAAAGATTTCTGGCGTAAAGCACGTCATTGCGGTGGCAAGCGGTAAGGGCGGGGTCGGGAAGTCCACGACTGCCGTCAATTTAGCCCTCGCCCTGCAAGCGATCGGATTAAAGACGGGTATTTTTGATGTGGATATTTATGGCCCCTCTATCCCGACGCTTTTAGGGGTTACCGAGAAACCAGTCCAAAGCGAAGACAAGAAAATCATTCCCATCATAAAATATGGCCTGACATCCATGTCGCTGGGCTATCTCATGAAACAGGATACCGCCACCATCTGGCGCGGCCCCATGGTGATGAGCGCGGTCAAGCAAATGACCAATGATACCAAATGGGATGTGGACGGTGAATTGGACGTGCTTGTCCTTGACCTGCCGCCGGGCACAGGCGACGTGCAATTGACCCTCGCCCAGACCATTGATGTGGACGGGGCTATTGTGGTCTCCACCCCGCAGGATATCGCCCTGATTGATGCCCGAAAAGGGCTTGATATGTTCCAGAAAACAAATACAGAAGTTTTTGGCATCATTGAAAATATGAGCTATTTCCTCTGCCCATCCTGCGGCGAGAAATCAGATATCTTTGGTCACGGCGGTGCAAGGGAGACCGCAGAAAAGCTCGGTATTGACTTCCTCGGCGAAATCCCGCTGCATATGGACATTCGGGAAACATCTGATAACGGCACCCCCATCGTCGCCCACCAACCAGACAGTGACCATGCGGCCATTTATATGGATATAGCCAGAAAGGTCGCGGCAAAGTTATGAAAGCTAGTTTAAACATTTTATCTTGCAAAATGATATCGTATATGCTATCATATCTTCATGAGAGAAGCTGTTGTTATTGATACAAATGTATTTATTTCAGCTCTGCTAAAAGCGGATACGCCACCCCGTGAAGTGATAAAGCATGGCTTGTTGGGAAATATTCAACCTTTAATGGGCAATGCACTTTTCTCGGAATATCGCGATCTTATGAAAAGAGAGCATATTTTCCGGAACTGCCCTTTATCCAAGGCAGAAAGATCAGATTTCTTTGATGATTTTATGAGTATTTGCAAATGGATTAATATCTATTATTTATGGCGACCTAATTTAAAAGATGAGGCCGATAACCATTTGATAGAATTGGCTCTTGCCGGAAATGCTTCCTGCATCATAACGGGAAATGTTAAAGATTTTAAAGATGCTGAATTAACATTTTTCCAGTTGAATATTGTAACGCCAAAGACATTTATAGAAGAAAGGACGCCGTAATGGGTACCATGACAATACGCCTTCCAAATGACACACATGAACGCTTGAAGCTTCTTGCCGATAGCCGGGGAATCAGCCTGAATAAAATGTTTGAGGAATTTTCCACCAAAGCCATTACAGAGGCAGATTCTTATAATCTCTTCCAGCTGCATGCTCAAAAAGGTAACAAGAAAAGAGGTCTTGATACTCTTGACAATCTGGAAAAATATTATGGAAAATAGAGGGGATTATTATGAACTTTAATGATCTAGATTTCAGCCAATTACCCTCCAGTGGGGAAGAAGCTTTTGTAGCATTTGAAAAAAACTTAATAAATCATATGATTACCACTCAAAAATAGACTCAGAAATTTATCGTGATGAGAACTACGATTATGTAGGATCACACGAGCCTGAGAGGGCATATGTTACTGGGGTCATGGCCTTTCTTGATGAGTATAATTTGGATATTCAAATACCTGATATTTCTGAACTGTCCGATCATGATTTCATACAAAGTTTCCAACAATTTAAATCTAGAGTCCAATATATTATCTTACGATTCTCATTACGAAAAAATAGAATTACTGGAGGAACCGCAGGGACACTAATATCAATAAAATTTACATATAAAGGGGAGATTGGCAATTTATTGGAAACCATTAGAAAAATAGTAAATCAAGAAGTGAAAGAAACTAAAAAAAGAGACAAAATATTTTCTAAAATTGCCTCCCTTCAATCAGAAATAGATCGCGACCAAACCACAATTGACGCTATATTCGGACACATGATCGATTTATCTGAAACTGTTGGTGAATGTGCTGAGCGCCTTGAGCCTGTAATAGACAAACTTGAACGTATAAAAAAACTTCTCTGGGACAATTCAAAAAAAGTTGAGGCATTGCCTACACCAGGTCGGCCAAAACTAATTACAAAAGAAAAAGATAATTCTGGCCTAGATGATGAGATACCATTCTAAATAATTTCATTTGTCCTCACGCTAAACCCGGTCCAGCACGATTAAACTGTAATCGTGGCTGTCTTTTTCGCCGCGTTTGAATTTTTCAGAGGAGGCTTCGAGCCAGTCGTCTGGGTTTAGGGCGGGGAAATGGGTGTCGCCGTCAATTTCCCCGTGGACACGGGTGAGATACAGGCGGTCGGCATCGGGCAGGGTAAGTTCATATATCTGTGCCCCGCCAATGACCATCACCTCGTCCATACCCTTGGCAAGGGCGAGATTTTTTGCCACATCCAGAGCCATCTCGAGGCTAAAGGCGGTGATCACCCCTTCCGGCGCGAAGGTCTTATCGCGCGTAATGACAATATTAACCCGTCCGGGCAAGGGCCGGCCAATGGACTGGAAAGTCTTGCGGCCCATGATGATCGGCTTGCCCATGGTCTTTTCCTTGAAATATTTCAAGTCAGACGATATTTTCCACGGCAGATCATTGTCCCTGCCGATGACACCATTTTCCGCTACGGCCACAATCAGGCTGAGTTTCACCGTCATACCGCCACCTTTGCGGCAATATGCGGGTGAGGCGCGTAGCCCACCAGTTCAAAATCATCAAAGGTAAAGCCAAAAATATCTGTCACATCAGGATTTATTTTCATGACCGGCAGGGGTTTCGGCGCGCGGCCAAGCTGCACATCCACCTGTTCCAGATGGTTGCGATAAAGATGGGCATCGCCGAATGTATGGATGAAGTCGCCGGCCTCAAGGCCGCAAACCTGCGCCAGCATCCGGGTCAATAAAGCGTAAGACGCGATATTAAACGGCACGCCCAGAAAAATATCCGCGCTGCGCTGATAAAGCTGGCAGCTTAATTTTCCGGCGGCCACATAAAATTGAAACAGGCAATGGCACGGCGGCAGAGCCATATGGTCCACATCAGCCACATTCCATGCGCTGACGATCAACCGGCGGCTGTCGGGATTATTTTTAATTATATCCACAAGATTGCTGATCTGATCCACTGTTTCCCCGTTTGGCGTGGGCCATGATCGCCATTGATGGCCGTAAACCGGGCCAAGGTCACCATGCTCGTCCGCCCAGTCATCCCAGATTTTAACGCCGTTATCCTGCAGATATTTGATATTGGTATCGCCCGTCAAAAACCACAGCAACTCATGAATGATTGATTTCAGGTGAAGCTTTTTTGTGGTCACCATGGGAAAACCCTCTGACAGGTCAAACCGCATCTGATGACCGAAAATACTTAGTGTTCCGGTGCCCGTTCGATCTTCCTTAATGGTGCCATGATCGCGCACATGGCGCATTAAATCCAGATATTGCTTCATATAATCCTGCTGCTTAAATAATGACTTATTTCCTACTCTATATAATTATTTTTTCTTAGCTATTCAAATCTTAATCTCCATGCCCTATATATAATATGTTGGGCAACCAACTACGGCAATAAACTGATGTATGGAATAGACGTTGCGGACCCGGGGGCGGTACCCGGCGCCTCCACCATTTATGGGGGCGAAATAGGATCGACGTGCGTAATAAAGATATAACTTTTGCTCAGCATGATACCGCTGTGACGGGTCAAAATTTGTAGATGCAAACGATAATAACGAAGCATTTGCTGTAGCTGCCTAATAGGTTAGTTACGCGGGGTCCGAAGGGCACCTAGCAACAGAAGCCCTTCACTTTAAAAAATTTTTGCGTATTTTTTAAAATATTTTTTTCTTCTGGATTATACAAAGGACTATAAAAATTAACTCGCCCCTTCCGCCTATAGTCGTTATACTTTCCGCAAATAGATTCGCGTGAAAAAAATTAGATTTGGAAAAATGACAGATAGCATAATTCAATATGATGCCATGGTTCAAACGGCGCTTCTTTCCGTCGTCAGGGACGTATTACACAATGCCAGCAAGGATGGCTTGCCCGGTGAGCATCATTTTTACCTCACTTTTAGCACAACTCACCCAGAGGTGAGCATCCCCGCCTACTTAAAAGAACGTTATCCCGAAGAAATGACCATTGTCGTTCAAAATCAATTTGCGGATCTTGTGGTGGATGAGGCCCATTTTGAACTTTCTTTAAGCTTTAGCGGCAAGCTCGAACATCTGTATATTCCTTTTGTTGCCTTGGAAGGTTTTTTTGATCCGAGCGTTGATTTCGGTCTGCATTTCAACGCCAGTGACCCGAATAATGACCATAGTGATGACCTGCCGGCTATTGTTGAGGCGGCATCCGATATTAAACCTGCCGCTGACAAGCCCGATGATAATGACAATAATGTCGTGGCGCTGGACACCTTCAGAAAGAAATAACCCAACCCAAGTTGAGTGGATGTAATGACCGATATTAATTACACTGATATGCTACCTCTGGCCGGGGATGATACGTGCTACCGGAAAATTACTTCGGATTTTGTCTCAACGATCACGGTCGATGGCAAGACAATATTAAAAGTTGAACCCGAAGGCCTTCGATTACTGGCCAAAGAAGCCATGCGGGATATCGCGCATCTTTTACGGCCCGGTCACTTGCAACAGCTCTCGAACATTCTCAAAGACGACGAGGCCTCTGACAATGATAAATTCGTTGCCACAGAACTTTTGAAAAATGCCARTATTGCCGCCGGCATGGTTCTGCCCGGTTGTCAGGATACCGGAACGGCCATTATTATGGGCAAAAAAGGCCAATATGTCTGGACAGACGGCAATGACAGCGCGGCCCTGTCCCAGGGCATGGTGGATACTTATACCGAGACCAGCCTGCGCTATTCGCAGCTTGCGCCGATCAGCATGTTTGAAGAGGTAAATACCAAAAACAACGCCCCGGCCCAGATTGATCTCTATGCCACCGAAGGCAATGAATATCATTTCCTCTTTATGGCCAAGGGCGGCGGCTCGGCCAATAAAACATTTCTGTTCCAGCAGACACCCGCCATAATGCGCGAAGACAAGCTGCTGGAATTTCTGGATGATTCCCTGAAAATGCTCGGCACATCTGCCTGCCCGCCCTATCATCTTGCGGTCGTAATCGGCGGCTTAAGTGCAGAAATGAACATAAAAACAGTGAAGCTTGCCAGTGCGCATTATCTGGATAACCTGCCCACCACGGGCAACCATTATGGTCACGGCATTCGCGTCCCGGAACTGGAAGACAAAATTCATAAAATGACCCAGAACTTCGGCATTGGCGCCCAATTTGGCGGCAAATATTTCTGCCATGACGTGCGGGTTATCCGCCTGCCGCGTCACGGGGCCTCCGTACCAATCGGTTTCGGCGTTTCCTGCTCTGCGGATCGTCAGGCCAAGGCCAAGATCACCGCTGAGGGCATTTTCCTTGAAAAGCTTGAAAGAAACCCCGCAAAATATCTGCCGGAAATTTCTAAAGATGACCTCCATGAGACGGTGGTGGAAATTGACCTGAACCAGTCGATGGATCAGGTGCGTGCAGAACTCGGCAAACATCCCATAAAAACCCGCCTGTCGCTCACCGGCACCATCATTGTTGCCCGTGATCTGGCCCATGCGGCCATCCTGAAAAAACTGGAAGCTGGCGAAGATATGCCGGGTTATATGAAGAATCATATCGTCTATTATGCCGGGCCGGCCAAAACGCCAGAAGGCTATGCATCAGGATCCTTCGGCCCGACGACGGCGGGACGCATGGACAGTTACGTTGAGTATTTTCAGGCCCGAGGCGGCAGTATGATTATGCTCGCCAAAGGCAATCGCAGTAAACAGGTGACAAGTTCCTGCCATCAACACCGGGGCTTCTATCTGGGGTCGATCGGCGGCCCCGCAGCCATTTTGGCTCTGAACAATATCACCAAGGTTGACGTACTGGACTTTGAAGAATTCGGCATGGAAGCGGTCTGGAAAATTGATGTCAAAGACTTTCCAGCCTTCATCGTGGTAGATGACAAGGGCAATGACTTCTTCCAGAATCTCTAATTAAAAAATCAGGCCAAAGAAATTAGGCCATCGAAACCAAGAAAGCCCTAATTTGTCCCGTTATGACAATATATTAAAAAAACATTCCATTGTCATTTCCGGCCATCAAACCAGTATTACGCTGGAAAATATTTTCTGGGATCACTTGAAGGCTATCGCCAATTCCCGAAATCTCAGCCTGAGTATATTGATAGCACAAATCGATTCACAGAGAATGAGTGATCAAGCCGGTGCCAACCTAAGCAGCGCCGTCCGTGTCTTTGTCTTGAAAAACCATATTTAAGGTTTTTGGGGTTTTTTGTCTTTGTCGTCCGACGATTTTTTCTCAAAGAGCTTCTCAAGCATCCGTTTGCCAAAATCCTCTGCAGGCTTTGGCTTCTGGTCTGGCTTCTGGTCTGGGCCAGTAGCCGGAGAGGCTTCTTCTTTGGGTTGATTGCCAAAGATCCCTTCAAGGCCGCCCTCTTTTCCAATAAGCTGCTGCAACAGGTTGGACGCAATTTTCGCACCCACAAATTTTTTCAGGCGATCCGTCTTATAGGTAATCCGGGGATTGCTGATATCGCCCCTGACGCTGACATCAATGGGCGGGGCACTCGGGTGATCCACCAGCCCGATCCAGCCATCGGAACGAATGGTCCAGGTTAAAAGATCAACGGCCATCCTCACATTGGATTTCGCGCCGTCCAATTCARTATCAAACGGGCTGAATTCYATTTTGCCATCTTTGGCGACAAGATTGCTTTTTCCGCCTTTATAGGGGGTCTGACCGCCGGAAAGGGCACTGCCCAATAGCTTCAGAAAGGCACCATCACTGGCCATATCCGATATCTGGCTGCTTAGGGCGGGAATATCAATACCCCTGATCATACCGGAACTGGCAATGATATTCCCCGTTCCGGAAAGGGAGGATATCATATCATACTGGCTCCTGCCCTCGCCAGTGAACTTACCAGACATGTCAAAGAAGCCCGTCACCGGGGCGATTCCTGCCGATGATGCGGTTGCCGCAGATAATGAGGCCTTTTTCAAGGTCATATTGAGGGCCATTTTAGGCTTATTCACACCGCCAAAACGCCCCGATAACGCCACATCACCGCCGAACAATCGGCCTGTGAAATTATTTACAGAAAGCTGGCCATCCTTCAGATTTACATCAAAAGCCGGATTTTCAAAAATATATTCATTATAGGTCAAACTTCCCGCCGAAATACGGGCATGCCCTTCATATTCAGAAAGTAACGCCAAATTCATGGCCGACTTCGACCATTGGCCATAATCTTTTGACCCGTGATCAGAACGCTCCAGGAAATCATGCAAGGGAATATCGCCTGCCTTTATGTTAAAATCAAAAACAGGCTTTTCTGATGCCATATTTAATTTACCGGAACCACTGAGTTYTACCGGCCCCACATCACCAGCAATATTCTTGATGACATAGTGATCACGGGCGCCCGTCACATTCATCTTGAGCATAATAGGCCCGAGTTTCTTTGTTGCCGGCTTGAAATCAATACCCAAACCACGAATGAATTCGCGCGTCTCTGCCCCTTTCAAATCAAGGGCTAAATCCACAGTCCCGGCTTTGCCATGTCCTTTTTTCCGGCCGGTGATCAATATTTCTCCCGCCGCGATATTAATTTTTCCATCAATATCCACAATATTGGGACTTGTCTTAATATGACCTCTCAAGCGTATTGGACGATCATCGGCGGCCCGTGGTTTAGCCATGCCAAGATCCAGCTGATCCACCAATGCGGCAAGGCTTGTGGATTGAAGGTCTATATTCAGATTACTACTGCCAATTTCCGGGAATTTCTTCAGGGTTGCGCTGCGGATTGTCCCGGACACATTAAGCTTTTTCACCCCAAAACGGGATTTTAAATCCACATCCATTTTCTCTAATGTTGAGGATAGGGAAGCTGTCAGCTTCATTTCGCCCAATTTGCGAAGGTCTATAGAATAATCACTTTTAATGTTTCTTTGCATCCCGGCCAATGATTTGGCATCGGCAGACAGGGTCAGCGTAAATTCTGGCTTACTGCCAAAATTCACGCCCTGACCAGAAGCCTCTATATTCACGCCGGCAACATCATTGAATTTTATGGTTTTTGCATCAAGATTTCCGTTCAGGAGAACCCCATTCAATTGACCGGACCGAATTTTAACGCCGCCAGCCGTCATATTTGATAACATTATGTTATAATTGACATCAAATTCACTGAGCCGCTCGAATATCTTTTTTAAATCTATGGTTTCCTTAGACTGGGATTTTTCCGTGATCACATAAGAACCAAGGTTGAGGTTTTCTAAGTTAAGGTTGATACCATAAGACCGCCGCGCGGCAATGGCATAGGATATACCGCCGTTATAATTAACGGCGTCCAGCTTGCCATTCATTTCATATAACTGCACCAGATCAGGCGTTACCTTTAGGCCGCTTTTATAGGAAAATTGCGTTAATTGCCCAGCCGGAATATCTGCTGTATCCAACTTAAGCCAATCCAGCATACCCCGCAGATTACTGGCATTCACCGTCATGTCGCCGGTTAACGTTATGGGGGTTTTTTCTTGCGCATCAGGCGATGTGACCTGGCCTTCAAACGCAACCGACGCGCCGCCGGGCATGCGGGCCTGTAATGTCGGAATACCGATGACCCCATCTTTGGCTAACAGTTTCAGCATAATCTGGCTGGCAATTTTATTATTATATTTTAACGCGCCAAGTTTCAGATCAACATTTCCCGACAGGCGGCTCAATATATTATCGGCCGCGCCATTTTCTTTTTGCAGGCGGGCGGCGGCGGCGGGCGTCCGGTTTTTTTGATAGTCTTCAAAAGCTGGCAATAACGGATCTATATCCAGTTTATTAATAGACAATGCCGCCTGAATGTTAATTTTTTCCCCAAGGGTAATATGCCCATTCCCCTGCGCGCGGCTCTGGCCAACGCGCATATTCACCTCATTGACGGCGACTTTATCATGCCCCACTTCAACCATTGTATCCAGAGAAAAAGCCTGCCCTATTTTCAAATGATCCGGGTTTTTCAAACCTTTAAAGCGGTCAACAGCATTTAAAATATCCCCTGCCTCACCAGCGGCCATTTCCAGCTTTCCGGTAAAAGCCAAAGACTTTTCATTAGATTTTTCATTAAACATAATGCCGCCAATCACTTTGGCAGAAACACGCCTGTCCAGCATCGACAGCGCAAGCGTTACGGGCATTTTTTTGCCTTGCCGGTTTTTGCCGAGTTTTAAATCCAGATCAACGCCCAATCCCTTGTAACGCGCACTGCCGGCAATAACGAAAGGACCCTTAATACTTTCGGCCTGCACGTTGGCATTAATTCTCCTGAGCAGTTCCATCTGTCTGGAGGCCATATCCTCGAAGCTGATTTGTCCATTAACGATCTGAAAATTCTCAAGACTGATATCAGCGGTGGTCGCCTGTTTTGCCGCAGCAGTATTCTGATCATCCAATATCCAGTTTACCCTGCCATCACTTAAGACTTCCAAGGCAACGATCGGATCGACAAGGATAAATTTCTCCACCTTCACCCGCCCCCCGAATAGAGAAGACAGGGCGGAAGGGAAGCTCACCTGTATATCAAGAGATTTAAGAGACAGTATATGTTCGGCCTTGCCACCCTCTATATTGGACATGGTGACATCTTTTACGGAAAGCGCGGTCACCGGCAAAAGAGACAGAGAAATATCGCCTTTAATTTTTACGTCCCGCCCTGTGTAATTCGATGCGGTTCGTTCAATTTGGGTTTTATATTCATTCCAATTAAGAAAACTTGGGACAATTAAAATTACCCCAATCAATGATGTGATCAATATCCCAAAGCCAATGCCCAGCTTTTTCAATTTCTTCTCCGCCTACCCTTTTAAATTCGGCATTCAACCGAAAACCATCTTATCTTTTATTTGTATCATAATGGGACTGTAGATGACACAATAACCATGGCCATAATATGACTTATTTTAGTATATTATGACCATGGTTAAAATAAGTCAGACCGAGTTCCTATCTCAAACTATAGAAGCAGTATTACCCAAAGAGATTAATAGTTTTCTTATTATTCCATAAAATTTTTAAATATTTAGATGACAAATTGATACGCTTAAGAGATAACAGCGCGAAAGAAAACACTATTCCCGCGAATAATAGATATAAAATATGCCTAAAGAAGAAAAATATGGGCCTATTCTTCTTGAAACAAGCGTTAAGGAAGAATGGATAGATTTTAATGGTCATATGAATATGGCCTATTATACCGTTCTATTTGATCAGGCCATGACCAATTTTCTGGAAGATATTGACCTTGGTTCACATTACACCAGGGAAAATGGCAAGTCGATTTTTGTGCTGGAAAGTCATGTCACCTACCAGCATGAATTAAAACAGGATGATCCGATCTGCGTTCACTTCCAACTACTTGATATGGATAGCAAATTCATCCATYGTTTCATGCGGCTTTTTCATGGGCAGAGCGCAATTCTATCCGCCACCATGGAACAGATTTCTCTCCATGTGAATATGGATACCAGAATGCCCGCCCGCTTTGATCAGGATAAAATGGRTATTCTGCGCCAAACTGTGGAAAAGCATAAAATATATGGCATTCCCCGCGAAATGGGCCGTTCCATTGCTATTCGCAGGCCTAAAAAAACCTGTAATTCAGGTTAATATAAAGTATATAGAAACCATGTCTGACCCATTTGATCTTGATAATTTCGGCGCCGATGATATTCCTTTTGCCGCWGAAACAGAAACCGAAAAAGCTCAGGTTCTGCCTGAATAWCTGAGCGGCTTGAACCCGCCCCAGAAACAAGCAGTTGAAACCATAAATGGCCCCTTGTTGGTACTGGCCGGCGCGGGAACGGGGAAAACCCGCGTTTTGATCGCGCGTCTCGCCCATATTCTGGCCACCGGAAGTGCTTTCCCGGGACAGATTCTTGCCGTGACCTTCACCAATAAAGCGGCTCAGGAAATGAAACAACGGGTTGGCCGGATTATTGGTGATGCGGTCGAAAGCATGTATTGGCTTGGTACTTTTCATGCCATTGGCGTTAAGGTTTTGCGCAAGCATAGCGCGCAAGTGGGGCTGGCAAGCAATTTTACCATTTTGGATTCCGATGATCAGCTGCGCCTTGTCAAACAGATCGTCCGCAGCCATGATATTGATGAAAAAAGATGGAATCCCCGCGTGATGGCCGGACTGATTGATGGCTGGAAGAATCGCGGGTTGCGGGCCTCTCAAGTTCCCTCGGAAGAAGCCCATAATTACGCCGAAGGCAAGGCCATAACCCTGTACGTTGAATATCAGGCAAGGCTCAAAATATTGAATGCCGTAGATTTTGGCGATTTAATTTTGCTGTGCCTGACATTATTTCAAAATAATGCCGATATTCTGGCGGATTATCAACGGCGGTTCCGTTATATTCTGGTGGATGAATATCAGGATACCAATGTGGCGCAATATCTTTTGCTCAGGCTGCTTGCGCAAAATCACAAAAATATCTGCTGCGTTGGTGATGATGATCAATCCATATATGGCTGGCGCGGGGCAGAGGTCGGAAATATCCTGCGGTTCGAAAAAGATTTTGAGGGGGCAAAAATAGTCCGGCTGGAACAGAATTATCGTTCCACCAATCATATATTGGGGGCATCCGGCGGCCTGATAGAATCCAATGAGAACCGGCTTGGAAAAACCCTTTGGACCGACAGGACGGGCGGCGAGAAAATTACCGTAAACCCCGTATGGGATGGCCGCGAAGAAGCTCGTAATATTGGTGAAATGATCGAAGACCGCCAGCGCAAAAAGCAAAATTTAAGCGAAATGGCCATCCTTGTTCGGGCCGGTTTTCAAACCCGCGAATTTGAAGAACGGTTTCTGACCCTTGGTCTGCCGCACCGAATAATCGGCGGCTTTCGTTTTTATGAACGCGCCGAGATTCGTGATGTAACGGCCTATCTGCGCCATATTCACAACCCCAATGACAGCTTGGCATTTGAGCGTATTATAAATGTACCAAAGCGCGGCCTTGGGGAAGCGACCGTCAAAAAACTGCACGCCATTTCCCGAAGTCAARGCTGCTCCCTTGCCAAGGCCGCCCATATGATCATTGACGGTGATGACCTGCGCGGCAAAGCCAAAWATACACTGCGGCAACTGTTGGAGGATTTCGACCGCTGGCGGGAACAGGCAGAGGATGGTGATCATCTGGCTCTGACCGAAGTCATTTTGGAGGAAAGTGGTTACAGCCAAATGTGGCGTCAGGACAAGTCCCCTGATTCAGAAGGCAAGCTTGAAAATCTTAGTGAGCTGGTTCGGGCCATGGAGCCTTTTGAAGGGCTGGAAGATTTTCTGGAGCATATCGCGCTTGTYATGGAAAATTCACAGAATGATGTTCAGGATAAAGTCAACATCATGACCCTTCATGGCTCAAAAGGACTGGAATTTGAAACCGTCTTTCTTCCCGGCTGGGAAGAAGAACTATTTCCCAGCAAAAAATCACTGGAAGAACAGGGCGCAAAAGGACTTGAAGAAGAAAGGCGCCTTGCCTATGTCGGCCTGACCCGCGCCAAAAAAGAAGCCCATATTTTCCATGTATCTTCGCGCTATCTTTACGGCAAATACACCAGCCCCATCCCGTCCCGCTTTATCAATGAACTGCCGGAAGCTCATGTGGAGTTCAACAAGGCGCAGGGCATGTATGGTCAGGCAACAAGCCGCAGCCATGAAAATGCGCCGCCAAACTGGGCAACAGGATATGATACGGGCTATGGCCTGAGCAATCCAAAACCACAATTGGACCGCAGCCGGGCAAAAAGTAATTTATCCACAAGCGCGCCCTTTAAATCAACAGCCCGCAAAGAAAAAAATGCCGCCTCTGCCTTTAAGGTTGGCGACCGCGTCTTCCATGATAAATTCGGTTATGGCGCGGTTATCACTTTGGACGGAAACAAGCTGGACGTTGATTTTGAAAATGGCTCGCAACGCAAAGTCATGGACAGTTTTGTCAGTCTTGCATAGCGGCCAAAATTAATGTCACCATCACTTTATGGTCACATGGGTTCCTTTACGTGAACGGTCTTTGACGCTTTGGGGTTTGCCAAACACATTGACCGTGCCAGAACCGACAACATCCACGTCAAGCGCCGCGCTGGCATAAACATCAAGATCGCCCGACCCTGCGATATCCACCTCAACCTTTTCACAGGTAAAGTCACGACCCGTAAAGTCGCCAGACCCATTGATTTCAGCCTCAAGATTACGGCATTTGCCGGCCAGGGACATATCACCGCTGCCATTAATAACGATGACAGCCTCTTTTCTGACATCAAATGAGCCGCTGTCAATCGTGCCTGAGCCATTTATTCTGGCATATAACACATCACTGGCCCCATCAAAAAGAATGCTGCCTGATCCGTTCAGCATAACCTTAAAAAAACTGCCGTGGATATGGTTTATTTCTACTTCAGAAGAGCTGTTGAGCGTGAATTTCTGCAACAAAGGCAGGGAAATCATGATTTCCGGCGGCGGGCCATTCCATGAATTGAAAATATCCTGCTTATTCTCAATAACCAGAGTTTTGCCTTTGACATAAATCTTGAGTTTTTTCAGATCAGCTTCATCAGCCTTGACATTAAGGCCATACTCCTCGCCCGAGCGTATTTTTAAATCCACCGCGCTATTCACAGTAATTTTAACATATTCGCCCAGATCATAGTCTTGATCACCAACAACAACAACATGCTCATCCGCAGCCGCCAGATATAAAATGGCACCAATGGCAAAGGTGGCGATAGCAAAAAGTTTTAGATAATTCATGGCTACACCTACTTAAAGCCCTTTAAAATAGCGTTATAACACACAGATAGAAAGATGTCATTTATCCTCATGAACCACAAGGTTGGAACTGCTGCCAGACCGGTTTTGAATGGATTTAGGGTTACCATAAACATTCACATCCGAATTGCCGTTTGTACGAATCTCAGCGGCTGAACTGGCATAGAAAGTCGCATCACCAGACCCGTGGATATTGGCGTTAACATTTGCGCAGGTTAGCTTGCGGCCTGAAAAATTGCCGGAACCTCTTATGGACAGATCAAGGTTTTCACATTCCCCCGCAAGAGAAATATCGCCCGAGCCAGTGATATTTGCCGATAGCTCTGCCGAATGAAAGCTTTCGCTTTTAACTTCGCCGCCGCCATTGATTGTCACGGTCAGCTCATCGCTTTTACCCTCAATAACCACATCGCCATATCCGTTGATCTTAAGCGCGAATATTTTACTGTTCACATTACTGATTTTGCCATCGGACGCGCCAGTGATAACGAATTTGGTCAAATCTTCCATGGTTATTCTCACAGAGATTTTTTCGATTAATTCGAAACGYCTTTTCTTTCTGATGTCCAATGTACCATCTTTGACTTCGACTTTGATCAGCGCCAGCAATTCATCCGGCCCTTCCATGGTAAAAGATTGTTTTTTACCTACGGCGACAACAAAATCAATAGGCACATTAATATTCACCTTCGAAAAACTGGCAAGGGTCATATCCTTGGTCGCTGCCGACGCAAGGGGGGAAAGGACGGCAGCCGCGATGGCCATCATCAATGGCGTCAGTAAAAATTTCATTGTCAGTATCCTTTTTCTCAACCCTCATATCATACAGGAGCCCGCCCAGCCTTTGCAATAGGTCAACAGGCAGCTTGTCTCAAAATCGATGATACTGATCGCGTTYCACACTTCAATCATTGAAAAACAGCATGGCGATAGAGATTATTAGCCGCAAAAAATATAAAGCCTGTATAGTTCCCCATACTTCTGTAGTTGATATGAATGACTTCTAAAATTGGCCTGAATAAGGGACTAAAAGAAATATATGACAAGCTGGAAAATTAATTTAAAGGTCGATCAGGATTTGATCCCCCTTATGGAAGAAATACTCTATGGACTTGATCCGGAAACATACCCGACCCTATCCAATTTTGAAATAATCGAGGACGGCACAACCCGACTTTTGGAAGCTTTCTTCACTAAAAAGCCCGACCTAGCCATGCTGCGACAAAGAATTTTGGCTATTCTGCCTGATTTTGACACGACCAAGGCTGACCTTGGCCTGTCTGCCGTCGCGGAAAGGGATTGGGTTTCGGAATCTCAGAAATTGCTAAAGCCCGTAGATGCCAAGCCATTTTTTATTTACGGCAGCCATGATAGCGATAAAATACCCGATAACAGGATTAGCCTTCTGGTTGAGGCCGGACAGGCTTTTGGCACGGGCCAGCATGAAACCACCCACGGATGTCTTTTGGCTATTGGCGAGTTGTCACAGGAACTTAAAGGCGGGAACATACCCAAAACCGCCCTTGATCTGGGCTGTGGCTCGGGTCTGCTCGCCCTTGCCATGAGCCGCCTATGGCCTATTACCATCGTGGCCAGTGATATTGACCCCATCGCCACGGAAACCACAATTCAGAATGCGGCAGCCAACCAGATTTCTGTCGTTGACCTCGGATCTGGCAAGCCGGGGCTTGCCGCAATAACAAGCGATGGCTTTCAAGATACTGATCTTGGCGGCGCAGGGCCTTATGATGTGATCGTTGCCAATATTCTGGCGAAACCCCTGCAGGAAATGGCCCCTGATATTGCCGCTAATCTGTCGATGGGCGGAAGCTTGATTTTATCCGGTTTGCTGGGAACGCAGGAAGCCGCCGTATGTGCGGCTTATGAAAATGAGGGGATGGTGCTGGTTAAACGATATGTGCGCGGCGAGTGGCACAGCCTTATGTTAAGACAAAAATAGTGGTGTTAAGAAAAAAATAATGGAGCATAAAAAAGCCCGTGATGGGCGATAACGCATCACGGGCAAATAAGCATCTTGGCAATTAGGCGACTTTTTTAGTCAAGTCATTGTCATTGCTTGGTACAGGTACAAAACCTTTATCATGCATAAGATCCATAAAGTCATAATGCTCGGTCGGCAGCTCTATCTTCGAAGACATGTCACCAACCCATCCATTAAAAATGGACCGTAAGTCGTTTGTTGTTACATCTGTCTGAGGAGCAAAACCTTTGTCCTTCAACAGATCCATGAAATTGTATGTTGATACAAAATTTGTCATTGATCTAAACCTTTTTWATAAAAAATCTGTTGAATATTAATTCTATAATATATTGACCAAATGGCTCATCCGTTTGGTGATGATCTATATTTAGGCTATTGGGCATAAAATGAGTAGAGTGTGTTTTTACAATACGGCCATGCAATGAACGCATATCCATCCATCTAGCTTCCGGGTGAGCGCATGGCTAAAGAAAGTGATCAACTTGAAAATACCCCAAAACCCGAGTCTTCTCGGAGGTATTTTTTTGCGAGTCGGAAAGAAAAGGTTTGCGCTTAAATATTAATAACATATTGAAATTAAACACTTATACGAGTCCTCTTCTGGTACCAAACATTCTTAGTTGTTGAAGCCTCCAAGCCCTGTGAGCTATAATCCAAGGTACGATTATGGGTGGTCTCATATTGACATGAGACCACCCACAAAACTCACCCAAACACTATTATTTGGATTTTTTCCGGCGGTATAATCCCATAAGAATCAGAGACAGACCCATAAGGGCAAAGGGGGCCGGTTCTGGAATTTGGCCAATGATAACCTGAATTTCCGTAGAGGCAACAGTCTGGCCCTGACCATCAAAGGCCCTCAGGAAAATATCATAGGTGCCGCTTATGGTAGGATCATAGATAAGCGTTGGATGAACAGGGAAAAACGCGAGCCGCCAAGACTGCTGAAGCACATTATTTGCATCAATCAAGGCTTGATATTCAGCTGGCGTTGTGGCTTCTGCGCCGCCGCCGTTTGCGGTGCTGTTATCCCCGATGCTATGATCTGCAAATGGTGTGTTAATGGGGTCAAATGTCAGAAAATCAGTCCCCGCACCCGGATCAAAATCAATACCGAGAAGGTAAGTGAAGTCGGTGATTTTTTGCCCCGTCGTACCATCATAGKCCGTATTCACAGTCCAGTCGAAATTCCAGGCATTAAGCGATCCTTGAGGATTGCCCGCATTGGCTGTCTCGGCAAGAGAAAAACTATAGGTTCCGTCACCGTTGCTGTTCGTTGTACCGACAAAAGGTATTTTCGCCCGCAAGCCAAGCTCTACACCGGCGTTTCGATCAACGGTAAAGGCACCATTGGTATTGCCGCTTCCGAAAATCACATCGGGGCTAACATTTTGATCGTATAAAAACGTTGTGGCAGAGGCCGGCGTACTTAACGCCGCTAAAATCGCTGCTGCCCCGACGCAGATGCCCTTGAATGATGATATCTGAACCATATTATTYCCTACTATATTACCAAAAGATTTTACCTATGGTATATTTTGCAGCACATTTCACTCTTCAGGCAGTACTGCTCTTCCCTTTTTATAAATTGCTAAATATATAATGCAAGAATCGCACCAATACACATGACCTTATATACATCAATGACTTAGAGAGTATGTTGACTTTTAATAAATTTAAAAGTGTAAAATATTCTGACACAGATTAACTGGAATATGCCCTTAATCGGCCTAATATGTTGATATATAAGAATATATTATATTTTCAAAACTGTAAAATATCCTGACACCTCATGGNNATATATATTATACTGGTTGAAAATAATCTTCCTTCAGCAGATCAATTTTTAGCCCGTAACCGCCATAAAAATATCATATGTTTGATTTATCTTATTTGTCATGGCTCAGATTCAGAGCCAAAATCAAGCCAGTTTGTTTAAATATTTTTTAAATTGCCTGCCGGCCCCAAATTCTTCGTCAAGGGAGAATTTCAATTGACTCATATGAATGCCTTGGGCATCCAGAATCTTTGACAGGGTTTTGCCTTCTGACYSKMRMMKRRYTYWKYYGACTKSSYKRCGKYRSKSAWWMYMMYAAAMWMKWMKSYKCMCRCGCCCTTGCTGTTCGCCTTCCTTACTCTCTTGCCAACTTTGGTCCAAAATATCCCCCGATACATCAAAAACCACCTCATCGGCGGCAAAATCTAGCGGTGGAAACAGGCTTGAAACAATATCCATAACCCCTCTGACCAAATCGTGATCATCGGATAAAATTTCCATAACCAAGGCGGCCATTGCACGGTCAAACTCTTTTTTGTAATGGCGCAAAACTTTAACCGCAAATAATGTATTGAGCTTTTCAAATTCCAGATTGATCAGCCTGTTGAAATTCTCATCTCTGGCAAAATAAGCTTCGATATCTTCGGTCGTATCATACCATTCCTGCTGTGACAGGAGATCAAATTCATCCCAGAATTGCTGTAATTTTTCTGCAACATCAGGGGAGACAAGACCGCCTAAGGGTGTCATCATTCTCTTTAACACGCTGGTCGGGCAGCCGCCTTTGGATTGTAAAAGATTAAACAACGGCTTATAAACTTCTGAATTCCAGCAGAAATCAATCAGAAAATGAAACTTGCGCAGATAAAATAAATCTTGCTCGCTCATGCTTGCCGTTGACCGCAGGCTTTCCTCATATTCAAAAGAACGTATCTCTTTTCCGTCCGGCGTTTTATATAATCCCGCATCACCGTGAATCAATCTGAAACGTGTTTTAAAGTCAAATTTCTCACGGGATGCACGGGAATTGGTTTCCGCGCCGGCAAGCAAACGCATATTGTGATTGCAGATGGTATTTACGCCAAGCGCCATCAATTTCGCGATGCCCGCAATATGACTTTCCAAGGTTTCTGCGGGCAAAGGCACAATAACATCTGAATAGGTTTTGCTGCCAAGCGCCTGAAACTGTGCATGATATTCTTCGTAAGTGTCCAATGATATATTCGAACGCTTAATATTCTTCAGGACTTGTTCGTCCATACTTTGGACGGCCATGACAGGCACCGCCATATCGCCCAGAATTTTACCAATTTGAAGGTTCCTGCCCGTAGTATTCTTCGCCGTCCAAACATGACATTGCTGCGGAAAACCCATCGTATCCTTTACATGACGAATGGCCTTTGCCAAGTCAACGTCGCGTTTTAAAATACCAAAATTGGCATCACAGACGATCCAGTTGATGGCCTTTGACCGTTCCCCGATATAGGCAATTTCCTGTAGGGCCCGCTGATGATCAAATCGCCGCACAAGATCTTGTGAAGCCATGCCCCACGCACAGAAAGTGCAGCTAAACGGGCAGCCGCGATTGGTCTCGAGCATCGGCACCATACCTCGGGCAATGAACTCATCCAGATAGCCTGCCAAATAGGGCGACGGAATATTTTCAATGATCTTTTTAAGGGGACGTTCCGGCGTACGGCGTAATTCCTCCCCTTCGATCCAGATCAAATTTCTGGGCAAAGACCCTTTCTTATCGCCGGCATTTTGCCGCCATTTAATCAGTTCCGCAAAAGGCTCTTCCCCACCAAGAATAATGACAAAATCAAGAAAGTTAAATTCCTTCAGAAAATTTATGCGGGCTTCGTCCTCGTGATCAATATTGGGCCCGCCCGCAACCATAAGGGTATCCGGCAATATTTCACGAATATAGCTGCCGATCTTATGGTTCAAATCACGGTTCCAGCCATAATTGGCAAAACCGACAACATCCGGCTGATCTTCGCCTATGCGCGACAAAACCTCCGTGGGATTTTTAAATAATGTAACATCAATGTCATCGCCCATTTCCTGTTTCAAATAGGCCTTGATATAACCAATCCCCAGCGGAACAGTTAAGGAACTGTCCGTCACAGAATGTGTATGCGCTAAATCCAGAAGATATATTTTCATAAATTATCCTGATTACTGGAAGCGTATCTCACTTTAAACCCACCATCAACCTTTATTCCCGTTAGGTTCAATACCACCTGTCAGAATAAGGGAAATCTCGGCCTGATCCTTTTTTGAAAAGCCAATGCGTCTCATGGAACCAAAGTCGAAAACGGGCCTTTTTATCATGGCGGGATATTCTAAAAGCAGATCAATGACCTGCTGATCATTCAGGTCATCTTTCTGGTCTTCGGGCAATTTACGCCATGTGGTGCCCCGCTTGTTCAACAGAATCTCCAGCCCCAGTTCCCCGGCCCACAGGTCAAGCTGCKCCCGCGCCARWCCATCTTTGCGAAAATCATGAAATTTATGATCAATRSCCCTTTCCGCAAAAAAYTTCAGGGCCTTCTTCACCGTATCACAGYTTTTRATGCCATAGATGATAACCATYGGTTYTATTCCTTGAAGGAGACCACTTCTTCATGGTCTTCCGGGTCGGCGTGAATCAGGACTTCGGCTTCCTTAAATTCAGCCATAATTTCGGCCTCCACATCATCACAAATACGATGCGCCTCGCTTAAGGAAATTGCGCCGTCCATTTCCATGTGAAACTGAATGAATAAATTAAAGCCCGATTTTCGGGTTTTCATATCATGAACGCCGTGAACCTCGGGATGGGTTTTGATAATATCGATAATTTTTGCCTTATCGCGATCATCCATTTCCCGATCCATGAGCATATCAATAGAATTATAGGCGATCTGCTTGACATTATACACCAGATAAAAAGCAACCATAACCCCAATGATCGGGTCGGCATAATAGAGCTGCATATATCCCCCGAGGAACAACGCTGTCAAAACACCAAAATTCATCAATATATCACCGGAATAATGCAGATTATCTGCGGCAATGGCAATAGAGCCAGTTTTGCGAATCACATAGCGCTGATATCCCACCAAAGCAACGGTCAGGATAATGGCGATGATGATAATGACRRTGCTTTCATCCACCTTGACTATGGGTTCGGGATTCATCAGTTTCTTGACCGCTTCCACCATAAGAAACAAGGCGGATAATGACACGACCATGGCCTGAACAAGCCCCGCGATAGCCTCGGCCTTACCATGGCCGAAACGATGATCATCATCCGCAGGCACCACCGCAAAACGTATGGCCACCAAATTCACGAGCGAAGCCAGAATATCCATCACGGAATCCAGCAAAGACCCCAGCATGGATACGGCCCCGCTCGAATTATAAGCCCAGCTTTTGATGAGGATCAGGGTGAAAGCAACCGCCACAGCCGCATTGGCCGCCCGCATCATCAGCCGGTTGACCTCTGACCTTTTATTTTCTTTTGTTATCTCAAAACTCATTTTATTACCTCAAAACCCGTCTTAATTATCTCAAAACTCAGGGATAAACTTCCCTCATCACCCAGATATTTTTGTCATTCTTCTCATATATATGCCTCATATGAAGCCGGAATTTGCGCTCCTCCCAAAATTCGATGCGGCTGGGAATGATACGAAAGCCGGACCAAAAAGGCGGGCGCGGAACCTTGCTGATAGCATATTTAGCTGTATATTTGGCAATGGCGACCTCAAATYCGAAATGGCCTTCCATGGGCTGACTCTGTTTCGATGCCCATGCCCCGATCTGGCTGTCGCGCGCGCGGGTGGCAAAATAGGCATCGGCTTCCTCCCCACTGACCGGGATAACGGCCCCTTCAACTCTTATTTGCCTCTTTTGTGACTTCCAGTGAAAGCATAAGGCGGCAAAGGGGTTTTCAGCAAGCTCAATACTCTTTTGGCTCTCCAGGTTGGTATAAAATACAAAGCCACGCTGATCCACCGCTTTCAACAGCACCATCCTCACAGAGGGGCGGCCCTGCGCGTCTGCCGTGGCAAGGGCAACAGCCTCCCCCAGATCTTCCGTCAGGCAGGCTTTTTCAAACCATTTCTTGAATAAGTCGATAGGGTCTGTCACTCAGCACCTCTTTAAATATGCGCATACGCCATAAAATTGCCAAAATCATCATTAGAATATGTAATATAAATGATATATAATAGCAAAAAGCACCAAATACAATCTATTGAATCGCCGGATATAATCTATTGAATCGAAAGGGATTTAAATGCCAGTCAACAGTTCCCCCCGCCGCAAGGCCATGATCACGGCCTCATTGGTTATCGCATTTTCCATAACGTTAGCCTCTTGTACAAAGCAGGAAAGCGGAACAYTTCTTGGGGCCATTGGCGGYGCCGTTRTCGGGTCTGCCATTGGCGGCAAGGGCGGGGGCACAGGCAAGGTCATTGCCGTTGCCGCCGGAACAATGGCCGGTGCCTATATCGGCAGTGAAATTGGCAAGTCTCTGGACCGGGCTGACCGGCAGGCCATGCGGGAAAAAACACAATACTCTCTGGAAAATACCCCGTCCGGCGAAGCCACAACCTGGTATAACCCCGACAGCGGGAATTCCGGCAGCATCACACCGCAGCCCGCCTATAGCAACAAGGCAGATAAATATTGCAGAGAGTATCAACAAACCGTAACCGTAGCCGGAAAAACCGAAACCGCCTACGGAACAGCCTGCCGTCAGGAAGATGGCGCTTGGAAAATCATCAATCAATGACTACATTAGGGTCAGGAATAATAACGCAAGTTGAATTGATATTATGAAAGACCCCTACAGCGTATTAGGCGTGCCCAAATCATCCACTGATGCGGAACTTAAAAAAACCTATCGCACATTGGCTAAAAAGCTTCATCCCGATATAAACTCGGGTGATGAAAAAATTGCTGAACGTTTCAAGGAAGTCTCGGCGGCCTATGCGCTTCTGCGGGATAAGGATTTACGCGCCAAATATGATCGCGGGGAAATTAATGCCGACGGGTCTGAAAAAGGCTTCGCTGGCGGCGGTTTCAATCCACGTTCCGGTGGCATGGGCGGAATGGGCGGGGGCCGTTTTGGTGATGGCTTTGACCCCGAAGAAATTTTTGCGTCCATATTTGGCGGCGCGCGAGGGGGCCGGCAAAGCGGAGGGCGTCAAAGGCGTCCGCAAAAGGGGCAGGATATGGCTTACCGGTTAAAGATTGATTTCCTGGATGCTGTGAAAGGCGGCAAAAAACCTTTAACCCTTGCCAACAATAAAAGCCTCAATGTCACCATTCCGGAAAATGTCAAWGAGGGYCAAAAAATYCGCCTTAAAGGACAGGGMRATGACGGYRTGRRCGGCGGSCSGGCSGGGGATGCTATCATTGAAATTTCCATCAAAAAACATGCTTTCTTCCGGTGCGAAGGAAATGATATTCATCTGGATTTACCCATTACCCTGCAAGAAGCTGTCCTCGGGGAAAAAGTCAATATCCCAACCATTGATGGCAAGGTCGCCATGACCATTCCCAAAGGGTCAAGCTCTGGACGTATGTTGCGCCTGAAAGGCAAAGGGGCCACAGACCCAAAAAGCAAAAAACGCGGCGATCAATATGTGAAATTGCAAATCATGCTGCCGGATGAGCCGGACGAAGCTCTGGAAGAACTCATCAAAAAATGGGCAAAAAACAACCAAAATCAAAATGTCAGATCACATATGGCCTGAAGGCACAAAAAATATATGAAAGAAAACTTCAAAAACCTTCATTTTTTATTAGACGCCTTTAAGAATTTTGCCAAACATGACGGGATGGTGATGGCGGGGCATCTGGCCTTTCTGACCATGCTCGCGCTCTTTCCCTTCATTATTTTTCTGGTGTCATTGGCTGGATTTTTTGGTCAGTCGGATGCCGGCGCGCAGGCTTTGGTGCAATTGTTTGAACATATCCCCGAAGATGTGGGCAATGTATTGCAAGGGCCCATCGAGAAAATGATCCAGACCACCGACAAAAGCATCATGACCTTCAGTATTCTGGGGGCCATGTGGATTTCATCTTCGGCCATTGATGCCGCAAGGCTGGCGATCGTCCGCGCCTTTGGCACGGTAAGCCGCAGGTCATATATTCGCCGCCGCGCAGAAGGCTTCATGCTGGTCATTCTTTCCGCTAGCAGCATTATCATTGGCATGACCATATTGGTGCTTGGGCCTGTGGCCTGGAATATCCTGATCAGCTATATTCCSCTCGAAGCCGACTGGAAACTGATTTGGAATCTGGTGCGTATGTCCGTCAGCATCAGCCTRATATTTGGCGCATTATGCCTGTCATATTATATTTTAAAGCCGCGAAATCTTGGACGGCACCCCCCTGTGATGGCGGGGGCTTTTACGTCGCTTTCCCTCTGGATGATCATCGGCGGCGGATTTTCCATATATTTGAAATATTTCGGCAATTACGATGTCACCTACGGCAGTCTGGCCGGCGCTATTATCGCCTTAATGTTCTTTTATTTTATCGGCGCATCTTATATTCTGGGGGCAGAAGTAAATGCTGCGCTTTATCACCAGAGATTAAAAAAATAACTGAAAAAAATGCAGCTATTTGAATCTCATACAAAAATGTGTAGAATTAGCCATAATAAATAACGTAAATAAAACCAATAAATGAGACATAAACTCAGAGGAAAAACAATGACACAGAATAATGGCCTTCTTGCCGGAAAACGCGGCATCATCATGGGTGTGGCAAATAATCGCTCCATTGCCTGGGGCATCGCCCGCAGGGCCGCAGAACAGGGCGCGGAACTCGCCTTCACCTTTCAGGGCGATGCCTTGGAAAAACGCGTGCGCCCGCTTGCCGAATCCATTGGGTCTGACATTATCCTGCCCTGTGATGTAACCGACGGCGATTCCATAGATGCGGTTTTTGCGCAGCTGGAAGAAAACTGGGGCAAAATTGATTTTCTGGTTCATGCCATTGCCTATTCCGATAAAAATGAGCTGACCGGACGGTATGTGGATACATCGCCCGAAAATTTCGCCATGACCCTGAATATCTCCTGTTATTCCTTTACCGCCGTCGCCCAGCGCGCGGAAAAATTAATGACGGACGGCGGCAGCATGATCACGCTCAGCTATTACGGCGCGGAAAAAGTCATCCCCCACTATAATGTCATGGGCGTAGCCAAGGCCGCCCTCGAAGCCAGCGTTAAATATCTGGCCCGTGATTTGGGGCCAAAGAATATTCGCGTCAACAGCCTGTCTGCTGGCCCCATTAAAACGCTGGCGTCGGCGGGCATCGGTGATTTTCGGTATATTTTAAAGTGGAATGAATATAATGCACCGCTTGGCCGCAATGTGACCACCGATGAAGTAGGCAACAGCGCGGTTTATCTGTTAAGCGATTTATCCAGCGGGGTGACCGGTGAAAATCACCATGTGGATAGCGGTTATCATGTTATGGGGATGAAACGGGAAGATGCGCCGGATTTAAGCCTCGTCTAGCAATTAAGAAAGCAGAAATTATGTCATATAACAGCTTCGGCCATATCTTTCGGGTGACAACCTGGGGGGAAAGCCACGGGCCGGCCATTGGCTGCGTTATTGATGGCGTGCCAAGTATGCTGCCTATTGATGAGGCTGAAATTCAACATTTTCTGGACAAAAGAAAGCCCGGGCAAAATCGTTTCATGACCCAGCGGCAAGAGGCCGATCAGGTCAAAATTCTGTCCGGYACTTTTGAAGGGGTGACCACAGGCACGCCCGTCAGCCTGATGATTGAAAATACCGATCAAAGATCAAAAGATTACGGCGACATCAAAGATAAATTCCGGCCCGGCCATGCGGATTTCACCTATATGGAAAAATATGGCATTCGGGATTATCGGGGCGGCGGCAGGTCGTCAGCCCGCGAAACCGCCTGCCGGGTGGCAGCCGGTGCCTTGGCTCGAAAAATTCTGGGGGTCAGCATTCAGGTCAGAGGGGCGCTGGTTCAAATTGGCGACCATGAAATTAACCGGGACAATTGGGATTGGGACGAAGTGGACAACAATCCTTTTTGGTGCCCGGATAAATCAATGGTACCCGTCTGGGAAAAATATCTGGACGACATCCGCAAAAAAGGCAGCTCCATCGGGGCCGTGATCGAAGTTCATGGTTATGGCGTTCCCGTCGGCATTGGCGCCCCTGTTTATGCCAAACTGGACAGCGACCTTGCCGCCGCCATGATGAGCATCAATGCGGTAARGGGCGTTGAAATCGGCGAAGGCTTTAACGCGGCCCGCCTGACCGGCGAAGAAAATGCCGATGAGATGTATATGGGCGATGACGGCAATCCGGCCATTAGAACCAATCATGCCGGCGGAATATTGGGCGGGATCAGTTCCGGCAAGGAAATTATCTGCCGTTTTGCGGTCAAACCAACCTCATCCATTCTCACCCCCCGAAAAACCGTGGACAGACATGGCAAAGAAACAGAAATCATCACCAAGGGCCGCCATGACCCCTGCGTCGGCATTCGCGCTGTCCCCGTCGGCGAAGCCATGATGGCCTGCGTCCTCGCCGATCATATCCTTCTGCATAGAGCGCAGCAGGGATAAGTGGTTGTTTCATTTTAGAGGCAAGCCGTTGAAAAAATAAATTTATTCTGATCGAATAGTTTTTAATTCGGTTACGCTATGTCCCCGCTGGCAGTAATAGCAACATCACCATGCCCATTGCCAATAAAGGTTTGTTGCGGTTTTAATCAGCCACTTTCAAGTTTAAATAATTTCTGCGAAATGGGTTCTGTGATGCTACCTTCTGCCCTACTTTCATTGGCAGGAAAGCTTAATAAGGCRGCAGTATAAAGTAGGATGATATTGAAAATTAACATGAATTTTCCCGTTAATAAATATTTTAAAAAAATTACTTTTAGTCATTTGATTTCATTCCTTTACCGAGACGCAAGGCATGATGCATAACGTGAAAAATATAATGCTGTTCCACCACCCCCTGAAATAGATAGGCCCCCGGGCCATCTGCATAAATAGCCACATCCTCGCCCGAATGAGTTTCGGATTTTGTGGGAATTAGCGCCTGTTGAATATAATCTTTTGCTTCTGTATCAACATTGGTCAGATCACTCCGGCCCGGTGTTTTTTGAGCACCCGGGCCATTATAATACCCTAATGTAGTATAAGGCCCACCGTCGAGGGCGCGAGATTCATGTTTTTCTGCTTTGTCGCCACGYTTGGTGCTTGAGACAACCTTTCCCAATATCGGACTTCCCCGCGTGGCATATCCCGCCATAACAAAACCATGTGAATGGTCGGCCGTCACAATTATCAGGGTCTCCTGGCGATTGGTCATATCCTTGGCAACCTGTACGGCTTTGGCCAGTGCCAGACCATCATGCAGGGCGCGATAGGCATTTCCGCGGTGGTGACCATGGTCAATTCGTCCCCCCTCAACCAGCAGAAAATAGCCCCCATCTTTCTTTTGCAGAATTTGAAGGGCTTTACCCGTCATTTCTGCCAGTGATGGTTGGCCGTCTTTGGCCTTTACCCTGTCGGCTTCATATGCCATATGACCGGAATCAAACAGGCCTAGAACGGGGCCGTCCTTAGTCAGGTTCAGTTTATTCAGGCCTTTTGTATCTTGGACATATTGCGTATCCTTGTGACGCTCTTTCCATTCCTCAATCAGGTTACGCCCATCTGTTCTTCTACCCTTATTTGCTTCAGGCAGAAAATCCCGGCGGCCACCGCCAAAAGCGACGTCGATACCATTACCATATGAAAATTCTACAAATTGCCGGGCAATGTCTATGCAGCCATGGATTGCCTCATCTAAAGGTATGTCACTATTATTTCCCCAGCCTCTTTCGGGGGTATGTGCATAGGCTGCGGCGGGGGTCGCATGAGTTATGCGTGTTGTTGTGACAATTCCGGTGTTAAGTTGTGCTTTTTCAGACAATTCAAGAATAGTATCCAAATGATTGCCCTGTGAGGATTTACAATCCCCGCGCAGTACAGATTGATTGAGACCAATAACGCCGGCTTTTGTTTTGGCCCCGGATAGAAAAGCCGTCGCTGTCCCTGCTGAATCAGGCACCTGCTGATTGGTGTTATAGGTCTTGGACAGGGCCGTATAAGGAAATGTTTCCCATGAAAGGACATTTTCCTCGCCTGTTCCGCCCTTAAGTTGACCCTCCAGAATACGGGTTGCGGTAACTGTGCTGATCCCCATGCCGTCACCGATAAATAGAATAACATTCTTTGCGGGTGTAGTAATCGACTTTTGGGAAAGCTTTTTGGCTAATGTTTTTTGAGCCGAAGCATAATAAGAATCCTCAGTATGCGCTGTACTAAACGGCAGCACACCAAATACAAAACCAAATACAAAAATACGAAAAAAATCCTTCATGATAATACCTTAATAATTTACACGGATTGCCAGTATCGTGGCTCGGAAGACATTCACTCTAACTAATTTATTTATTGATGTAAAACGTGTTCTGTCTCTGGAAGAACGTTTTCGGGCTTCAATGACGGCCTCAGTTTCGGTCGCGGTAAGCAACAGGTCAATAACATTCATTAAATGTGTACGCATGGCTTTTCGGGCGGCATGAGGGTTCCGGGGTTCCGGGTTTCAGGGCTTCAAGGGCGGCAAGAATGGCAAAATGTTCATCTGTGCGGTCTTTTAAACCCAACCCCCTGGCTTTCTAATAYGTTCGTGACGCGATTTGAAAACTTTGCCGTATGTCCCAAAAATTATTAACGATGGCGGCAATCGCGCTGTTACGTGTTGCCGCGGCAATAATCTCGTGAAACCGTCGGTCAGCCGCTTCACCCAAGGTCGTTGGCGCATCTTCGGACGACATTTCTTCAATGGTACTCTTGAGCTGTTCTATTTCCTCATCGGTAATCAGGGTTGCGGCCAAAGCAGCGGCTTCGCCTTCGACCAACGCCCTTGCTTCGGTTAATTCAAATGGCCCGATGTCAAGCTCCGGGGTCATTTTTCCGTTATTGTTAGGTTCCAGGACATAAATGCCCAACCCTATTTTCACTTCAATTCTGTTGGCAATCTCAAGAGCAATAACAGCTTCCCGTATGGTTGGGCGGCTAACGCCAAATCTTTCAGCAAGATCCCGTTCAGCCGGCAGGCGGGATCCCACTTCATACCCCTCCTTGTCTATCATATTCAGCAGGCGGTCCGCAATTTTTTGGTAGGTGCGGCGATTTTCTTTCTTTTTTGTCAATTTAAAMCTTTACATAAAATTGGTCAGGCCAGTTAGCGTTGGAACTATTACACATAAGCAATAGCAAAGATGTGATTTGCATATGAAGAAACAAGAGGCCTCTGGAAAGTTTTGTCCCTGAAATGAAGATTTTCAGCATTCCCTATATTTTTAATGATAATGATCACCTGTGGCAGATATTGAATGGGGAYATAGGTAAAAGAATATTATCCGGTGCCGAAAAGTTTTATATTCGCGCCATGGCGTATTATGATGCCGGCAGCCGCAGTTTTTATTCCTGCAATAAACCGGTTTATAGCCCGGATGATTTGTCAGGTATGAAAATAAGAATCCAGAAAAGCCAGACGTCAATTGACATGGTAAAAGCACTGGGCGGTTCCGCGACGCCGATTTCCTGAGGTGAACTCTATACAGCGCTTCAACAGGGCGTTGTTGATGGTGCGGAAAACAACCCACCGGTTTTTCATCTTTCCAAACATTATGAGGTTTGTAAATATTATACGATTGACAAGCATACCTCTGTGCCGGATGTTGTTTTATTCAGTCGGTCTACATGGGATTCATTATCCACTGAGGAGAAGAACTGGGTGCAACAGGCCGTTGATGAGTCGGCAATTTATCAACGCAACTTGTGGAAATCGGCCACAGAAGAGGCCATGACCGCCATTAAAAAGGTTATGACGATAATTTCAGCACCGCGATTACCGTAAATATTCAGGAGCATCCTTCTGGCTGACTTTATTACCCTTGGCGAAATTATGCTGCGCCTTAAAACACCTGCGCACGGGCGTTTTTTTACAAAGCCCGGCATTTGAAGCCGCCGTTTGTGCGGCTTATGCAAATGAGGGGATGGAACTGATCCGGCGATATGTGCGCGGCGAGTGGCACAGCCTGATGTTACGGCATAAATAACGGGGCACAAAAAAGCCCGTGATGGGCAATAGCGCATCACGGGCAAATAAACATCCTGACAATCAGGCGACTTTTTTAGTCAAGTCATTGTCATTGCTTGGAACGGGCACAAAACCTTTATCATGCATAAGGTCCATAAAGTCATAATGCTCGGCCGGCAGCTCTATCTTAGAAGACAGATCACCAACCCATCCATTAAAAATGGACCGTAAGTCGTTTGTTGTTACATCTGTCTGAGGAGCAAAACCTTTGTCCTTCAACAGATCCATGAAATTGTATGTTGATACAAAATTTGTCATTGATCTAAACCTTTTTAATAAAAAATCTGTTGAATATTAATTCTATAATATATTGACCAAATGGCTCATCCGTTTGGTGATGATCTATATTTAGGCTATGGGGCATAAAATGAGTAGAGTGTTTTTTTGCAATACACCCCTGCAATGAGCGCATGCCTGCCTGCCAAGCTTCCGAGTGAGCGCATGGCTAAAGAAAGTGATCAACTTGAAAATACCCCTAAACCCTTGAAGGCGGACTTTATATAAACTATAAAATTAATGTATATACATGGCAGGGGGTAAAATGCTTAAAACTATTCGATCTTCTTTGGTTATATTTTGTTTAATCACAATAGCAAGCCATGCCAAACCCAATGAAATACCCAAAATTTCAATAACGCCCGAATGGGTTAAAGAACAGAGCGTAGATTATAACGCCGAAACTATTGCGGGCTCTATTGCTGATGGCATTCAATATTTAATGGTTAATAGCCAACAGAAATACACAAATAATAATACCTATTATTTCCAGCATTTTGCGCAAAAAGTGATAAATGAATCGGGTCTCAGCGATTCGGCAACCATCGAAATTTCTTTTAATCCAAGTTTTCAGGAATTACAGCTTCACGAAATTTCCATTCTTAGAAATGGCCAGCGCATTAATCACTTGGATCTTGCGAAAATTAAAATCCTTCATCGTGAAGAAAATTCAGAAAAACAAATTTATGATGGTTCGCTTACGGCGACCATGCTTTTGAGCGACGTAAGAATAGGTGATATTCTGGAATATAGCTACTCACTCATTGGGCAAAACTCCGTATTTGAGAACCGGGCATATGATAATTTTAACCTCGGCTGGAGGCCAATAGTTGACAAAAGATTTTTAAGAATATTACTCCCCGCTGAAAGGTCACTGAATATAAAGGGACATAATGTCAACTTTGAGCCCACAATAATTCAGACGGAGGGCTTCAAGGAGTATATTTGGGATATCGATAACACGCTTGGCCATAATCCTGATAAAGATATACCAGAGTGGTTATCCCCGTATCCTTGGGTCGAAATTTCCGAGTCAAGCAACTGGCAGGAAGTCGCCATTTGGGATGTCGAAAACTACGCAACATCAGAAATGTTACCCGGCGGCTTAGAAGAAATAATCCGTGACATCTCTGAAAAACACACATTTCCCAAAGACCTATATCGCGCCATTCTAGAATATACACAAAAAGAAATTCGATATTTAGGTATTGAAATTGGCCGAGGTTCTTATATCCCAAGGCCGCCATCTGTGACCTATAATAACAGATTTGGGGATTGCAAAGACAAGACATTATTATTTCTTGCAATGGCCCGTAAATTAGATTTGCCGGCTTATGCCGCGATGGTTCATTCTAAAAAAGGGGAATATCTCCCGGAAAGATTGCCAAGCCTTTCTCTTTTCAATCACGTCATTGTATATTTTCAGCTCGATGGCAAGAATTATTGGCTCGATCCAACCATTTCCCCCCAAGGCGGTGACTTGGACAATCTATATCAACCCGATTACGGCTATGCGCTTATCATTGATGAGCAGACCACTCACCTCACACGAATGAACTCAGAGAAATTAGCTTCTGATCATAAATCTGTCGAAGAAAAATTTGATTTAAGCAGCGGTTATGACAAGCCTGTAAAATATACAATTAAAACAACATATCGCTCATGGCACGCAGACAATATTCGCCGTGAGTTCCAAAATAATACCCTTCAATCTATCTCACAAAATTATATTAATTATTACGCAAAAGCCTATCCGGATATATCGATATCCACGCCGCTTGTATTTGAAGATGACCTCATCAATAACAAGTTTACTGTCATAGAGAATTATTCTCTTGAGGGTCCGTGGATCGAAAATCCGGATGAACAAACACTGGAGCTAACCTTTGACAGTTATGAAATTGATAGTTTCATGTCAAAGACAGGCACCCCAATACGCAGCATGCCCCTGAAAATGAATTATCCCGTTAAGGTGAGGCAAGAAATCCAGATTCATCTCCCCGATAGTTGGGATATAAAAAATGATGACTTCATCGTGGAAAATAACGCCTTCAAATATCGCTTCTCTGAAAACTACGATAATAAAATACTAACTCTTGAATATAAATATGAAACAGTTGAAAAATTGATTTCCGCTGACTCTGCTCAACAATATAATAAAGATATCAGCCGCATCTTTCGGCAATCTTCATATATGCTGTCCAGAGCAGATCCAAATGCGCCTGAATACACTCCTGATGCAGATTCCCCACCCTCATTTTACGATGATAATGAAGAGACCATATCTATCATCCTTGCGATATTTTTCTTCGTAGGTTTATTGATTTTCATAGTCTATTTTCGAAAGAAATTTACCAATCGGGTGAATATTAATACGCCTTATTACCCTGTTGCCCTATCAAAATTTATTTTAATGAATATCACAACGCTAGGCGTATATTCAGTTTTTTGGTTCTTTGCCAACTGGAAATATGTCCAATTAAAAATGAATTCATCTATGTGGCCATTCGCCCGGGCAATATTTTCACCTTTTACCTATTTCTTTTTGATTAAAAAATTTAATGAGGATACAAGTGCCGATAAAGAAATGAATATTATATTAGCCTCATGCTTGGCGATATTATATTTATTACTCTCCTTAATAATCCAAATGACAGAAGATGGCATTCAGATAGTAATACTTACAATTGTCATGACGCTCTGTATCGTGCCTTTTGTCATTAAGATTAACCGTAATGCAGGGTCGTTGAATGAACAATTCATTGAAAACTCACGTTATCGTCTCTCTTCCTATGCTGGTATGTCTTTAGGAGGTATGATCCTCATTATTATCTTCCTAAGTAGCACATATTTTTTTCCTTTAGGCCAAACAATGTACGGGAACTTGATGTGGGATAGGGATATTACCTACTTAAAAGAAAAAGGATTATTATCCGACGAAGAGAAATTAAGGTATTTCGATACATATGAATTATTGTCTATTAAAGAAAATGGGATTTTGTTCACTGATGAGAAAATTCTCTCCTATTGGCATGATGYAGATACCGGGGCACTAGAAACGGAAACAATTTTACTGAAGAACATCAGGCAAGTTTCTTTTGATAAAGACGAAGACCTGAATGTGACACTAAAAGATGGAACCCAATATGCATTTGTGCTTTCCACAGACGATGACATCCACTTAAAAATATTTCGCTTTTTGAATAAAGAGAAAGAAAATTAACTTATCAAGGCAAGCCATTTTTCTTCGGTGAGGGTTTTGATGCCAAGGTCGGTGGCTTTTTTGAGTTTTGATCCTGCGCCGGGGCCGGCAATGAGAATATCGGTTTTTTTGGAGACAGAACCGGATACCTTGGCCCCAAGCTTCTCTGCGGATGCCTTGGCTTCCTGACGCGTCATTTTCTCCAGGCTTCCGGTAAAAACGACTATTTTTCCGGCTATTAGGGAGGAATTCATATCTGGTGCCAGAAATTTTTCAACATCAACCTGCGTCAAAAGCTGATTTAGCACCTGTTTATTATGCGGTTCGCCAAAGAAACTGATCAGGGTTTCAGCGACTTTCGGGCCGATGCCGTCAATATTCAGCAGTTCGGCGCGCGCCGCGCTATTTTCATCCTGCGCCGCTTCCATCGCGGAAATCAGGTTGGTGATGGTCAGGTAATTCAGGCACAGGAGCCGCGCATTCTGCTGGCCGATATGGCGAATGCCCAAGGAAAATAAAAAGCGATCCATGGCAATTTTTCGCCTGTCATTGATGGCCGCCCARAGATTAGACACCGATTGATCGCCCCACCCCTCGCGGTTCTTAAGTCTGGTCAGCCCTTGTTGATCTTTCTCTTCCAGCGTGAATATATCCGCCGGACTTTCGATCATGCCCTCGGCAAAGAAAAAGGCGATTTGCTTTTTGMYRWGSCYGWYAAKWKSMARCKSGYTKYKSRWKAYARMWWKMMGMRKKCKYWMMMCCCGCTGCGCCGGACAGATCAAACCGCCCGTGCAGCGCCAGGCCACTTCGCCCTCTTCCCGCTCTAAATGGCTTTGGCAAGACGGACAGTTTGCGGGGAAAATTATCGGCTGGCTGTCTGCCGTCGTTTTTGCAACCTCAACCACTTGGGGAATCACATCCCCCGCCCTTTGAATGATCACTTCATCGCCAATTTTAAGACCAAGCCGCGCAATCTCATCCGCATTGTGAAGGGTTGCGTTGGACACCACCACCCCGCCAACCGTCACCGGTGCCAGCCGGGCCACGGGCGTAATGACGCCCGTGCGCCCCACCTGATAATCCACGTCTTTCAAAATAGTGCGGGCTTTTTCCGCCGGAAATTTATGGGCAATGGCCCAGCGCGGGGCGCGGGCCACCATCCCCAGACGATCCTGCCAGTCCAGGCGGTTTACTTTATAAACCACGCCGTCAATATCATAAGGCAGTTTTGCCCTGAGGGCGCCAATATGGTCATAATGGGCGATGGCCGCCGCGGCATCATCACATACCTGCGCCAGCTCATTTATAACAAAACCCCAGTCCTGCATCCGGTGCAGGCAATCCGCCTGTGATTGGCCAAAGGGCGCAGAAACCTCCCCCCAGCCATAGGCAAAAAACCGTAATTTTCGCAAGGCTGTTATCCTGCTGTMCAATTGAMGTAGTGATCCCGCCGCCGCATTGCGCGGATTGGCAAAGGGTTGTTTTCCCATCTGTTCCTGATGTAAATTCAGGGCAAAGAAATCATCCTTTGCCATATAGACTTCACCGCGAATTTCCAGAATATCCGGCCAGCCATGCCCTGAAAGTTCTTTTGGGATATCCGTGATGGTCTTTAAATTCTCAGTGATATTCTCACCGGTTTTACCATCCCCGCGCGTTAAGCCCTGCAACAATATTCCCTTTTCATAACGCAGGGAAGCCGATAGCCCGTCAATCTTTGGCTCGGCCATTAACGCCATCACCTCTTCATCAGGCAGATTTAAAAAACGTTTTACCTTCGCGACGAATTCATGAACATCATCCGGCCCAAAAGCATTATCCAGTGATAGCATTGGCCGCGCATGGGCCAGCTTGGCAAAACCGCTGGTCGGGTTGCTGCCCACCCTGTTCGCCGGGCTGTCCTCTCTTTTCAAATGAGGGAAGGCCGCTTCCAGTTCATCATTACGCTGTCGTAGAAGGTCATATTCTGCGTCGGAAATCTCCGGTGAATCCTTATCATGATACAGCCTGTCATGACGGGCAATTTCGCGGGATAATATTTCAAGCTCGCGGCTGGCTTGCGCCTCATCAAGCTGCGCTACGGGAATGAAAGGCGCGTCAATCTCCCTCATGCCTGCATCAAACGMGCAGCGGCGGCGCGGGCTTCATCCGTGATTTTGGCGCCGGCCAACATTCGGGCAATCTCTTCTTGCCTGTCCATCTCATCAAGGGCGCTCACATTGGTGAACACGGCACCGCCCTCCTCTATTTCAGTCTTTTCAATGAGCCAATGATAGGCCCCTTGGGCCGCGACTTGCGGAGAATGCGTGATCACGAGGATTTGCGCCTTTTCTGCCAAACGTTTCAATCGCTCCCCCACCGCATCGGCAACAGCGCCGCCGACGCCCCGGTCGATCTCGTCAAAAATCAAGGTAGGTGCCGTGGTTCTACTGGCCAAAACAACCTTCAAGGCCAAAATAAACCGGGATAATTCGCCGCCTGATGCCACCTTGATCAGGCCGCCAAAGGGCGCGCCGGGATTTGTGGAAATTTGAAATTCCACCCTCTCGCCGCCATTGCCGCGCCATTCAGACGGGTCAAGCGGCATCAGTTCAGTTTTGAACCGGGCCTTTTCCATTTTAAGCGGCGCCAGCTCCCCATTGACCAGAGCATCAAGTTCACTCTGGGCCACCAAGCGCGCGGCGGACAGTTGCGCCACCCCGTCACGAAAGATACCATCCGCAATAATGACTTCCCGGGTCAGGCGCTGAACTTCCTCATCACCAAATTCGAGGGCCTGAAGTTTTTCCGAAAATTCCTGAGCAATATTCGGCAGATCATCAACCAGACAGCTATGTTTGCGGGCGGCCGCACGAAGCGCAAAAAGCCGCTCTTCCGTATTTTCAAGTTCATGGGGATTAAATTCAAGTTCCCGTAACGTGGCTTCCAGCAGGGCCATTGCGTCTGTGGTCTCATTTGCCGCCCGATCAAGGGTTTCCAGCACCGGGTCAAGAATGGCTTTATCCTGCCCGCCCATACGGCTCAGGCGGCGAATGATAGACCCCAGCGCGGCATCAACACCGTTTTTATCCTGAAGATTTTTAAGAATATCATTCAGCCCTTCCGACATTTGCTCGCCCTGCATCATTCGGCTGCGTTCGTCAGCAAGCTCTGTCTCCTCGCCTTCCCGGGGCGATAAAATATCAAGTTCTGCCAGATTATGGCGAATATAATCTTCATCCGCCTTGGCAAGCGCCAGTTTTTCCTCGGCAAGGGCCAGTTGTTTTTGAAGACTGACCAAAAAATCATAATCCGTCCTGACGCGGTTGGTCAGATCATGATACTGGCCATAATCATCCAGAATTTTACGGTGTCCCTTGGAATTCAGCAGGCCCCTTTCGTCATGTTGGCCATGAATCTCGACAAGCATACCCCCCACTTCTCGCAGCAGCCCGGCACTGACCGGCTGATCATTTATATAGGCGCGGCTCCGGCCATCCCGGGTTAAGGTGCGGCGTAATATCACCTGACCCTCGTCATGGGGCAGCGACTGGCTGTCCAGCAATGCCCAGATGCCATGCCGGGCTGGAAGGCAGAAACTCGCGCTGACACTTGCTTGTTCTGCGCCGTGGCGAACAAGGTCCCGTTCGCTCCGCCCGCCCATGGCAAGCCCCAGACTATCCATTAAGATAGATTTTCCTGCCCCGGTTTCCCCGCTCAGCACACAAAGACCGCCTTCAAATTCAATATGAAGGCGATCGATAAGAACAATATTATTTATGGTTAGGCTATTGAGCATCCAGAACACACCCCGAGACCAGAAAACCTCAGCTATTATGGTTGTTTTACATTATATTTCTGCATCAGGTCGTAACTATATTTATACCATTCACTGTCCGGGTAATTGGCCCCAAGTACCGCTGCTGATTTATAAGCTTCCGGCAGAATTCCAACGGCTAAGTAAGCTTCGGTCAAACGATGTAAGGCTTCCGGAACGTGGCTTGTGGTCTGATATTTTTTAATGACACTGTTATATCGACCTATCGCCGCGAAATAATTATCTTTATCCTGATAGAAGCGACCAATCTTCATTTCCTTGCCGGCCAAATGATCACGAGTCAGGTCAATTTTCAATTTGGCATCCGCCGCATATTCAGAAAAAGGAAAACGGCGCACAACTTCACTAAGCGCCTGCATGGCCATTTCCGTTGTTTTYTGATCCCGCCTGATATCGGCGATTTGTAAATAATAAGRTATACCAATCAGATAATAAGCATAGGCGGCATCTTTATTACCGGGGTGAAGCGACACAAAACGTTCCGCAGAGAGAACGGCCTCTTCCAGTTTATTCGCCTTGAAATAGGCATAAGCAGACATTAATTGTGACCGCCGCGCCCACGACGAATAGGGATGCTGGCGTTCCACCTCATCAAAAGATACGGCCGCAAATTTAAACTGCCCCTTGTTCAGGTAATCCAGCGCCACATCATATAATTCGGTTACGCTTCTTTCCTGATATTTCAAGTGGTCTGTACCAGAGCAGCCCGCCAAAAATCCTGCGGTCATTAATACTAAAAGAAGCGACTTCATCATTTTAACGGCACTCAGAGAAATTCGTTCCAAAACCATAACTATTCCATATTCCATCGGGCAATCAGCCTTTTAATTAACGGCGAATCTGACGAACTATAACACGTCAAACAGACAAAGAGCCAAACCATTTATATATATTAGATTACCTCTTTATCAGATATGATACAAATAGGGAATTATTAAGGCAAAAAAATCCATTGAACCTAATAACAGTCAAAAGCCAGTGGGCCTATAATTCTCATTCTTGCGGCCCTTTACTTGACAATATTTCTTGACTTGAGCATGGCTCTTCCCACATATGTTATGTTATTACTGTAAAATCTGGTGATATTTTGTTTAAACATGCGCGAAATCTTTTATTGTCTATTCTTGTTGCCGGTTTTTTTTCCGCCGCAATTCCTGCTGTGCATACAATACTCATAGCAAAAGAATTAAAGGTCATTGCCACCATCAAACCGCTTCATTCATTAGTCGCGAGCGTGATGGGCCATAAGGGAAAACTGAACTTAATGGTGAGCGGCGGCCTTGATCCCCATATTTTCCGCCTCAAACCTTCTGTTATCCGGCAAGTTCATAATTCGGATATTATCTTTTATATAGATCCCAATATGGAAATATTCCTCAAGAGTATACTCAAACGCAAATACGCTAATTTTCTGGCCATCCCCATGGCACGGCAAAAAGGCATCCATCTTATCGCTTACCGCACCAGTAAAATCTGKCATATGGACGACGGCGAGCCCAAAAATAATAAGGCGCATGCGGCCCAGGACTTGCATATTTGGCTCGATCCGTCCAACGCCCGCCGCATGGTACGGGTCATTGAGGAAACCCTGTCAAAACTGGATCCTATAAACAGCTTGACCTATATCCAGAATGCGCAAAAAACCATTACCCGCCTCTATGCCATGGAAGAGGATATCCGTGAGAAATTACGGCCGCTACGCAAAAAATCAATGATCGTTTATCATGATGCCTTTCAGTATTTCGAGGAATCTTTTGGCCTGAAAGCTGTCGGGGCTATTGCGTTAAAATCTGACCAGAACCCGAGCGCCAAGCATATTAAAATGCTGAAAAGACTGGCCAGAGAAAAGAAAGTAACCTGCGTATTGGGTATGCCGGGCGCGCACCCGCGTATCGCCACGGTGGTGATGAGCGGCACGGGCGCGGGATTTGATGTAGTTGATCCGCTCGGCCTTTATATTGACAAGGGGCCGGACTTATATTTCCAGTTAATGACCGAAATGGCACAAAATATTGTTGACTGTCAGGATCAAGGCGGCATGCTCGACGGTTTAAATGACTTAAGATAGACCCCAATATTCACCAGAAAAACTCTAGAAAGCATAATCCTTGAATATTCTTGAAATATCGCCCTTCCATTCACCGTGATATTTTTCCAGCATATCTTCCGCGACGGTTTTTCTTTTGTCAATGACCGTATGCAAAGGGTTAAGGAGGATTCTTTCATCCTCGCCAGTACTGTTAAGCATGGCGCGGCGCTTTAAGCCCTCTGCCGAAAGAGCGACCATTTCTTTTGCGACGTCAAGCACTGTGCCATTTCTAAAWGGCGTGGCCAAGGCCTTGRRCGGCACATTKGMCCGTAAATAYTCATGCTCGTCATSACTCCAGCCCTTCACCATATCCCAGGCAGCATCAAGGCTGGTCTGGTCATAAAATAATCCCGTCCAAAGGGCTGGCAGGGCGCAAATCCAGTCACCTGTCCCGCCGTCCGCCCCGCGCATTTCAAGAAATTTTTTCAGGCGCACTTCGGGGAAAAGCGTGCTCATATGATCTTCCCAATCCTGCATGGTTGGCTTATGACCCGGATATCCCGGCAGCTCACCTTTCAGGAAATCCCGAAAGGATTGTCCCGCCACATCAATATATTTCCCGTCCCGGGCTACAAAATACATGGGCACATCAAGAACATGATCCACATAGGCCTCAAAGCCCATATTGTCCTTGAAAACAAACGACAGAATACCGCAGCGATCAGGATCGGTATCGGTCCAGATATGACTGCGGTAACTTAAATAGCCATTGGGTTTTCCGTCCGTGAAGGGCGAGGCCGCAAAGAGAGCGGTGGCAATGGGTTGCAGCGCCAAGGAAACCCTGAATTTCTTCACCATGTCGGCTTCGTCTGAATAATCCAGATTGACCTGAATGGTTGAGGTCCGCAGCATCATATCTAGGCCAAGGTTACCCTTTTTCGGCATATAATTAAGCATGATGACATAACGGCCTTTTGGCATGATCGGCACATCTTCGCGGCGTGTGTTCGGATTAAATCCCATGCCCAGAAAATTAATGCCAAGCTTTTCGCTCACGGCTTTGGTGAGTTTCAGGTGACTGGCGACCTCGCCGCAGGTTTCATGCAATGTTTTACGCATGGCCCCGGAAAGTTCCAGCTGCCCGCCCGGTTCAAGCGTCACCGACTGGCCGTTCTTTTTCAGGCCAATGATGTAATCCCCTTCCATCATCGGCGTCCAACCAAATTCCTGCATGGCGGTTAATATGGCGCGGATACTTCTTGTCCCCTCGTAAGGCACGGGCCGGAGGCTATCGATACAAAAGCCGAATTTTTCATGTTCCGTTCCAATAGACCAGTCACTTTTTGGCTTGGAACCTGCGGCAATATAATCTATCAATTGCTGTTTATTTTCGATGGGTTGGCTTTGGGCAGGTATTTCATCAGTTGACATAGAATTTTCGCTATTCATTCATTGGAATAAAAAAATATGAGCATTGGAATAAAAACATGTGGGCCTTTAAGGGTATAATGTCAATACACCATTCACCACTTTATATCCGGAGAGGGTATTTAGAAAACTCATGCCAAGCAGAGAATAGCCCAATCCATCCGGCAAAACCGAGCCTGTGATATTTTTTACTCTGATCGGGCCAATGTCTATGGTCGCGAGCATAACCTGCGCACCGTAAGTCGTTCCATTGGCCGTTTTATAGGGTTTCGTGAAGCTTAATTGATCCATGGGCAGCCCTATATTTTCGGCATCTACGCGGGTAAGTGCCACATCCGTCGCCCCCGTATCCACCATAAAGACCACCGGCGTGCCATTCACCCTGGCCCTGACAAAAAAATGTCCGCTCTGATCCGCACGGTAACTGATATTTGTCCCTGTGCTCACGCCTTTTGCCACATCCAGTTCGCCGCCAATACGCCCGCCGCCTGTCCAGATACTATAGCCCAGCGCAAGTACGCCAAAAATTATTACCCATGTGGCCAGATGCCGCAAAGCCGCACTTGGGGAACTGCTCACATGAGCCCAAAGACCGGCCCCGACAAAAGCCAGAAGCAACCCGTCATACATCAAGCCGCCCATGGACGCCCCCGCAATCATATGATCCGGCAAGAGCCACGACGCAATCAGCAAAATAAATAAAAACCCAATCACCCCCACCAGAAAAACGGGCAGACGGGAGGTTTTTTTCAAAGAAGACTTATAGGGCCTGTTCGGCTTTTTTGAATTATTTAAACCCTTATCCGGGCGTGGGCCCCACGGCGAGGGCGGTGTTTCATCATCATTCATCCGCTTAATATAGGGCACAAATGACAAGATAAAAAGGCAAGGTCATCTTTTTATTGGATTATTATGTGAAATATGATGATATAGGGTCACTTCAAACAAAAACAAAACGGCATCATATTTATGCTCAAACAATCCTATGGYTTATGCGCCGCACTTACGGTTCTTGTTTCTTTAACAACCACCGTCGCATGGGCGGATGACTGCCCGAACCCGCCGGGCTGGGTGCCGCATAATTTGCCTGAGCTTTTGTTTGAGCACCGTATATGGGCAACAGAAGTCCTGCCGCCCGATATCAATGACCCGCGCCGCCTGAATTTATGTCATGCGAATCTATCGGGACTGGATCTGTCGGACGTCAATCTGTCCCATGCCAATCTAAGCATCACGCGCAATGTGGGGGTCAGTTTCAAGGGAGCCAACCTGACGGGCGCACGGTTTGACGGGGCCTATATCAAGGACAGTGATTTTGAAGCGGCCAATATGACGCGGGCATCCCTGCCGCACGTTGAAATCACCGGCAGCCGCTTTGCCTATGCTGATATGACCAACAGCCTGTTTCAGGATGTTAAAATTCAGGCCAGTGATTTTACCGGCAGCCGCCTTGACAAAGCCAAAATATGGCGATCAGAATTATCGGATTTAAAAATGCACAATGCCGGCATCAGCCGGAGCATTTTTATGGACAGCCGCCTGACAGAAATTGATTTCAGCGGCGCAGACCTGAGCCAGACAAAATTTTTCAGCACAGATTTAAACCATGTGAATTTTTATTTTGCCGATCTATCCCGAACAAATTTTAGCCAGACAAAATTACAGAATGTGAATTTTAAAGATGCGCTTTTATATCTTGCCGACCTGAAATATATTGATATCGGCCCKSMMMRKYGMKWCMWKAKYGMCGRAKWMTRYGYAAATNCNKRAMCMGMKSCYRYGWYTSKMMSCWYRRYKWYMKWYAKWRWWRRTYCCGCTGCGGCGCCAAAATCTTACCCGGAAAATATAACCTGAGCATACGTTAGAAAGTCATAAAAAAATCCCCCGACTGCACGCAGCCGAGGGATCAATTTATTTAGCCAATCAGCCTTTGCCGGGGAACAAAGCCTGATCAATGGCGTAATTCAGATAAGCGCGGTGGGCGCGGGTTTCTGAATTGCCTTTCCTCGATTTTTTCATCCAGCCCTGGATGCGGTCAAGATTGGCAAATGCCGCGGCCTTGGCCTGATGCGATGCGGCCTTATCCTTAACGATCCCGATGAGCCGGTTCATATAGGTCACCTGCAGATTCTGGCGATAGCTGTTCACATTGCCTTTCAAGTCGGCCTCAAAAACAGCATCAGTCAAATCCCCCAGCATGGCGGCAACCGAATATTCATTGCCGTAAAGGCGGCTATCGGTCAAACGCTGCAAGACATTTTTATGGGTAAGATGGCTTAAGACATTGCTCTGAGCCTTGATCACGCGGGCATGAATTTTCGGATCTTCTGTCATGGTGAAGAAATCAAAGCCGCGCCGTTGTTGCTGCAAATGGCTGATCAATTCAGGGGAATAGTCAAAGGCATTCGGGCTGAAAAACTGATCTTTCAGCAAATTCATGGCCCGCTTTTGATCGGCGAGCGAAACCGGCACAAACGGCGCCTTGGCATCTGTTTTCTGGCCCACGAAAGCCCGGTCCACATAAACGCCGCCCACATAACGCGACACAACGCCTGCCGCCCGCGCCTTGGTGCCGCTGACGATCAGGAAAGCATCCCGCAGTTCATGAAATGATTGACCCGTATTGGTATATTTATCCAGCAGACCGATCATGGTTTCCCCGGCAAGCGCCATTTCATTCTCCGCAAAGGCAATGGCATCACCGGACATATCGCCAATCATAACGCGCGGATCAATGGCTTTACCGTTCGCGCGCATATCGTCCGCATCATTACCAAAGACCAAGGCCGGTTCCGTAGATCTTGCAAGCAGAGCATTACGGGCATTGGCATCTTCCATTTCAGGAGAATAGCCAAATTCGATGGCCCATATGTCATATGGCCCCGGGCGCGTCGTATAGAAATCACCCTGAACCTGCCCCTTGCGGGCAATATTAACCGCCGGATAATCCWTCACGGATCCCGCAAGCCCGACGGGGCCTGTGATCGCTTTATTATGGACATCCTTGAAATCATGCAATTGACTGGCCTTCATATTATGATTAAGGCCAAGGGTATGACCGATTTCATGAAGGGTCAGATAATAAAGCGATTGCTTGATCAATTCATCCTTGTCCAGATCCGGCGCAGACCTTGCGCCAAGAACAGCCTGCCCGAATAAAGAAGAAATTTGCAACTGATGACCAAGGCTGCAGGATAATTGTTCGCCCGAAACCCCCGTCAGGCTTTCACTTTCTGCGGTCGGCAGGCCAAGGCCTGATGTTTCNAAAAATGCTGCCAAGGGCCATACGGTTGGTGACAAATACCTGCTCCAGCATAATATCCGCCCCGAGGACTTCGCCGGTTCTCGGATTGGYAAAATTGGGGCCATAACCGCCAAATGGCGGGCGCGGGGACGCGGTCCAACGCATAACGTTATAGCGAATATCGCCCGCATCCCAATCCGCATCATCCGGCTGAATTTTCACCTGAACAGCATTTTTAAAACCGGCCTTTTCAAAGGCAATATTCCATGCCAGAGACGCGTCCCGAATAGTATCGCGATATTCATGGGGCGTGGTATTTTCAATCCAGAAAACAATCGGTTTTACCGGTTCGGAAATTTTAGCCGAAGGGTCTTTTTTCACCAGAGGCCAGCGATCAATCAAATCGCGGTATGGGGTGGCGCTATAACTGGTCATATCCGTTACGCGGTTCGTGAAATAACCCACCCGTGGATCATCAAGCCGCGGCTTGAAATCATTTTTTGGCATTTGAATGAAGCTATGCTGCACGGACATGGTGCCAGAACGCGGAATACCGCCAACTTTGCTTTTGTCCGGCACGGGTTTCGGGTCATCAAAGACATAATCCACAATCACGTCCGAATTTTCCGGATAATTGTTAATTCTGGCGATCTTGGATTTGGCTTTATTTAATTTTCCGGGACCAAATTTTCCGGCCTTCTTATCGGCAGGGTTTGGTTTTGGCGTCAATCTTGTCAGCGCCTCGCTCAAGAATAATTTACTCACCGGAATGATAAAACGTTTTTTATCTTTGCTGGTCGCTTTTATTTCTGCGGTGGCAAGCAGGGCAGAAGACACATTCGCATCCGCAGACCGGCTGAGCGGGCTATCCGGGTCATAATAGAAATTGGTGTTTTCTTCGATGAATTCAATGCGGTTGAAATGTTTGTTGAGGGAGAAAACCTGATTATTTCCGGTCAGCCCGCGAAAGCCCAGCCCCGGAACGCCGGTAACGCCATTATGCATATAGATGAAATAGATGAATTCCTCATCCAGTTGATCCGCGCTGACCTCCATGAAAAGATCGCCTTTTTTAGGATCACGATAGAAGGTAAAAAGCCCTTCGCTCTTGTCCAGATCTTTGACAAATTCCGCAAGGGTTTTATCTTTTTTCTCTTTATCTTTTTTGTCTTTTTTATCGTCTTTGTCAGCAGATTCTTTATCTGTTTTTTTTTCTTCAGGTTTTGTTTCAGGTTTTTTACCGTCGTCACCATCTTGATAGGTGATCATGTTATTTTTTTGATCTGCGAAAGCTGCCGGGCTGAGGCCTGTAATGGCACCAGAAATTCCAAGAGCTAATATCCCCGCCAGAATGGCTGTAGAGTTTTTTATATTTTTCATTCGTTTATCTTCCATGTTCTTTTACCCCTAACGCCCCTCGGAAAACATTGCAAAATGTTCGGGCGGATGATGATAAAAAATTTGATGGGAGTCAATGAAATTTTACCTTACTACCAATCCCTTTACCGCCAATCTCCGGCATAAGACTGCCATAAGGCAATGGCGGCAATGGCGGCGGTATCCGCCCGCAGGATTCTTGGGCCTAATGTCACGGGAACCACATTGGCTTTACTGCGGATGAGCCGGCGTTCCTCCGGCGCGAATCCCCCCTCCGGCCCGATCAGGATGGCCCATTTTYTGGGGCGATCCTGCCATGCGGCGACCTCATCCATAGCGCGGCCCACGGGGAAAGTGTTTTGATCACCCTCGCCTTCCTCGTCACAAAACATCAACAATCTATCCTCGGGCCAATCGTTCAGGAGCGGCGTCAATTTTATCATCGGTTCGATAATCGGTACGGTGAAACGCTCACATTGTTCCGCAGCCTCAATGGCCTGCAGGCGGAGTTCATCTTCTTTTAAGCGATCAAAATTGGTGCGCGCCGTCAGGACAGGGCGAATGAGCGACACGCCAAGCTCCGTTGCCTTTTGCACCATATAATCAATTCGTGCTTTTTTAAGGGGCGCAAAAAGATACCACAGATCAGGTTCCGGTTTCTGCGCCATTACGATTTGCTCAACAACAACAACCGCGCGGCCCTTGCCGATATTGGTTATTTCCGCGAGCCATTCGCCCTGCCGGCCATTAAACAACAGAATATGGTCTGCGGCCTTCAGGCGTATGACATTGACCAGATAATGCCCCTGATTGCCCTCAAGCAATATTTCTCCGCCCACCCTTAAATCATGTTCCACATAAAGGCGGGCTTTAATATTATTCGACATCACATCCTCTTTAATTATAATTTTACCAATTACATCCTCTTTATTATATTTTTGCCAATTATAGATTTTTATCTTAAGTAAGGTAAATGGCAATAGTTTTTTATCTTAGGTTTAAGACAAATGGCAAAAAATGAAAATAGATTAAACGATGCGCCAAAGGATACGGTGGAACAGGGGTGGGTCAATAGATTATCACCGGACTTTGCCTGGCCCTACCTGCAATTGATGCGGGCGGATCGGCCCATTGGCACATGGCTTCTGCTTTGGCCGGGCCTCTGGTCACTTGCCCTCGCCAGTCATGTCATCAATGCAAACTGGCAAGTTTCTCTAAAATTTATGGCGCTTTTTACCTTTGGCGCCTTTATCATGCGCGGGGCAGGATGCGTGGTTRATGATTTGGCCGATCGAAAATATGACGCCCTGGTGGCCCGCACCAAGGGTCGTCCGTTGCCGAGCGGCCGGGTCAGCGTCCGGCAAGCCCTAATATTTTTGGCTTGCCTTTGCCTGATCGSTCTGGTGATTCTGTTGCAATTAAATGCTTATACCATATGGCTCGGTATAGCCTCTCTCCTTCTGGTGGTGACCTATCCCTTCATGAAAAGATTTACCTATTGGCCGCAGCTTATGCTAGGCCTTACCTTTAATTGGGGGGCGCTGATGGGCTGGTCTGCGATCACTGGCGGGCTCGCCTGGGCCGCCATATTGCTTTATGTCGGCGGCATCTTCTGGACACTTGGCTATGACACAATTTATGCCCATCAGGATAAAGAAGATGACGCCCTGATCGGCGTTAAATCGACCGCCCTGAAGCTTGGTAAAAATACGCCAAAATGGTTATTCTTCTTTTATGGCACCATGTTAATCATATTTTCAATTGCGGGTTTCGCGGCCAGCATTGGTTCGTTATTTTACCTGTCCCTCCTTGTCATGGCCGGTCATTGCCTATGGCAAATAAAATCATTGAAGATGAATGAAAGTGACAATTGCCTGATGCTATTCAAGTCCAATAACCACCTTGGTATCATTTTGTTTTTTGGCATTTTAGCTGGGCATTTTTCCTGAAAAATATTCGTCATAAAATATAGGCTATAACTCAAAAAGCAGATTCTACTCTTGCTTTCCGCAACATAATTGTGCAGGGTCTAAAGCCACTAATATCAGGGAGAGGTTTATTTAATACCGTCATATAAGGCGGGTTAATGGTAAAATCAACAGAAAAAACAGAGGGAAGTATGACGAATATATATTTAATGATAGTAGGGTGCGGCCTTGTSGMWCKYGWKYATSSMRKWYMYGSYWCWSGYCGGGTCATGGCCTTTGATGCCGGCAATGAGCGCATGCAGGAAATTGCCGCCGCCATTCAGGAAGGGGCCGCCGCCTATTTAAACCGTCAATATAAAGCCATCGGTATCGTCGGTATTATTGTGGCCATTGCCCTGCATTTCCTGCTGGGCGGCCATGTATCCATCGGTTTTCTCGCCGGGGCGATTTTATCTGGCATTGCCGGATATATCGGCATGAATGTTTCTGTTCGGGCAAATGTGCGGACCTCTCAGGCCGCATCTGAGAATATCAGCAAGGCCCTTGATGTCGCCTTTACCTCTGGTGCTGTGACAGGCATGCTTGTGGTTGGGCTCGGCCTGCTTGGTGTTGGCGTCTATTATATCTATATGATCAACACGGGCATGGATGTACGCTACACTCTGGAAGGCCTTATCGGCCTTGGTTTCGGAGCGTCCCTGATTTCAATATTCGCGCGTCTTGGCGGCGGCATCTTTACCAAAGGTGCCGATGTAGGCGGCGATATGGTGGGTAAAGTCGAGGCCGGAATTCCCGAAGATGATCCCCGAAATCCAGCAACAATAGCGGATAATGTCGGTGATAATGTGGGCGACTGCGCTGGTATGGCCGCTGATCTGTTTGAAACATATGCGGTGACAATCGTCGCCACCATGCTCATTGCCGCCAGCGCTTTTGCCGCAGGTTCTGTCGAAAAAATGATGCTGCTGCCGCTTATGATCGGCGCGTTAAGCATCATTGGATCAATTGCTGGCACCTTCTTTGTCAAAATGAAGAAAGGCTCGGAAAATATCATGGGGGCCTTGTATAAAGGCCTGATCTGGAGCGCGGTTATTTCTGCGGCGTTGATATATGGCATGCTGACACAATATGACTTCTTCAATAATATTGAATTGGTCGACGGCAGCACATTGTCAACCCTCAGCATATTCTGGTGCGTTTTAACCGGCCTTGGTATTACAGCCCTTGTGGTCTGGATTACAGAATATTACACCAGCACAGAATATCGTCCCGTGCGGGTCATCGCAGAGGCCTCTGAAACAGGTCATGGCACCAATGTTATCCAGGGCCTGGCCATTTCCATGGAATCAACAGCCATGCCGGTGATTGTGATTTGCGGTGGTATTTTTATCGCCTTCAGCCAAGCGGGCTTGTTTGGTATTGCCATTGCGGCAACCGCAATGTTGTCACTGGCGGGTATGGTTGTTGCGCTGGATGCTTATGGCCCGGTAACAGATAATGCCGGCGGCATCGCCGAAATGGCTAAACTGCCCGAAGATGTGCGCGTCACAACGGACAAGCTTGACGCGGTTGGCAATACTACCAAAGCGGTCACCAAAGGTTATGCCATTGGGTCAGCCGGTCTTGCCGCATTGGTTCTTTTCGCAGCCTTTACCGAGGAGATTACCCATTATCTGCCGCAATATAGCGATATAACCTTCTCATTGCAGAATCCCTTCATCGTGATTGGCCTGTTTATTGGAGGTATGCTGCCTTATCTGTTTGCCTCCATGTCCATGTTGGCTGTGGGGCGGGCGGCGGCCAGTGTGGTGGTCGAAGTTCGCCGGCAATTTCGGGAAATCAAAGGCATCATGGAAGGCACGGCAAAGCCTGAATATGGCAAAGCGGTTGACCTGTTGACCAAGGCAGCGATTAAGGAGATGATCCTGCCGTCCTTGTTGCCTATTGTGGCACCGGTTGCCTTGTTCTTTGTAACATATTGGGTAAGCGGCGACATGGTTTCCGCTTTTCAGGCTCTGGGCGCGATGCTCATGGGAACGATCATTACCGGATTATTCCTTGCCATTTCGATGACATCCGGCGGCGGCGCTTGGGACAATGCCAAAAAATACATCGAGGACGGCAACCATGGGGGCAAGGGCTCTGACGCCCATAAAGCCGCCATARCGGGCGATACGGTTGGTGATCCTTACAAGGATACCGCCGGCCCGGCGATTAATCCCCTAATTAAAATTGTCAATATCGTGGCGATTCTTCTGGTGGCTATCGTGGCAAAATACATGTAGGCTTTTAAAGCAACGATTATATCCTATGATTAAAACCCCGCATCTTGCGGGGTTTTTTTATTAAAAAAAATACTGACAAAACGGTTATAATAGTTATATTGCGCCGCAATAGAATTTAACATGTAACAGGTGAATCCCAATGCCCCTCGTCAGTAAAATCAACGCCGGCCTTAACCCGCCGGAAGAAATCAATGTCATCATCGAAGTTCCCTCAGGCGGGGAGCCGGTTAAATACGAAATGCACAAACGAAGCGGCGCGATCCTTGTTGACCGTATTCTGCATACGCCCATGCGTTATCCCACAAATTATGGTTACATSCCCMACACYCTGTCCGAAGACGGCGACCCCTGCGATGTGATGGTTGTTGTCGGCGCGTCTCTTGTCCCGGGATGCGTCATCCGCGCGCGGCCCATCGGCGTATTGCTGATGGAAGATGAAGCCGGCGGCGATGAAAAAATTCTTGCGGTGCCGGACCTGAAAACAGACCCGACTTACAAAGATATTCACACCTATACGGATCTGCCGGAAATTCTGCTTCGCCAGATTGAACATTTCTTTACCCATTACAAGGATCTGGAAAAAGACAAATGGGTTAAAATTTCCGGATGGCACGGCCCGGAAGTCGCCAAACAAAAAATTCTTGAAGGCATCGAGCGGGCTAAGAATACGCCTGAGGAAGACTGACCTTCCGGTCATGAATAAAAAAGCTCTCATCACCATGAGGGCCTTTTTTTGATCATTAGTTTACCAGAAGAAACAAAAGCCCTTTTCCCGTAAAGCCATTTCCCCTATAACAAATTCATGTCTTATTCATCGCTCAGGGATTTTATTGCCCATCTGGAAAAAGAAGGTCGTTTGGTACGCGTGACTGAAGAAGTCAGTACCGAGCTGGAAATGACCGAAATTCAAACACGCGTCCTCGCCGAAGGCGGGCCGGCTATCCTGTTTGAAAATGTCATAAAGGCCGATGGCAGCAAAAGTGATATGCCCGTTCTGGTCAATCTTTTTGGCACGGTCGAGCGGGTCGCATGGGGTATGAACAGGCAGCCGTCCGAATTAAGGGCACTCGGCGAGACGATGGCTTTTCTGCGCCAACCCGAACCCCCAAGCGGCTTTAAAGATGCCCTTCACATGTTACCCATTTTAAAACAGGCGATGAATGCAAAACCCAAAACCGTTAAAAAAGCCCCTGTCCACGATATTATCCTGACGGGGGATGACATGGACTTGAGCCAACTGCCCGTTCAAGGCTGTTGGCCGGGGGAGCCGGCGCCCTTGATAACATGGCCCCTTGTGGTGACCAAAGGGCCAAGCAATTCCCGCGAAGATGATTTTAATCTTGGCATTTACCGCATGCAGGTTCTCAACAAGACGCAAACCTTGATGCGCTGGTTAAAACACCGGGGCGGGGCGCAGCATCTGCGGCGCTGGAAAGAAAAAAAGTCAGAGCCCCTGCCGGTTGCCGTTGTGCTGGGCGCGGACCCCGCAACAATATTGGGGGCGGTCACGCCCGTGCCGGAAACCCTGTCCGAATATCAATTCGCCGGATTGATGCGCGGCAAGAAAACCGAACTTGTCGCCTGCAAAACAATCCCCCTGAAAGTCCCCGCGACGGCTGAGATCGTACTTGAAGGCCATGTGTCGCTGGATGATTATCGGGACGAAGGCCCCTACGGCGACCATACGGGATATTACAATAGTGTCGAACAATTTCCGGTTTTCACCCTCTCGGCCATCACCATGTGCAAAGACCCCATTTACCTGTCGACCTATACCGGAAGGCCGCCGGACGAGCCGTCAATATTGGGCGAGGCTCTCAATGAAGTTTTCATTCCGCTTCTGCAACAACAGTTCCCGGAAATTATCGATTTCTGGCTGCCGCCGGAAGGATGTTCTTACCGAATCGCGGTGATTTCCATCAAAAAAGCTTATGCCGGCCATGCCAAACGCATCATGATGGGCACATGGTCATATCTCAGGCAATTCATGTATACAAAATTTATCATCGTGGTTGACGACGATATCAACTGCCGTGACTGGAAGGATGTCATGTGGGCCATGTCAACCCGCATGGACCCGGTCAGGGACACCACTCTGGTTGAAAATACCCCCATAGATTATCTGGATTTTGCCTCGCCTGTCTCGGGCCTTGGCGGCAAAATCGGCTTGGATGCCACCAATAAATTCCCCGGAGAAAGCGATCGGGAATGGGGGAAAGAAATCGCCATGGACCAAGAGATCATCGATCGCGTAACGGAAAAATGGCAAAATCTTAATCTGCCGACCTCGGGCAAACCCATATGGAAAATGAGCGAAAATGACTGATTACAAAAACCTGTCTGAACAGTATCTTGAAAAGCTTGATTGTCTGATGAAAGCCGCGCAAAAGGCCGGCGCGGATGCCTGTGATGCGGTGATTTATTCAGGCCAGTCTGAATCCGTCTCCTGGCGGCTTGGCAAGCTCGAGGATGTGGAACGGGCTGAATCAACCGACCTTGGCCTGCGGGTTCTGGTGGGGCAGAAACAGGCAATCGTCTCATCCAGTGATATTGGCAATCATATCTTTGACCAGTTGATTGAGCGGGCTGTTGACATGGCAAAAAATGCGCCGGAAGATCCCTATGCCGGCCTTGCCGACCCCGGTCTTTTGGCCATAAAGCCGGCTGACATACCTGATCTTGACCTGTATGACAAAACTGAAAAATCCGCCGATGAATTAAAAATGCTGGCAAGCGTCATCGAGGATGTTGCGCTGGGAACAAGCGGCATCACCAATTCAGAAGGGGCGAGCGCGGCATTCAGCAAAGGCCTCATCGCCACCGCCAACAGCAATGGCTTTGCCGGCAGTTACCCATCCAGCCATTTTTCTTTAAGCATATCGGTCATCGCCGGCAAAGATGATACCATGGAACGGGACTATGCCTATTCATCGAAACGACATTTCGCCGACTTGAGAGCGCCCATAGAAATCGGCCAGGAAGCGGCGGAAAAAGCCCTGCGCCGTCTCGGCCCGCGCAAGGCCAAAACATGTAACGTGCCTGTCATATTTGACCCCAGAGTATCGCGCAGTCTTTTGGGCCATTTGGCCGGTGCCATCAATGGACAAGGCATCGCGCGCGGCACCAGTTTCCTGAAAGACAGTATGGAGTCCCAGATTTTCAGCAGCGGTATTTCGGTCATTGACGAGCCCCATATGCCGCGCGGGCCATCCTCAAAACCTTTTGACGGCGAASGSYSMYRYWWYSRSRGGCTGNATATTGTCACAGATGGTATCTTAAGATGCTGGACATTGGATAGTGCAAGCGCGCGGCAACTGGGCCTGACCGCAAATGGCCGGGCTAGTCGCGGCACGTCATCACCGCCGTCCCCCTCATCAACCAATCTTTATATGTCCCCCGGCACGCTAAGCCCCGAAGAATTAATGCAGGATATAAAGTCGGGCTTTTATATCACGGATCTGATTGGCATGGGGGTCAATGGCATTACCGGTGATTACAGCCGGGGAGCCGGTGGCTTCTGGATCGAGGATGGCAAGTTGACATACCCTGTGAATGAGGTGACCATTGCCGGAAATTTAAAGGATATGTTCCTGAATATGACCGCCGCCAATGATCTGGTGATTAAATATGGCACCGACGCCCCGACCTTACGTATTGATGGCATGATGGTCGCCGGAGAGTAAAATAAGCGTAAAACAGATAAAAAAAGCCGGCCAAATATCCAGCCGGCTTTTTTCATACTGTCCTTAAAAGCTAGAAACTGACGCCGACACTAAAAACAACAGTTGCATCAGAAGCTTCTCCGACAATATTCGTGTCGATATAGGATATACCAAGGTCAAGTCCCTGGAAATTATAGGATGCGCCCACAATCCAGTCCCATTTTTTATTGGCAAAGGCCCCGTTTTCATAGCCCAAATGCAGATTGAGCGATAATTGGGTATCGGGAATAACGATATCGCCTTTGGTATAGATATATAGGTTATCTTCATTGGCCAGATTGTCGCTGCTAAAGGCATAATTACTGCCAAGCGTCACCGCCGCAAACCCAAGATCCATACCAACAGAACCATAAACCTCAAAATAATCAGTATTGGTGCCGCCCGGATAAGCATAAAGCACCCCGCCCACATCATAGCTCATACCATTCACTTCACCGGCATAGCCCGCATAATAATCCGTTTCCATCGTAGAACCGTTAAAATCTGAAATATTGGACGCCCATGTGCCAACATAAAAACCGCTTTCATGGCTCCAGTCAATGCCGCCTTGCAGGGCGTAATCCTCGCCATTCAATGATACACCGCGAAAACGATAATCATTCAGTATGGCAATATTGGCACTTAATTCGCCGCCAAGAAAACCTGTTTCTTCGGCTTGTGCCGGCAGGGCTGCGCTTAAGGTTCCTGTAAATAATAATGTTGTGAATAATGCCTTTGTTCGTGTGAACACGTCTCTCTCCTTAATTTTTGATTCAGGGCAAAATTTTTCTGCCTGATCACATCTTTTCAATAATCGTGCCAATTTATATTTAACATAATACCATCTTGCCAAGCCAACCGCTAAACCCATGTAAAATAATGMAYWWKWGKMAWWWAAATACAAAAGAAGATATTAAATACGCAATTTGTCCTAAATGTGACACAGAAACATTATGCCATAATATTCAGCAACCCAATCAATGTCCGCTCATATTTCAGGCAAGAAGAAAGACATATCGCCATAGGGGCCATGTCACCATATTATCCATAATTCATGTCATTTCATCGCAAAAAACTTTGCCCCTGTTCCTTTCGGCACTAGGGTTTGCGTTATGAAAAAGGATATTCTGGATGTCCATGATGAAAATACACGCCTATAAGAAGCCGGCCATAATAGTGGCGGCGATCATTCTTATATCGGTTATATTCTGGCCCCTGCCCGCCCAGTTTAAATATATCGGGTCGCAATTTATCACTTTTGCGCTCGCGCTGTATATTGGCCTGCGCCTCTGGCGGGCGTCGCCGCGTGGTCAATGGATCATGACCCTGCAAAAGAAAGAAAAGTCAGGCTGGCTCATCTATCTTGCCATACTCATACTGAGCGGCACCATAACCTATATCACCATCAGCACTCTGGGCTATTGGCCTCGGGCGATCATTGAATTTATCCTTGTCATCGGCATCATCTATTACGCCCTGAGGGAATKYRRWMGCWTTTTGATTTAAATTTTCCGCCAAGCGGTTAAATTACTCATTGCCATGATCCAGCACCAATGCTGGATTTAGGCGTTCGTTGTACCAGTTCAGGCCCCAGTGCAGATGAGGGCCGGTGGCGCGGCCGGTGGCGYCGACGGTGCCGATCTGATCCCCTTGCTTAATCACCTGCCCCATCTTTACGGTAACGCTGTCCATATGGGCAAAAACCGTATTGACCCCAAGCCCGTGATCAATGATCAAACTATTGCCGGTATAATAAAGGTCAGAAACCATGGTCACCCTGCCGCCGAGCGGGGCGACAATCTTTGTGCCTTTGGGGGCCGCGATATCCATGCCGCCGTGGGGGCTTTTGGAGGTGCCGTTCAAAATACGGTGGTTGCCGAAATGACCGCTGATCCGGCCCCGCACTGGCCAGATAAAGGCCCCGCGAAATTCCTGCCGGTCACTGTCGGTCTTGCGGGCTTTTTTAACGCGGGCTGAATCCTGCGCAATTCTTGCCAAAACTTGCTTGGGCGGCGTGACCATTTTCGGCGGCAGGCCGTCAATATGGCTCACATCATATTTTTGTTTTTTAACGCCAAGCCTTTGATGGCGAATTTGCCCGGCGGCATCAATCAATTTGAATGTCGCCATTGCCCCCTGCTGCCAATTCATTCCGACAACAAAATGACCTTCTGGGGAGAGCCTCAGTTTTCGGCCTTCGAACCAGACTTCGCTGTCCGGGGCAACTTTTCCCACATAAAAACCGCCTTGGATCAATTCATCAGGCAAGCCCAATATATTTTGCGCCATGGTCTGTACCGGCAAAGCGACCATCAGGCTGAACCATAAAAGACAACTCATCAAAAATTTCATAATAATGACCCCTGCCGATTGTCATGGCTTTTTGGCTTTGGTGTCTTTTTGGGTTTATTCGGCCCGCCCGTGGCGACAACCCCCCTGTGGCCATCCCTAAATTCCACATCCAGCGCATCACCCAGTGATATATCCGCCGACCGTGTCACGGCCTGGCCCTGATCATCACGGATTACCGCAAAGCCCCGATCCAGAACCCGTTTATAATTTAAACTGTCAAAAAGACGTCCTGTGGCCTCAAAATCATGCTGCAAGCGCGTTAGATTCTGCGCGGTGGCCCGGGTCATGCGATCTGATTTCTGGCCCAGTTTGTCTCTGGCCCGTTCAATATCCCGCCGGATCATATCGGGCCGGAGCAGGCGGCTGATGCCGTCAAATCTCATCCGTTGCTTTTCCGCCAGCAGACTCAGGCTGCGCGGCAACCTTTCGGACAGGTCATCAAAACGCTGTTGGGCAAGCGCCAGCATGTCCGATGGTTTCGGCAGACCCCGGCTTAATCCTTCCAGCCTTTGGGCCTTATCCTGCAGCATTCGGCGCATGGATTTATTCAAGCGGCTGTCAAAATCTTGCAGGGTATAAATCAGATCATCCCGCACCGGCACCGCCTGTTCCGCCGCCGCCGTGGGCGTGGGCGCGCGCAGGTCAGCGGCAAAATCAATCAAGGTGGTGTCTGTCTCATGGCCCACCGCCGAGATCAGCGGAATATCACTCATCGCGGCGGCGCGCACCACCGCTTCCTCATTAAAAGCCCAGAGGTCTTCGAGGCTTCCGCCGCCGCGCGCGACAATCAACAGATCCGGCTTTGGAATATTTCCTGTGCCATCAAGAGCGTTAAAACCGCTTATGGCTTCGGCAATCTTCGGGGCCGCGCCTTCGCCCTGCACAATGACCGGCCAGATAATAACATGGCGCGGGAAACGATCAGACAGGCGGTGCAATATATCCCGAATCACCGCCCCCGTTGGTGACGTCACGACACCAATGACTTTTGGCAGATAAGGAATGGCTTTCTTGCGGCTTGTATCAAACAAACCCTCGGCGGCCAGTGTTTTCTTGCGCTCCTCCAGCAGGGCCATCAAGGCCCCTGCGCCCGCCGGCTCCATGCGTTCAATGACGATCTGATATTTTGATCGCCCGGGATAAGTGGTCAGCTTGCCCGTACATATGACTTCGAGGCCGTCTTCCGGCTGAAAGCCAAGGCGGGCCGCTACGCCCTTCCATATTATGCCGTCCAATACGGATTTTTCATCTTTCAGCGCAAGATATATATGACCGGATGCCGCGCGCTTGAAACCGGAAATCTCGCCGCGCAAACGGACATAACCGTAAGTATCCTCCACCGTGCGTTTCAGGGCCATGCTGAGTTCGGTGACGCTATATTCCGGCGCATTGCTCGCCTGTTTATTCGCCTGCTGCAGCGGGCCGCGGGGATAGTCTGTCATAAGTGTTTTTTCAACTTGTTTCCATTTTTTCCTATGCTACAAGAGTGGAAAGCTTTGATAAAGGATTTTTGACGATGAATATTCTGGTGATCGGCGCCGGCGGGCGGGAACATGCCCTTGTCTGGAAAATATCGATGAGCCCGCTGGTGGATAAAATTTTTGTCTCACCCGGCAATGGCGGCATGTCGGATTTGGCCGAGTGCATTCCTCTGGATGAAACAGATCATGACGCCATGGTCGAATTCTGCCGCGATAAAAATATCGGCCTTGTGGTCATTGGCCCGGAGGCACCGCTTGTGGCGGGGCTGGTTGATCATCTGGAGAAAGAGAATATCCCGGCTTTCGGGCCAAGTGCCTATGCCGCCCAGCTCGAAGGATCCAAGGGATTTACCAAGGATATTTGCACCAAATATAATATCCCGACCGCCGCTTATGGCCGGTTTGGCAATGCGGCTGAGGCCAAAGATTTTGTGCGCAAAAAAGGCACCCCCATAGTGATCAAGGCCGACGGGCTTGCCGCCGGAAAAGGCGTGATCATTGCTGAAAATGAGCCGCAGGCTTTTGCCGCCATTGACGATATTCTGGGCGGCCAGTTCGGCGATGCCGGTGCCGAGCTTGTCGTTGAAGAATTTCTGCTGGGCGAAGAGGCCAGTTTCTTTGCCCTGTGCGATGGGGATAATATCCTGCCCCTCGCCACCGCCCAGGATCATAAACGCGTGGGCGAAGGGGATACGGGCCTGAATACAGGCGGCATGGGGGCCTATAGTCCGGCCCCCGTCATGACCGATGAAATGACCGCGCGCACCATAAATGAAATCATCCTGCCCACCGTGCGCGGCATGAAACAGGAAGGCCATCCCTTCAAGGGCGTATTTTTTGCCGGCCTGATGATCACCGACAAAGGCCCGGAGCTTATTGAATATAATGTGCGTTTCGGCGACCCGGAATGTCAGGTTCTGATGATGCGCATGAAATCAGATATTGTGCCCGCGCTCATGGCCTGCGCCCAAGGGAATGGACAGGGTAATGTGGATAAAATAGAGATGGTCTGGCATGATCAGCCCGCCTTGTCGGTTGTTATGGCAGCGAAAGGCTATCCCGAATCTTATAAAAAAAATACCGAGATAAAAAATCTGGAACCGGCAGGACAAGATAAAGACACTTATATTTTTCATGCCGGAACCAAATGTGAAGAGGGTAAAATCTTTGCCATAGGGGGACGTGTGCTGAATATTACCGCCATGGGGGCAAGCGTTGAAATCGCCCAAGGCAAAGCCTATACGGCCCTGGATCAGATAGACTGGCCCGAGGGATTCTGCCGCCGTGATATTGGCTGGCGCGCCGTTAAGCGCGAAGAATTATCAGACCCCAAATAAAAAAACAGTTTTATTGCATTTGCGCAGCAATGATGGAATTATGCAGGCGAATTTTAGCAGTTGATTCTGGAATGGGATTATGATGACCGACATGACGAGTTCAGGGGGCAATCCAGCCTCCGCCGACAATATGGCTTACCGTATTTTTCAGTGGCTTTTTGTCTTCTTTCTCATTTACCTGTTGATCACCGCCGTTGGCATGATCGGCAGCGGGTTTAAAGGCGCGACAAAAGGGCATGCGGCGGAACTTTTCTCCTTTGCCACCAACCCTTTTATGGGGCTCATTGTCGGCGTGATGGCCACCGCGATGATTCAAWCTTCATCAACCGTGACCTNCATCATTGTTGGCATGGTCGCGGGGGGGCTGCCGGTTGAAATGGCCGTCCCGATGATTATGGGGGCTAATATCGGCACCACAATCACCAATACCATCGTCAGTCTGGGTCATGTTCGCCATAAGAAAGAATTTCGCCGGGCCTTTGCCGCCGCAACGGTTCATGACTTTTTTAACCTTATGGCCGTGGCGATCTTTCTGCCCATCGAAATTCTTTTCCATCCCCTGCAGAAGTTGGCGACATATCTATCCCAGCATTTGGTGGGCGGTGAAAATTTAAGCGTAAAAGGTTTGAATTTTATCAAGCCCATTACCAAGCCTGTCATTACAGAATTTCAAAAATTAGCCGAAATGATCTCCGTGCAAAACTCTCATATCCTGTTGGTATTTTTTGGTATCGCCATCATATTCCTGTCGATCATTTTCATTGGCAAACTTTTGAAGAAACTGATGGTTGGCCGCGCCAAGAAAATCATGCATGCTTCCATTGGCCGGGGTCCCATCTCGGGCATCACATCAGGGGCGATTGTCACCATATTGGTACAATCCTCTTCCACCACCACAAGCCTGATGGTGCCGCTGGCCGGAACAGGTGTTTTTAAACTGAAACAGATTTATCCCTTCACCTTGGGGGCCAATATTGGCACGACCATCACGGCGCTTTTGGCGGCAACGGCCATTTCCGGCCCAACAGCCATTCTGGCCTTGCAAATTGCCCTCGTACATATGATTTATAATACGTCCGCTGTGGCCTTTATTTATGGCATAAAGACCCTGCGGAAAATACCCATTCGCGGCGCTATGTGGTTGGCCCGCCTTGCCGCCGAGAAGAAACTATATGCCCTGCTCTATTTGCTGGGTATCTTCTTTGTGGTTCCGGGCGTTTTGATCTTTCTACATGAACTTTTTGCTTAAAGGAAATAATGATGGAACAAGAAGATTTCTCATCCCTGCCAAAAAAGAAATTAAAAAAACTAATCTCTGAAACGCAGGATGTTTTAAACCAGTTAAAGCGTGAATTAAAACTTCGAAAAGAAGGCAAACAGCATGATGAAATAGATCACCTTGAAGAGCATTTCGAAGATGCCACACATAATCTGAGCAACCTGAAAAAATTCATTCAAAATATCATTTCAGAAGTTAAATCCAAATGAATAATGGCCGATATAAATTGTAACTATTCTGGTGCCAAGTCCGATATGGATTCTGGTGTGATGGCTGATTTTTCTCTCGACACGATRTGAATATCGCGCTGTGGGTAGGGGAATTCAACATTGTTTGCGTTGAATTTCTGCCAGATTTTATAATAAACCTCGCTGGCCACATTAGAGACACCGTTTTTAGCGTCCTGTATCCACACCCGCAGTTCAAGGTCGATGGCATTGTCACCAAAGCCCTTTATGAGAACGCGCGGGGCTGGGTCATCCAGAATGCGCGGGACTTCTTCGGCGGCTTCGATCATTAAKGYYATGGCCAGATCAACATCACTTTTATAGGARATRCCMARCGGCAWATGACGCCTGACCATACGATGGGAAAAAGTCCAATTGACCACTGTCTGCGTGACCATATCCTCATTCGGGATCAAATGTTCCCGGCCATCCCGCGATATGACAGAAGTGTAACGCCCCGCCAGTTTATTTATTCGGCCATAGGTTCCTGAAATCTCCACCACATCCCCCGGCTTAATGGATCGATCCATCAGAAGTATAACCCCGCTGACAAAGTTGGACACCACCTTTTGCAGACCAAAACCAAGCCCGACACCAATGGCGCCGCCAAAAACCGCGAAGACAGTAAGGTCAATTCCAACACTTGAGACCGCAAAAAGAAAAGCCGCGGCAATGAGAAAAATACGCGCGACCTTGGATAACAACACTCTGGCCGATGGGTTTATAGCAGGAATTTTGCGCAGCCAGTCTTCCAGAAATTTTGTCACCGCCAGCGCCAGCCAAACCAGAAAAACCAATGTCAATATACCGCCAAGAAAACCCAATATACTCWCATGCCCCTGCCCCAGAGAAAAGGTCACGCTGTCCAGGAAATAAGTCAATGGCTGAAGCCAGCCAACGATGTYCAATGCCGCCAATGTCCAGGCAAAAGAGCGCACCAGGCGCGCCACCTCACGGCTTTCAATCAGTCCTGTCACCAGCCTGATAACAATCCAGGCCAATACAAGATTGATGGCAATATTAAGCGCATAGGCCGCCACCTGCTGCTGATCCGCCAATGTTTTTGCCGCCACGAGGAAAAWCAGCCAGATRACCARATCATACAAYGGACTAAGCTGTGGTTTTARCCGCCGATACCAGTCAAACCGATCCAAACCATGGGGAAGCAGTAATCGGCTCAAACGCCCCAGGCCTATGCTTAGAACCCACAGTAAAAAAATTGCGCCAAGCTGCGCCAGCGTCTGATAAGACAATAGCCGCTCATCAAACCAGATGAGCAATGCCGCGAGCCATTCCTGTCCTTGCGCTAAAATATCAGTCATATAATTAAGAGTATCGAAAAATACCCGGATCCGCAAATGTTTAACGCATTTGCGCCCTTAACATTTGGCCTTAGCGTTTAGACTGAAAAAAATCCTTTAACAGTTTTTCGGCAGCAGCTGCGCCGATACCGCCGTAAATTTCTGGTCTGTGATGACAGCTTTTGGCATGAAGAACGCGCGGGCCATTTTCCACGCCGCCGCCTTTTTCGTCATGGGCCGAAAAATATAGCCGCCTTATCCGAGCAAAGGAAATCAATTGCGCGCACATAGGGCAAGGCTCTAACGTGACATAAAGGTCACAATCAATTAATCTCTCACTGCTCAAGATTTGGCAGGCCGCCCGAATTGCCACCACCTCTGCATGGGCGGACGGGTCTTTATCTTCTATGACTTTATTTGATCCCAGCGCGATTATTTTACCTGTTGGCCCATGGACAATGACAGCGCCGACAGGGACCTCACCCCGTTTGGCGGCCCTTGCCGCTTCTTCTAGGGCCAGCTCAATATATTTGTTGGATAAATATTTGTTGGAAACTGTCATCAATTCTTGTATTGCATGGGCTTTATAAATTTACAATCAGAATTGCGCAAATGACCAATGATATAGATAAGCCATCCAATAATGCTGCGGGCCATGAAACTGCGGAACATACAAACGCGCCGCCAAAGGGCGAACGTATCGCCAAACTTTTGGCGCGCGCCGGTGTTGGCTCGCGCCGGGCGGTGGAACGCATGATCGAAGCGGGTATGGTGAAGCAGAATGACATTGTGATAACCACACCGGCCACCTTGATCTCTTCCGTTGACGGCATCACCGTGGACGGCATGATCGTCAAGCCGCCAGAGCCCACCAAAATCTGGAAATACCATAAACCTGCCGGACGCATGACCACTTATTATGACCCCGAAGGACGGCCAACGATATTTCAGGCCCTGCCGTCCAATATGCCGCGCGTGCTGTCGGTAGGCCGGCTTGACCTCAATACCGAAGGCCTGCTGCTCCTGACCAATGACGGGGAATTGAGCCGCTGGCTGGAGCTTCCCGCAACGGGCTGGCTCAGAACCTATAAGGTGCGTTGTCATGGCTATTTCGACCGGGAAAAGGTTGATGAAATACGCAAAGGTGTCACCATTGATGATGTCAGATACCGCGGCGTGAAAATTTATATTAACGAGAATCGCGAACAGTCCAATATCTGGCTCACCATTGGGATCAAGGAAGGCAAGAATCGGGAAGTCCGCAAGCTGCTGGAATATATCGGTTTGCAGGTGACACGGCTGATCCGCCTCTCCTTCGGCCCTTTTGAGCTGGGCGAAATGAAACGGGGCGACATACAGGAAGTGAGCCTCAAGGATATGCAATTTCATTGCGCCGATTTCTTCAAAGATAAAGGCATCATGGAAATATCCGCCCAAACAGAAGATGCCAAAACCCGCAAGAACAAGTCAAAATCCGGCTGGGCAAAGGCAAAATCCAAGGTCAATGCCCGCCGCGCCAACAAAAAAAGAACCGATCCGAAACGTAACGAAGCCAAAAAGAATGATACTTTTAAAACAAGAAAACCCGCTAGAAAAAAATGAGAATAGTTGGGGTAAATAAATGAGAATAATTGGCGGGATGCATCGGGGGCGAAAWTTRKSMRMSYYCWYWKRTRWWMRYRYMYKKYSWWMSWSWKMCYSSRTSYKRRAAACNMRKTYYSRMYWKMCYRAYMSWYMYKYYWMSSKRYMTTGAAGGGGCCAGAATATTGGATGTTTTTGCCGGCACCGGCGCGATGGGACTTGAGGCCTTATCACGCGGCGCGGCTCATTGTACATTTTTTGACAAAGACAGAAACGCGCTGAAACTGGTGAAAAAAAATTCCGGCCTGATGGGAAACCTCGACAAAATAACCGTAAGGAATGTATCTGCGCCCAGATTTCTGCCCGCCAAAAGCGCGTATGATGTCATATTTCTGGATCCCCCTTATGAGCTTGATATTATTCTTGATACGGTCAATACCTTGAGGGATAATGGTTATTTGGCTGACCATACTATTCTCATCGCCGAATATGCCGCAGAAAATAATATCCGGTTCCCGGACTTCTTAAATATCATGAAAGAGCGCATCTATGGTGATGCCCGTTTCTCCATCCTCCAAATAACGATTTAAATTTAACAATATTCTTTTTCTTTACCATTTGTTAACTATATTAGACAAAAATAATATTTAGCTCAATTGGGGAATGTCATATTCGCAAAGTTTCTTTTTTCATCCTCATTGCAAGAAAAGGCAATACTGGAGAAATTTTTTATGAACATGCCCAACCCTAATTTAATACCCTGTCAAAACACTTCCAAAAAAAACACAACATTCGATATGATAAACGCCTTGGCACATCTATGTCACAAGGCAGAAGAAGCCCATCTGGATTTAGTCAGTTTTCACCTGAATCTCGCCTTTGAAGAATTAGAAGATTCAGTCATAGCCCCGGCAAGTGATATAGAAGACGTTTAAAAAAAGGGCTTGCAATCTTTCCTATCAGCAACTATATACTTATAGTTGCATAACAGCATAGAGGTTGCGCCTATGAGTACTGATAGCGCCAGTTTCGTCCCACAGCAATATGCGGCTGATATTGCCTATGAATATGCGGGAATGATCAATACGCTCATTTATTTAAGTCAAGAAGCAAGAAATGCCAATCTTGAACTTGTCAGCCTTCATATGGATATTGCCATTGCTGAATTAAAAGAATATCAGTCGCTAAAGGCAAAAACAGGATAAAACTTGCGTTAAACCCGTTATCGCCGGCCAAATAATTTTTCAATATCCGATAGTTTCAATTCCACATAGGTGGGCCGTCCGTGGTTACATTGGCCGGAATGAGGGGTCTGTTCCATTTCCCTGAGCAAGGCGTTCATTTCCGTAACGTTAAGCCGGCGTCCTGCCCTTACGCTGCCGTGACAGGCCATACTTGAGCATACTTCCTCCATGCGTTCTTTCAATGACAAGGCCTGATCCAGCTCCACCAGTTCATCAGCCATATCCCGTATGAGTCCCTTAATATCCGCATCACCGAGCAAAGCCGGCATCTCGCGGACAACAATGGCGCCTTCACCAAAACCCTCAAAACACAGGCCCATTTCTTTAAAATCATCCGCGCGTGCCAGCAGCCTGCCTACGGCATCCTGTCCCAGCTCAACCACTTCTGGAATTAATAATGCCTGTCGCGGCACAATATTCTCCATCAGTTGATGTTTCATACGTTCATAAACAAGCCGTTCATGGGCCGCATGCTGATCTACAATGATAATGCCGTCCGATGTTTGTGAGATAATATAGGTTTCATGAAGCTGCCCCCGCGCCGCGCCCATTGGAAAACTCTGGGGAGGAAAATCTTGGGGAGGAAAATCCTGGGGAGGAAAATCATCCGGTGATTTAGCGGGAGGCTCATCTATCCGGCTTTCCGGCGGCGCAAATCCTTCCCCCAGCGGCATCTGAGATTCTGTCGCTCTATCGGCAAGACCAAGGCCATAAGCCGTAGGCGGCATGGGGAATGTTGTCCGTACGCCCCTGCTTTGTCCTGAATATTGCGGCAGATTATAGGCTGCGTTGCCCGTTTGAAAAGATCCCAGCGCCGATTGGGAAACCGTTGTCGCAGCCCTGTGCCCGGCCTCGGTCAAGGCGCGCTTCAAGGAACCGACGATCAGCCCCCGTATCAGGCCGCTGTCCCGAAAACGCACTTCGGCTTTGGCGGGATGGACATTGACATCAACCATATGGGTTGGCAGCTCCAGAAACAGCGCCAGAACCGGATGTTTATTTCGGGCCAGAAAATCCATATAGGCCCCGCGCACSGCACCRKTRAGCAGCTTATCCTTRACSGGRCGACCATTMACAAAYAAAAACTGATGCTGGGCATTACCCCGGTGATAGGTTGGCAAGCCGGCATATCCGCCAAGGCTTATCATTTCACCGTCCACGTCACGGCTCACCTCTATGGCCAGAGCATTATCGCCAAAGTCGCTGCCCAAGATAGCGGTAAGGCGCATTAATCGTGCATTGAGAAGTTCCCCCTGACATGCCGATACCCTAAAGGCGCGCCGTTCGCCATCCATCAAGGAGAAACTTATCTGGGGGTGGGCCAAGGCCAGACGTTTCACCACATCCAGCGCATAATTAAATTCGGTCCTTTGCGCTTTAAGAAATTTCAGGCGGGCGGGCGTCGCATAAAATAAATCCCGCACCTCTATTTTTGTACCTTGATTGAGGCCGGCGGGCTGAAGAGGGGATTTTTTTCCGCCGTTAATGTCCAGCCTCCAGGATTCATCACTGGCTTTTGCGCGGCTTGACATGCTAAAGCGGCTGACAGAAGCGATGGACGGCAAGGCTTCGCCCCGAAAGCCCATGGTTTGAATATTGGTAAGATCATCTTCGCGCAATTTTGAGGTGGCATGACGCTCAATAGACAATTCCATTTCCTGGGGGGACATACCGGTGCCATCATCGCTGACCGAAATCAATTTCCGCCCGCCGTCAATCATCACCACATTAATATTCCGCGCGCCCGCATCAATGGCATTTTCGACCAGCTCTTTCACGGCACTGGCAGGCCTTTCAATCACTTCGCCGGCGGCGATCTGATTAATGGTATTTTCTGACAGAAGGCGAATTCTCAAGCGGCAGCTCCTATGTGATACAGCGGTGACACAAGAATACCTTATTTCCTTCACACTGTGAACATATTCTCCGCAAATAATGTGAAAACCAGCCGTGAAAAATGGCGATAACTTAAAGAGGAGGGCAAGGGATGAAATTAATGAATGGCATAACTTTTGGGGCGGGACTCGGTTTGATCATGACCGGACTGGGTTTGAATATGGGCGGGATAACTCACGACTATAAACTGGTGCTATATGCCGTCGGTAGTTTGCTCATCACCATAGAAATGACGCGCATATTTTCCCGCTTCAGAAAAAAATCATAACGATAGAACCAAATAACATGCGGATTTTCCACATGATTATTTGGTTCTGAATGACAGCGGCTAATACTGGCTATTGCACAGAATCACCGAACAAGGCTCTTTTGGCGATTTGCTGCGGCGTGAATGCGCCCTTAACGTCACTTTCATCCCCGGGCGGGCGAAGATGGTAATCTGGCGGGACAATCAAAGGGGGATTTTTCAAAACCGCGAATTCATCTGGCCCTTCAAGACCAGAACAGGCTGATAACATCAAAGTGACACTTAACAATACGCCCGTTAATAACCGTTTATTTTGCACTCAATTTTCCTTTTTAAAACCCACAATATAACTTAATTCTTCGTCGAATTTTCTGGCGAATTTTCTGGCGAGTCTTCTTTTGATTCTTCTTTCGAATTTGGGCCAAAAAAACTATCCCAAATCAACAATATCGCGCCGATCGAAATACAGCTGTCTGCCACATTAAATATCGCAAATGACCAGTCGCCCGTATGGAATTGCAGAAAATCAGCAACATAACCAAAAACGGCGCGATCATATATATTCCCGATCGCCCCGCCGATAACCAATCCCAAGGCAATGGCCAGCACCCTAGTTTGCACAGTTTTGAGCCAAATGCCAAGCCCTATTACAATCAGACTTGTCAAGCCAACCAAAGCCCATCGCCCCAAATCACTATCCGCCGTTAACATACTAAAGCTAATGCCGCGATTCTCTGCCCATTGTAGATTAAATATGGGCAAAATTTGGACCATTTGTATTTTTGGCAGCTCAAGAATTTCCATGATCCACCATTTGCTGGCCCGATCAAGGGCCAAAACAAAAATGACAATGATAAAGCCCAAACGATACATAATCTTAGGCACCCTCTTCAAGCGCGTCTGCGCAACGCGAACAGATATTTTCATGGCCTGAAATACTGCCCACTTCCGGCAGCGTTTGCCAGCAGCGCTCACATTTTCCCCCGTCCGCCAACGTGCTCACAACGGCGACATCTCCAGAAACTCCTGCAGAATCCTCATGCCTGAAGGCCCCTTCTGGCGCCTCTGCCTGAATAAATTCAGCCCGCGAAGTAATGCAGAGTTCCGCCATATCAATATTTTCCGCCGCATCAATATAGGYGGCGTCCGTCACATAGATCTTCACTTGGCCCTGCAGGGATGATCCAATACGCTTTTCACGGCGCTCCACTTCCAATGCGCCGGTGACAACTTTACGCAAGCCTTTGATTTTTTCCCATTTGGCGGCCAGAGCATCATCACGCCAGTCATCCGGGATGTCATGGAAAMYCTRCRMMWRRMYGMKSKMMYYTKSWTYSRGKAWYSWKKMYYKSCWSRWKWSCWCRRMSKKRMMGASSAMYAYGSSSRYSWTSATYKKSGWKWRRASMMRKMARAKCYSATCCAATACCGTCCGGGTTGCCCGGCGGCGGATACTTGACGCCCCATCGCAATAGAGGCAATCTTTACGTATATCAAAATAAAAAGCACTTAAATCCACGGTGACAAAATTATAGAGCGCCGTATAAATGCGGTTATAATTATAATCTGCGATCGCCTGGGTATTAATCTCATTCAATTCGGCCAAACGATGCAGCATCAACCGATCCAGTTCGGGCATCTCGGACAGGGGCAAGCGTTCGTCGGCAGAAAAATCATTCAGATTACCCAGAATGAAGCGCATCGTATTGCGGATTTTCCGATAGGCTTCGACCTGACCCTGAATGATATTATTGCCAATACGGTGGTCATTCATATAGTCGGTTGACGTCACCCACAGACGCAATATATCCGCACCAAACTGCTGAATAATTTTTTGCGGGGCAACCGAATTTGTCCCGGATTTGGACATTTTTTTGCCCTTGTCATCAAGGGTGAAGCCGTGGGTCAGTACATTCTTATAGGGCGCATGGCCCCGCGTGCCGCAGGATTCCAGCAAAGARSWMTGGAACCAGCCRCGRTGCTGATCCGWGCCCTCCACATAAAGATCCGCCGGGGCACGTAATTCCGGCCTTTTTTCCAAGACAAAGGCGTGGGTGGAACCGCTGTCGAACCAGACATCCAGAATATCTTCGACCTTGTCATACTCATCGGCGTTGTAATCGTCGCCGAGGAATTCCTGAGGATCACAGCCATACCACGCATCCGCGCCTTCGGCTTCTATGGCCGTGGCAATACGTTCATTAACCGCATCATCCTTTAACAATTCGCCGGTTTCCTTGTGAAAAAAGACCGTGATGGGAACGCCCCATGCGCGCTGGCGGGACAAGAGCCAGTCCGGGCGATCCGAAACCATCGCCATCATACGGTTTTTTGCATTTTCCGGCACCCAGCGCACCTTGTCAATTTCGGCCACGGCCTTATCCCGCAGACCATTATTATCCATGGAGACAAACCATTGCGGCGTATTGCGGAAAATCAGCGGTGCTTTGGAACGCCAGCTATGGGGATAACTATGGATAAGGGTATCCCGCGCCAAAAGCGCAGCCACTTTTTCAAGTTCTTCGCAAACATGGTCATGGACTTTATAAACATGTTCGCCCGCAAACATGGGGACGCTGTCATAATAAAGGCCGCTGTCATCCACGGTGAAAGGTACAGGAAGGCCCGCCGCCTTGCCAACTTCGAAGTCCTCTTGGCCATGACCCGGCGCAATATGAACGTAACCCGTACCCGCCTCGGTCGTCACATGGAAGCCTTCGATAACGGGAATATCAAAATCATAGCCGGTATCATGCCACGGATGATGGCATATTGTGCCCATCAAATCCGCACCCTTGAAATGGCTCAATTCTTTAATTTCCATAATGCCCGCGCGGCCCAGCAACGCGTCTTTCAACACATCACAGGTTGATATTTTACTGCCCACGGCCACGCGGCTGGCTTCATTGACGGCCAGAACCTCGAACAACAGATAATCAATATCTTTGCCATAAGCGATCCCCCGATTGCCCGGAATAGTCCAGGGGGTTGTGGTCCAAATAACAATTTTCGCCCCGACAAGACCCCTTACCGATGATTTGACCACCTCAAAGCCCACATCAATCATGTGAGACGTATGATCCTGATATTCAATCTCGGCCTCGGCAAGGGCGGTTTTCTCAATGACCGACCACATGATCGGTTTCGAGCCACGATACAGGTCGCCGTTCATCAGGAATTTTTGCAACTCCCGAACGATCTGAGCCTCGCTGTCAAAATTCATGGTCAGATACGGCTTGTCCCAATCCCCAAAGATGCCCAGCCTTTTAAATTCTTCGCGCTGCACGTCAACCCATTTGGCGGCGAAATTCCGGCATTCCTGACGAAACTCGATGGGGTCAACATCGTCCTTTTTTATTTTTTTCTTTTGATATTGCTTTTCGATCATCCATTCAATGGGCAGACCATGACAATCCCAGCCCGGCACATACGGCGCATCCTTGCCCGACATCTGCTGGGAACGGATAATAACATCTTTGAGGGTTTTATTCATGGCGTGGCCAATATGAATATTGCCGTTGGCATAGGGCGGGCCATCATGGAGGATAAATTTGTCCGGATTACGCTGCCCTATGGCACGCAGCTGGCCGTAAATATCCATTTTTTCCCATTTCGCAAGCCAATCCGGTTCTCGGGCCGGCAGGTTGCCTTTCATGGGGAAATCCGTCTTGGGCAGGAATAATGTCGATTTATAATCTATTGTCATTTTGAATCTTATAAATTAAGGGCGAAAAACTGCTACTTTGTAGCAATTACAGACCTCTATTGTCGAGCATTTTGTATATAAATAAACCTAAAGAAATCCTTGTGCGCGGGGGATGGGGATCACCGCCCGTTGGTTTTGCGGGTCGCTCAGTATTTTTTTCGCGRTCACACAGTCTTTTGTAATCTGCTCCCTCAGACTATCCRAGCCATCAAATTTGTGCTCAGGCCGGATATAATCGACAAATTCCACCTTTATGGATTCTCCGTAAATATCAAAATCAAAATCAAAAATATGAGCCTCTAACATCAGATCATCTTTACCAAAAGTAGGTCTGTTCCCCATATTTGCCACCCCGTGCCATACGCCCTTGGCCTTTTCTGAATTTAGCCCCGAATTTGACCCTGAACCTGGCCCTGAACCCGGCGAATCAATGATCACCCGCACCGCATAGACCCCGCGTTTTGGTTTGATATAGCCCGCCATGGACAAATTGGCCGTCGGGAAATTAATGGTTCTGCCCCGCTGGTCACCGCGCAACACATGGCCTTCCACATGCCACCARTGACCTARYYGRTYSGCSMCKGTACGMACRTYRCCRKYKYSMARRGMATCGCGAATATTRSTRGAKGARTAKATRTGRTCKYCTTCCATAAYTTTWTCRACAATWGTMASKYCAAANTNTNGTTCWWGSYTMRWRWSYYRSMMKRKWWSAKYWWYKCCRCCSCGSCSMSCSSCAMMRWRRNNNTAATCATAACCMRCMAMRATATGWTTAAYGCCMAWATTCTTAAGTAAAATTTCTGTGACAAAATCCTGCGCCGGCATTTGCGCCAGACCATTGTCAAATGGCAAAACAAACAGTCTGTCCACGCCAAAATCTTCCAGCAAACGGGCCTTGGTTCTGAAGGATGTCAAACGAAAATCTTCTTGCGAAGGATTAAAAAAATGACGGGGATGAGGTTCAACCACCAAAACCGACAAGCTCACTTCTCTTTCACGGGCGACTTTCCATGCCCGCGCGATTACAGTTTGATGCCCCTTATGGAAACCATCAAAATTGCCCAGCACGATAACGCCGCCCTTTACGTCATCAGAAAGCCCTTCATGATGTCTGAATATTTTCATACTACTTATACATTCTTATTTTATTCGCCATACTCTCATAACAGGGRCAGGCCCCTCAGTCTGGAACCTTAAGCAGGGCTTCCCCCGTCAGCACGCTCACATCACCGACTTTACATTCGCAGTTAAGCGTCACAAATTTTCTTTTTTCATTCAGGCCAATGATGCTCACTGTTGTTTCAACAGTATCACCAATTTTGACCGGTGCCTTAAACTTTAAACTTTGTGATAAATAAATACTACCCGCTCCGGGGAACCTCGTACCAAATATGGCCGAGATATAGCCCGCAGAAATCATTCCGTGGGCTATTCTCTCGCCAAAAACAGAGACTTTGGCATAATCTTCGTCCAAATGTATCGGGTTTACATCGCCGGTCACCTCGGCAAATTTTAGAATATCTTCATCAGTTACAATATTGACGGTACTATATAATTGACCCACTGAAAGCTTATCNAAGCAGGCTGTACTTACGTCTGACATATTTTACCCTTTTTCTTTATCCCAAACATTTAAGCTTCTGTGCCTAATACCCTTGAAACAATAAAGCAAATAAAAAAAATATTCGCTATTTCATATTAACCCTTTTTTTAAGGAATTACGTTAGCTTATTTAAATACGCACAAGGAATAGAGAATATTTCCTTGGCTGGAATCAAAGTTATTAATATGTGAACGGAAAAATTATGGCTGTAGACAAAGCAATGCCCATCCTTATCGTGGATGATTATAAAACAATGTTGCGAATTATTCGCAATCTTTTGAAACAGTTAGGCTTCAATAATGTTGATGAAGCCAGCGACGGATCAGAGGCCCTCAATAAAATGCGCGGCAAGGGGTATGGAATCATCATCTCAGACTGGAATATGGAACCCATGACAGGGTACGAACTGTTGAAAGAAGTCCGTTCAGATGACATCCTCAAAAAAACACCCTTCATCATGGTCACCGCAGAATCTAAAACCGAGAATGTGATTGCTGCCAAGAAAGCTGGTGTGAATAATTATATCGTTAAACCTTTTAATGCGGCGACCCTTAAACAAAAACTATCCGCCGTACTCGGAGAATTCTAATGGCATCAGGTCTCTTGCCAGAGCATATCGGTCCTTTGGTGGACAGATTGCGTGCGGGCGACCATCAGTCCGTATCACTGCCGGACGTGGCTGCTCTGACTGAAGTATTAATGCGATCCCTTGAAAGCTATTTCAAGTCTATTGATCTGACCATATATGCGGAATGTCAGTCTTTAGCTGACTATATAGATGATGCACGAATAGAAATTTCGTCATTATCACCAGAAAATAGCGATACAGTGGGTATCCCGCGCGCGGGGYTGGAGCTYGAGGCTATTGTCCAGCAAACCGAAAGCGCAACCAACACCATTATGGAATCAGCCGAACAAATCATGGAAGCGGATCCAAGCGATCTGGAGGCCTATACCACGACAGTGAATGATTCTGTGATGCAAATATTTGAGGCCTGTTCCTTTCAGGATATAACCGGCCAAAGAATAAGTAAGGTCGTTAGCACATTGCAACATGTGGAAGATCGCGTCTCTAAATTGATAAATATTCTGGGCGTTGCGGACAAGCCGCAAGAAAATCAGGAAATTAATAAAGAAGAGGTTGATGAAGATGCCGCGTTGCTTAATGGGCCAGCTTTGGAGGGTGAAGGGATTGATCAAAGTGAAATTGATGACCTCTTAAATGGCCCCGCAGAAGTCGACGCGGGCGCAGAACCAGAGGTTGAAATCGAAACCGTTGAAATTGATGATACGAACGATATTAAGCCAGACCCGGCGGCGGCACCTGAAGCTCAGGAACCAATAGCCGCAACAGACGAAATTACCAGCGCAGATGATATTGACTTTATGTTTGATGGGCAAGCGGCCGAGACACCAGAAATTGAAACAAAGCCTGAACCAGAAGTTGAACCAGAAGCTGAACAGCCCGCAGCTGAGGTTGTTGAGGCGGTGCCAGAAGCTAAGGCCGCACCAGCAGTAGAGCCAGCAGTAGAGGCTGTCAAAAAAGACCCTGCGCCGGTTAAAGATGAACCAAATCTGATCGAACAGGCCAAGTTAAAAAAAGAACAGGCTATCGCCGAGAAAAAGGCTAAAACAACACCGCCGAAACCAATAGCCTATGAAGAAGACTCCAAAGCCGGACTAAGCCCGAAACTGTCGGAAAATACCACACAATCAGATATTGATGCGTTATTTTCCTAAAACATTCTACGCTTTGATAGCTTAATGTATAGATATTAAGCCACTGAACATTAATCGGTCAGAGGCTTAATTTTTCTGGAAATCCGGCCTTACTACAAGTCCAGGCGCGTATCACTGCTAAGGCGCGGTTCCCCGAACAAGAACCCCTGACCATARTCCATGCCATAGTCCAATACATCAATGATGGTCTGATCGCTTTCAATCTTCTCGATGATCAAGTCAAGGTCATAACGGCTGAAGGCTTCCTTTAAGTCATCAGGATGTATATCGGCCTCCTGGTCAAGAACCAGTGAAGCCCCAATCTTGACATAACGGAAATATCGGGAGGAAAGGTCGGCCAGATCCATATTAAGGTCAATGATCTGATCCATTGAGAAACGAAACCCCCGCCGGCCCAAAGTGGCCAGACTACGCCCAACTGATGGCGATTGACGCATCACGTCTTTTTGTGAAAATTCAAAAACCAACCGGTCTGATAGCTCATTATTTTCCAACATAAAGTCGATGAACTGCGGGAAAAATTCCTTGTCATTTAAGGATACCGAAGAAATATTACAGAAAAACCGAAGGTCTGGCCGCCGGGGGCCAAGCCTGCGAATGACCTGAATACATCTGAAGAGTAATAAATTATCCAATGTACCGACCAATCCGCTATCCTCGGCCAATTTCAGATATTGCGACGGAAAAATAACATTGTCGCTGTCATCCCGCACCCGGCTATAGGATTCATAATGGACAACCCGCCGGGAAGGCAGCGCCACAATCGGCTGAAGATAAAGGTCTACTCTGTTTCCCTCTAATGCGTGATGCATGATATTCAGCACCTCACCATCGCTGCGGTCAATCTTTTTCAAATCAGCCTGTAATTTCTTATCACGGGAACCCGGGGAGTTTTTCGATTTTTTATCCCCTTTGGTTCTTTTCTCCAGAGACTCACCGGATTTCTCTATGACTTGATTTAGCAACGTCTGCAAGACATGCATYTCAGAAATTATTTCTGTATTCTGCCTGTTGTCGACTTTATATATTTTYWMRYSAASCSTMACYAWKYCNNAGCWYNTMWTWTCTTCCAGCTTATCAAGGCTTACCTGATAGTCTTGATGCAGGGCCAACAACCGGTTTACTGTGTCTTCTTTACCAAAGCGCCAAATATACATTGTATGAAACTGCACCCCGATAAAGAATAATATCGCCCCAATTATCTGGGAGGACGTTTTATCGACCGATTCAAATTGGAGAGGAAGCGCAAAAGCCACCAAAACAGCGATGAGTGCATAGGTCGCAGCAATTAATATATGTGTAAGTAACGTCATAAACTACCCCGCGTTTCCCATCCTGAAATTCATATCAAATTCCCTCTCTGACCAAAGAATGAGACATCGTTCTTTCGCAGAAATAACTACGATAGTGTAGTATAAAAAAACACACAAGCCCTCTGGCTGAATATAATAATAAAAAACAGGACGAAAATCCTTTCGCCCTGTTTTTATATCAATAGCAAACAGCTTTATTTTAGGCCGCAAGATAACTATCTCAGCGATTAACCAAGAAATTCCTTGATCTGCTTCAAACGCTCTTTTTCCTTACTCAAATAAGTGATCCACTTTTTGGCTTGCCTACGACTTCTTTTGTCTTTAGTCGCCATTTCAAAGGCTTTTTTGGCTTCATTAAGCTTACCCAGATTGAAAAAGCACATACCTCTATATATCGCAACGGAATCGGGACGTTTTAATCCCCCCTTTTTGAGCGCCAGACCAAAATATTTTGCACCATTCTTATAATCGTCAAGCTGCATATAAACCTGGCCTAGCTTTTTATAAAGCTCCCCATCGTCCGACAGCTCTGCGGCAACACGTAATGGCTCTAATGATTGCCTCATATCCTGTGCATTAATCCGGGCCTGAGCAAGACTTTCATAATTTTTCTTGTTCTTTTCTATTATGCCCGACTTAAGCCCTTTTACGATAACATCAGAGGCCCAATAGGGCGCTTCGTGATACATATAAAGCTGAGACATATTGATAAGCTCACTGCCCTTTTCAAGATAACCTTGACGGTAAGCCGTTTCATAGGTTGCCAGCTGCTTTTTTTCAAATTTCAACTGGGCTTTTTCCGTCTTGGCATCAGAACTCATCTCGCCGTACATGCCGGCAAGCTGCAACCAATATTCCTTCTTTGGCCATGTATTGACCAATAATTCCAGAATATCGACAACCTTCTGATTTTGCTTCATCTCAAAATACATCACCCGAAGCAACAGGTACCAATTCTCTTTKGGTTGCTTGTCTGATGCTTTATACAGATCAATCGCTTGCAGGATTAACGGTATACCTTTATTGAAATGATCCGCAGAGGCTGCTGGAGAAATACCTTCAACCGTACCAAGAGAATAATAAGCCTGTGCCAACAATATCAACGGCTGGGCCGTCGGCGCGGGCTGATATTCAAGCCAGCGCAACATCATCTTGATGGAATTATTATAGTCCTCCTTGATGAAATAAAGCTGGGCCATGGTATAAACCGTGGTATCCTCCATGGCAGCAGGTAAATTTTCCTGTCGCAGCACATTTTCATAAGCCTTTAAAGCCTCGTTATATTTTTCTTGACTATAGAATAGAAAACCCTTGAAATTATAATATTGGGCCCGCTCATAACTGTTCAGTTTTTCAAGTTTAGAGCCCAGACCATCTTCAAGAACCTGCAAGGCACAAGGATAGTCATTAAGGTCGGCACATTCCTGTGCTTTACCAAGAACCTTGTAGATTTTTTCACTCAGGGCCGGAGTCCTGCGCGTTTTTCTATCTTCAAATTTGCGGTCTTCTTTCTTGGTCGCCGCCTGTGCCTGACCCGAGATGCCGACAACAGCAGGCAGAGCCGTGGCGAATGCCATAACCCCGCATAATGCCGTTGCGGATACGAGGGCCCTGGTAATTTTGGTAAGTTTATTCATACGCTAGCTCCTCTATTTATCTTCCATCTCAAAAGTGATCTTATGCAATACGCCGGCCACATCAATCGGTTCACCGTCRACCACTTTGGGTTTATATTTAAACTTCAGTGCCGCTTTCAAGGCCGAACGRTTAAATACTGAATTAGTGCTTTCTATGACCTTTGCATCAACCACGGTACCAAATTTGGTCACCGTGAATTCCACAATTACATAACCAGAGAGCCCCCGTTCAGCAGCGCGTCGCGGATAAATCGGTGCCACTTTCACGATGGGTAAATAATCCCCGTCGCTGGCGGCAAATCCCCCTGTTCCGCCGACACTGACGACGGCGACGACAGGCGCCATACCAATTTCAATACCGGTATTTACGTTATCAACATTGGTATCCATATCCATTTCGGGTGTCTCCGGGGGCGTGTCTGCGTCCTCGGGCTTGTCGGGTTTGCGGATCTTCTGCTCAAGATCTTGAGCTTGCCGCACTTCGCCTATCTCTACCTTCCGGCCTTGAATGCTGCCGTCTGTCGGGTTTTCCCCGGTGGCGATAAGGGCTTGCATGCCCCAAAATAACGCAAAGGTAACCAGGAGGGCGAATGTGGTTGCTAATATATAACGTGCAATCATTGTTCTGTTGTCGCCACTACATAGTCTTGAACGCCAGCCTTGCGGACAGCATCAACGACTTCCATCACAACGCCAGACCTTGAATCAACATCCGCCTGGATCACGACAGACCCTTCAGGGTTTTCCGCACGCAGCCGTTCCACATTGGCCCGAACAGCTCGCACATCAACCCGGCGTTTTTCCATCCAGACTTCGTCTTTGTCACTTATGGCGATCATTATATTTGCCTTGTCCGCTTTCACCGCAGTGGAAGCATCAGGGCGATTAATTTCGATACCGGCTTCCTTAAGGAAGGAGGCGGTAACGATGAAGAAGATCAGCATGATGAACACGATGTCAAGCATCGGTGTCATATCAATTTCTGCATCTCCGTCACTGGTTTTTGAAGCGTGTCTACGCATATTTACTCTCTCAATGGTCTTTGGTTAAATGGTCTTCAAGCAATTCGGCTTCCTTGTTCATCCGGCCTTCAAGAAAGGATGCAGCGAACACACCGGAAAGTGCGCCAACCATCCCTGCCATCGTCGGAATTGTGGCCTTAGAAACGCCGGCCGCCATGGCCTTTACGTTACTACTGCCAAGGATTGCCATTACATCGAAAACCTCAATCATACCCCATACAGTTCCAAGAAGCCCCATGAGAGGGGAAATCGCCACCAATGTTTTAATCAGCGGCAGATTACTTCTCAGATCCATGGTCACCTGACTGATCATGGCCCTGCGAATTTGGTGGGCGTGCCAGGAAGTCCGCTCTGCGCGGGCCTCCCAGCTGGCCATAACCTCATTCACCTGTTTACGGTGTCCGGTTTTGAAATACATCATCCGTTCGAACACCAAAGCCCAGAGCAGAAAGATAATGATGAAGATCGCATTCAGGACAGGCCCCCCCTTCTCCATGAAATCACGAACAGTTTCAAACAAATCTATCAGCTCATACATGATCAGGCCCCTTTTTGACTCTGTTCCGCATGGACGGCAATAATTCCGGCACTCTGCTCTTCAAGAGTATGGACAATATCCTTACTCCATCCAGCAACGATTGAATGCAGGAACAATGTTGGCAAGGCCACCACAATACCCAAAACAGTCGTGACAAGTGCTTGTGAAATACCACCGGCCATCAGCTTCGGATCACCAGTACCAAATAATGTCATGGACTGGAAGGTGTTGATCATACCGGTAACGGTCCCGAGGAGACCCATGAGCGGCGAAATCGCGGCAATCACCTTAATCATGGTCAAGAAGCGTTCAAGAGCGGGGATTTCTTTCAGAATTGCTTCATCAAGTTTTAGCTCAAGTGTTTCAACATCAACAGATTTAGCCGGGTCATAAACACCCAGAACGCGGCCCAGCGGATTATTGTCATTCGGCTCATCACTACGGATTTGCGCTTTAACCTTACCWCGCGTTACCACCAGYTTCAGGCCGGAAACAATGATCAACAATAAGCTGAGAGGCCCTAAACCATAAATGATGATATAGCCAATGATGCCACCTTGATCAATACGCTCTTTGATGCTTGGGTCTTGGATGAGCWAACTCAAAATAGCGCCGCGCGAAACGTCAAGGGCAAATGGCGCAATGCCTGTTTCTGCATCTTGCAAACCCTGGGCTGTTTCTAGGAACCGTGATTGTGGCTGACGCGGCAATTCGGAAACATTCTGGTATTTAGAACGCCATTCCAAATATTTGCCGTCTGAAACCAGGTTAAATGTCCCAACACGGACAAGTTCCTTATTAACGATTTCACCATTTGGAAATTGCACATCGCCGACAAATTTGACAATTTTGCCTGATTCAGTCATTTCGCGCTGTACTTCATACCAAAGACGTCCGATTTCTTCGATGGTCGGCAGCTCGGAACTGGATGCCTTGGCAATCAGTTCATCAAGATAAACTTCGCGGCCAGGGAACTGGGCAGAGATGATTGAATCTCTGAAAACCGCCTTGGCATCACCGGAAACCTGCTGAAGAACACCAAAGAGCTCTTTCAATGCGCCCAATTCATGGGACAGCTCTTCTTCCAGCTTGGTAATTTTATCTTCGTTCGCTTTAAATTCAGCTTCCAGACGATCTGAGCGACGCTCTTCTCTTTTTTGATCATTCCGCGCGCCCGCCAATAAAGACTGCTGCTTGGATTTTTGCTGAATAAATTCTCTCTCGCGACGCTTGTTTTCCTGGCTCTCTTTATAGGCGCCCTGCCTTACCATTTCGAGCAGCTCATCAAGATTTTTGGCTTTTGGAGCGGTTTGTGCATAGGCAGAAGACGAAAAGCTCAAACCGAAACCTATCATGGCAACAGCGATTATAACATTAATAAATTTTCTCATTGTGCTGTCTCCATTTTACCAGCAATCGGTGCTGTAAGCGGCAATCTCAGGAGGGTATCAGCAGCGGCCTGTTTATTTGCCACGGCCAATGCGTTCTTAATAGGCTTACGGTAAGATTCTGCAAGCGGAACCCATGATTTGGTTTCAACATCCCACATGCCGGACTGTTTGCCGTCACGGGTTTGATACACAAGCGCAATACGGCCAATATGAAGCATATCAACTTCCAGTTCATTCCCGCCGACCACAACTTTATCGGTATAGGCTTGAACCGCACGTCCATATTCACTTTCGATTTGATATAATTCAAATACACTACGGAATTTCTCAGACGCATCCACATTCGGATTATCCATCAATTCTCTTAGGCGTTCAATGCCCGCAAGGCGTTCTTCACGTTTAATGGGAAGGTCATATTCAATGAAATCACCCAATGCGGCAACCATATCCATCATCAACGGCGTAATTTGACGCTTGATATACGTCACACCTTTAATGGAATTGCTTAATTTTCCCATTTCAACCACTTGAAGGTCAATCTGCCGCTGAAGCTGCGCATTATAAACGCGCAATCCTTCAACAGTCCTGAGAACCGCCTTGTAATCACCAATAATTTTATCGGTTTGATCAACTGTTTTGTTGATTTTTTCTTGTGATTGTTGTGCCATCTGATTTGCTTTTATTCCAACTTCCAGAACCTTATTCAAATCAGCGGCACCCGCGCTACCTGCGCCCCATACAAGGGAGGTGGCAGCAACGGCGGAAAGAACGGCTGTTCTAACTCGATGCATATTCATTCTTCTTCCTACAGCTTTTTTAAGTGAGTTGTTAAAGTTTTTACCATGTAATACGGTACGTAATATACGAAGAGAAGATAATGAAAACAGATGATAAAAACAGGATAGCGAAACAAAGATTTTACTCTTTATGCCTAAGCTTCTTTTCTTCATCTTAACGTTACTCCCCTCAGAGTATTTTACTGCTTTACTTTTTCGTAAGCTAAATGCGTTCCCCACTCAAAGGTAAGGATTATTATTGGTGCATTCATGCAAACGATTTCCCTGTCCGTCCCAATCCTAATATTCAAAATATAGAATCCGAATAGCTAGACTGTAGGCACACTATCCTAATTTCCGTGTGCTTTACAAGACCCCCATAGGGTCAAAATTAAAAAAACTTTAACTTGACAAGGAATTCAATCATAATTTCATTATGTAATAACATTGCATAATGGCAAAAAACTAAATTATTACTTTGGTTTAGGCAGCCAATGTTACTGACCGGTTATAAAAAAATAAGAATTTTATTGGGGGTGTATTTTCTAAGGTTTTCTTGAATTCAACGAAAGATATATGCCGTTTAGGTCCAAAACTTGAAATAAATTCATGGTTAATGAAATAACTTGAGTCGGATATGCTATGGGACAACAATAAAATCAAACCCATGTACGAGAGGATGGGCATGGAAAAGCATGTCCTCAAGAAAAAGGCCATATTAAAACAGCAAAACTTGCTAGAATTAAAGAAGCTGAAGCCTATTGAGTAAGTATTAGAGCGCTCTGCGCTCTAATGGGCCCTGACGGAATCAACTGCCTTTAAGACCTCATCCCATTTATTTTCAATGCATGTCTGCCGGGCAGCGGTCATACCAAATCGTTTCACAAGCTGGAAAGCCAGCTCTTTTTTATATTCAAAGTTATTTGTAAGCCGTGTTGTATTGTTCATTTTTTCTGAATGCGCCATAAATTTTCTCCTTACGGTAACCCTGCTATCCCTTACGAACACTATAATAAGGACCAGAGGCTTTGCGTCCCGCTGTTACCGGCGGTTTGCCATTGTCACAGAATAATCACACTTGCTAATCACTCTACTTAACCTGACTTTATCGGGGACATATGAAAATCCTGTAAAGAATTGCATAAAAATTTATTCATTATAAGAAAAAAAATTCAGCATATATTGCGCGCGCCAACGCGGCTCATTTAGATATCTTGGCCGCTTTTAACTGAGCCGCCGTACGATTTGCGGCTTCCCAGGTTCGCAGCAGATTTTCACCCCATATTTTGGCAATATCTTCTTCTGAATATCCCCGGGCCATGAGTTCACGGGTGATATTCAAACTTTCTGAAGCATCCTTCCAGCCAATGATTTCTCCCCCGCCATCGAAATCAGAGCTTATGCCTACGTGATCGATGCCAATAAGCCTTACGGCATAATCAATATGGTCGACAAAATCCTTGACCGTGGCCAAAGGAAATTTCTCATCAATTTCTTGTCGGCCCTTCTGCCATTCACGCGTTTGCTCAATACTTTCATAATCATCCGAAGAAAATCCATGGCGCCCAGCGACAGATTCGGTAAGGGCATCAATGGCATCGCTTCGCGCCGTATCAATTTTCAAAAAACCMGAATAGGCCACCAATTGCATGACCCCGCCCCTTTGCGCCAGCAATRTCATCTGCGCATCCGTCAGATTACGCGGATGATCGGCCAAAGCCCGAACCCCGGAATGAGACGCAATGGCCGGGGCCTTGGATATATTTACCGCCTGCGTCATACAATCCATTGACACATGCGAAATATCCACCATCATACCAASCMRGTWYWKWTYWMSKAKGAMCTGSRSRYYWWAYWSAMNTGACYMVRCCADRMTCTGCCGGTATATCGCCCAGTTTTTCCTTGGGCTGGGCGCTGTCACATATGTCGTTATGTCCATTATGGGCCAAGGTCATATAGCGGGCACCCCGGTTATAATAATCTTCGACCAGCGCAATATCCCGGCCAATGGCATAGCCGTTTTCTATGCCAATAATGGCGACCTTTTTACCTTCTTTATATATATGCCTTACCTCAGCCGGACTGTAGGCCAATCCGATTTGATCAGGATAAAGCTCATCGGTCATCCTATGAATCCCGTCAAACTTGCGCAGAGCATCCTGTTTGACGATCCTGTAATTTTCTTCTGTTCGCGCGGTTTGCCCCACATAAACCACAAAAAAGGCCGCGTCCAAGCCCCCCGCCGTCATTTTAGGAATATCGACTTTCATGTCCGTCAGTTTTCCCGGATCAAAAGCGGGCTTATAAGTATAATCAGAAGAAATATCCACGTGGCTGTCCAGAGTGAGAATGGTTTCATGAAGTTGCCGTGCAGGACTATCGCCCCCGTCACTGCGAATATCCCCACCATCACAGGCTGACAGACTTATAACACTCAAGCTTAAAACAGCCCGAAGAGCTATATGAATTCTAGGTGATAAAATATTTAAGCTGCAAATCTTTTTGATAGTTTCATATGTCACTACATTACTTTCCCTGTTAAATATCCTAAAATAAAGCCTCTGAATTTCAGGTTTACCATATCTCTTTAAATTCACGCCCTCAAGCCATTCTCACTTTGTTTTTTTAAAATAAAAAGTCATAAAATCTTTTCCCGAAGCAGATATTGTGAATTATAGTTGACCTGCATCAATGATTGGTCAATATGAATAGCTTAAGCGTTCAATTTAAAATAAATATAACTGCTCAACATATTTAGTAACAGGCAAATTGACATCAGGTTATCGAGCAGAAAGAATATTCAACATTTAAAATTCAGGTTATAAAAATGACAAACCTCAGCCCCCCCCCAACCGTCAATAGTCTGGCAAAAGGATTAACTTCTCTGAGCCTCGGCATCGGTGTTTTAATGGCCCTTTTCATCGTGGCCAAAACCAGCTCAGCACCCATGGCGTTCCATGGATACATCATGATCCTTGCCTTTGCCCTTGGCATCTTCGCGGTTATAAAATTCGGGAGCCGCGACAATGGCAGGATAGCAGCCGAGAAATC
>NVVM01000067.1 GCA_002402225.1 Alphaproteobacteria bacterium
AAATGTGGTTCAAGATGCGGCCGATTTCGCAGTACAGCACACGGATGTACTGGGCACGTATCGACACCTCGACATCCACCAGCTTTTCCATAGGACTAACTGGACATTCTCTGTTCCAGAGAGGCGACAGATTAAGTTTTGCTGTGAGCCAGCCCTTAAGGGTGATGGGCGGACAGGCGAATATCGCCTATGTCACGAGCCGGGATTATCAGGCCAATATATTGTCCTTCATCAACCGCAACATATCACTTGCTCCGGATGGACGGGAAATTGACTTTGAACTGGCTTACCGTATGGCAGATATTTTCGGCGCAAGTGTGGATCTAAATATCCTGCATCAGATCAATCCAGATCACAATGCGAGAAACCCCGATAATACAGGAATTCTCATCCGGCTTGGCTCTGCATTCTAGAGCATTCTGCGCTTAGAGCATTCTGCGCTTAGAGCATTCTGCGCTTAGAGCATTCTGCGCTTAGAGCATTCTGCGCTTAGAGCATTCTGCGCTTAGAGCATTCTGCGCTTAGATACGCCGCATCGCATTGCTAAACCCACCTTGCCATGACGTAAAATAATCCCGGTCAAATGGCCGTATCTAAGCGCAGAATGCTCTAGGCCTTTCCAAGGCTTGTTGCTCAAAAAATACCTCTATCCTTTAACAGCTTACTTTTTACGTTGGTATTTCGCCCGCATATAGGCAATAACATTCTTGATATCCTGTTCTGTAAGATCCTCATTTCCGCCTAATTCCGGCATAGCCATATCTGAACCCGGGCTTTCATAGCCATTTACAATATGATCCAGCAAGACAGCATCCGTCTTGGCAAGGGGGCCTTTGGCCGATGTGAGGTCGGGAACGCCGGGGATTTCCCCTTTGCCATTTTCACCATGACAGGCGACACAGGTTCCGCCATATACCTTGGCACCCAGCTTAACCTCATTGGCATTAACCGGGGCATTTGCCAGAGAGGTAATAGCGAAAGCCAAACCAACCTTCATTATTGGTGATAAAATATTTCTCATATTAAACTCCATATAGCTCACTTTTTAACTTTTTCATTATTACTTGCCTGAAGGAAAGCAATAATATCCCTGATGACATTTCCCGGAATATTGGCCCGCACCCTCATATGAATGGCGGACACTTCCCATTCCTCATCGGTGAGATCCTTGGGGGGTCTGATATTGTGGCAACTGCCGCAGGTCTGAGCCCAGGATTTTGCGCCTCGGACAATCTGCATGGGATCTTTCTTGGCGCTTTCGGCCGCCTGAGCCGCCGTTCCCGCAAAAACTGAAATTATCAGAGAGGCTATCATTATGTAGTTAGTGTTTTTCATCTTTCCATCCTTTCCGAGTTTTAGAAACCGTACGCCATCTGAACTTTATAGCGTGTTTCATCTGCTCTATTGACCAGAATATAATTGCGGCGTTCAATACCCGTTTTCACCACAATGCTCGACGACAGCCAGTAATTAATGCCGATATTCCATCTTTTTTCAGCCGACAGTTGAAGCTCATCACCAACATTGGTCCGGAACTCGCCGTATCTTATCACCGGCTCGAGCTTGCCCAATGCCGGATTATCCAGCAGGCCGGACAGGCGGTAGGCTAGTTGGGTATACCAGGCCTCCCAGTTGACTTCTTCAAATCCGCCGGCAACCGTTCCCCCTGAGGGAGAATTCTTGGCGTTAAGATATTCAGCCCGTATATCCCAGCTCCCCTTTGTATAGGCCATATCCGCGCCCCAGAGCCTGTAATCGCCTTTTCTAGCCAGTGCCATATCGCCGTCCGGCAACAGTCCTGCCTGACTGTTAACCCCGGAATTCAGATAGGAGAACCCCAGTTCCAGAGAAGATTTGTGAACCAATGCCAACCGGCCGCCAAGGGCCTTGCTGCTGTCATTATCCGCGCCAATCCCTTCCAGTTCCAGCTCATCATCATCATGGCCAAAGCGGGGGCCGTTTCCGGCAGACAGGGCATAGCGGAAAGTAACCTCATCAGTGAGCGTAACGCCGCCGCGCAACATGACCCCCACTTCGTTGGCCGGCTGCACGCCGCCATGGCCGAAACCGGTGGGCGCGTTCATTGATCTGTTGATCCAACTGGGATGCAGACGTTCCTGAAACTGTCCGATCGGGCTGAGATATTTGCCGACAACCAAGGTGATATTATCATGCAGCATGAAATCTAGCTGGGAAAACTCCACATCGATAATGGTCTCGCCGGCTTCGTTGGTTACAATTTGCAGCTCGCCTTCGAAAAGCAGCCAGTCTTCATATTGGAAATGAAACATGGGGTTGAATTTTCCGGCCACAAAGCTGTCATTATTATCCCCCGAGATGGCCTCAAAACCCACATCGGCGTAGCCGGCCATATGCCATTTTCCACGCGGTTTGGCTTCTCTGACGGACATGGACTTACGGAGGGATTTTATAGATTTGATCTCACTGTCAAGCTTTTCTTCCTTCGCCAGTACCGTCTCTTCCTTTTTCTCCAGACTATCCTTTAATTCCTGAAGTTCCTGCTTCAATAATTCCAAACCGGAAATTCTCTGCTCAAGTTCAATGATTTTATTCTTGAAATCAACCGCTGTCTCTTGTGATTGTGCTGCGCCCCCGCTCATCAACAACATACTTGTAAACAATGGTGCATAAAGAATTTTCTTCTTTAATTTTCTATACATTTTTTTTCCTAATTTATGTTGAGAAACTGATACAAAATCTGATTTGACTTTTAAACTGCCTCTATTGGTAGATATACTTTAAAACGGAAAAATGAACATGACATAAGTCAAATTCTTATAATTTTTTGCAAGAAAAGTCAAGCTAATCATTTGATATATATATTAAATTTAGAAAACAAAAATGGAATCGCTGCCTAATTTTAGGTGCAATTTAAAGAGGTAATTTCTAAGGAGATGGCACTTTAATCAGCCCTCATCCTTAATTTTTAAATAGTGTCGTTACCAGCTGTTTTTACTTCTGATTTTATCCTATTCCCAATGTTAACGGACAGACCCAAAACATCACCGAAACGCCCCGTTCTAGCCTAATACGCACGGAAATGCCTCGCCCCTCACAAAAATATAAAATTCTCGCATAAAATTTTCGGAGGGGGTAATAGAAAGCTGATTTATTCTAGAGCCGTCTGCGCATGAATATCGCGACCTTTTGGTCAATGAGCATGATGTCCCATGCCTTTGGCATCTTTTAACATTTCCTGATAATCCTCTGCATCCAGATCGGGGAGAACCTGCATAAAGGCGACAACAGGCCAGATGCCATCATCTCCATGTGATGCCCCCCAAGCCGGCATACCGGTCATGCGAATGCCATTTTTGGTGACCCAGAATAATTCTGCCGGGCCAACCTCAAGCGCGCGCTCTGCAAGGTCAGGAGCCGCAGGATTTAGCCCAAGCGCCAAAGACGATGGCTGGCGTCCCGGGGCGGTATGGCACTCGGCACACATGGAGTTGAAATCATTGATGCCCGCCAGTTGAAGCTTCTCATCATCAAGGTCAGGAATCTCGATGCCTTTTGAGCGTACCTCTATGGATCGGATTCTTGTCTGGGTCAAAAGCCAATTTGTGACCGGGTCATGGGTGGCGGTGGCGGCGACATTGAATATGCCGGAATAAACAAATGCCAGCGGCGCGATAATCAGAACAGGAATGCTTACGAGAATGATCTTGGATAATTTCATAATAGCCTCACAGATGTTGAAATGGCCTGTCCTTTCTCCAAGGCAGGCCAATAAAAATTAATGATGATTTTTTTCTAATCCGGGTTTTTCACCCTTGGCACGTGCCGTATGCACATGACGAATTTTCCATTCTTTATTTAACCGCACCAGTATAATAGTCGCCTTGCCTTTTATGTCCAGACGACGTTGTTCACCCTCAGATTTACTGTCTTTCATGGTAGCATTCAAGGCATAGTCCGTGATTGCATATGCCATCTTTCCTTTGACATATGGACGGATATTGGTCAGCTCATAGGAAATATCATTGAACAGGGGTAATTCAGATGCCAGATGCTTGCGATAGCTGGCCCATCCCAGATCTTCAAATGCCCCTTCCAGACTGCTGAAACCATCCCCCGTCACCACATATTTTTCAATTTCAGATAATTTTCCGGACTGTACGGCGGCGGCATAATTTTCCAGCAGCTTCACAACCCGTTTGCCCTGCGCGCTGAGTTTATTATCTTGCATTTTTTCTTTACTATGATCTTCCCCTTCATGAGAGAAGGCGACCCCCACATTGCCCAAGACAAGCCCAGCAACGGCAAAAACAGCAATGATGTATTTTGATAAAGACATTTACTTTTCCTATGAAATTTTAAATAATTTAATCAGTCTGTCTAATACGTTTAAAATCAGGACGCCCCTGAGAAATAAATATAAAATAAATATAATTTAATGGCTGGCATTGATTTAAGAGTTTCCGCTCTTAGATTTCTTCCCCTTTATCATGCTGGGAATGCCAGCGTAAAAACAACCGTTCCCCAACAAACACAAATATCATCACCGCGATTGAAACATAAATGACCAACATATCCGTTTGCGCTTTAATACTCAGAAAGGCACCAAGCACAATGATATCCATGACAATATAGAAAATAACGCCCATTGATGCGATACGGCTTAGGTCAAAGAATACGGTAAGAAACAGAATATATTTCGATTCATTTTAGGAGCTATAAACAGACTTCAAGGATGTTATCTCAGTTAATTTTTTCCGGGCGCGGTAAATTCTGGTCTCGACGGTTTTTTGGGAAACGCCCAATATTCCGGCGCAATCTTCCTGAGACATATCCTCCAGAACGCACATAATAAGAGGGATTTTAAGTTTATCCGATAATTTTGMYACGGCTTTGGCAAGRATTTCCAGTTCAYTYCTRCCAATGAGTATCTGTTCCGGGGTTCCTCCCTGATCAGCAAARTTTTCGATAAAAYCTGYTTSKCCGTCCGYTTTATCMAACGAGGAAAAAGGCAAGATACGCGTTAAAGTTTTTTTCCGGCCCCAATCCCGGCATTTWTKCMANGCAATTKGANNAACGCMYMARTGGAGAATTTCCGGTTTGAATCATATAGATGGATTTTTTGATGTATGGCGAGGAAGCTTTCCTGCAAAAGGTCATAGGCTTCATCCCTGTCCGCAACATAGCGGCAAATAAAGGCATAAAGCCGCCCTTTATAGCGTGACATTAATTCATCGAACGCCCTATCGGAGCCTTCCTGCAGCTGGCGGGCAAGTTTTTCATCACCTGCCGTTTGATCAATGCTCATGCATTGCATCCGTTACATAATCATCCAGAACCCGCTTCTGACTTTCATCTAACAGAACTCTCATATCGAAGAAATGAGTAAGCGTTATTTGCTGAAGATGCCCCATGGCAACATGCACTTTATCAACAGCAGCCTGAACTGCCGGCGTATAAGCTTTTTCTTTTTTCATAATATCGCCAAGTTCCCCATTGGCTTGGCGTATCTGGTTTTCATAAAAAGTTTTTTGTTCGGCGTATTTTTTTTCAATTGGTATCAGCTTGTCCGTTTGGGCCTGCGTCAAGTTCAGTTTGTCATGGAAACGTTGATGAGATTCTTCCATGCTTTTCGCATAATTCTTTGAAAAATATTCCCCGATACCAAAACCTATGGCAATGACCAATAGGAGAGAAAGTGAAAAGAAAATAATTCGTTTAATAAGAGTCATAATTCGGAGACCAGTAATGAAGATGGCAATTTAGAGTTTTTCACGCTGAATACTTCAAACCCAAATTCATCATATTCGCTTATTGCAGGTTCGGTCTGAAGTTGAGCACCAAAGAATACACCTACAATCAACGTGGAGGCCATGATACTGCCCCCCAAGGATGCCGGGATACCAAACCATCTCTCTATGATGTTTTTCCGGTCATTCCGGTCATACCGATTCTGGGATATCCGCCCATACACATCCTTTTCCAGATTTTTCAGGTCCAGGTTTTTCAGGTCATTCTGAAAATTAATCTTTGAATAATGCGCTAACGCACGATCTATATCTTTGTTCATATTCTTCCTAATCACGCCCATAATACCTTAAATACTATAACAAGAACCATATTCTAAATTCACTTRCTCAGTTCTAATACGYACCATTACCAACAATCCCCYATAAATATTACCCTAAAGCAACCAAARTTTAAAGACCATAAACTTTCCAAACGAACATAATCATGCCCATCATCTGTTTTAGGCGCATCATATTCTACCATATTAAAAAACATTACTTAAAAAAATTTGAGGGATGTTTCGTTCGAGGCCGTATAAGCCTTTAGGAAAGGTATAAAAGCAAGATCGCAAATGTTCCTTAATTAATTATGTCGTTTTTACTTTTTTCCTTTCCTACCATATAAACGACCCAGATTAACAACATTGAATTATATTCGACTTCTTCCATGCCATGAGGATTGTGAACAAGCCTATAGTAAAATATTTATGAAATTTAAGTGATGTAATTGGGCAATGAAGACGTTTTCATATGTATCCTTATTAAAAATTACTGTTGAATTTTTAATTTATGTCTATAATACATATAGAAAAATGAAAGACTGGTTATAAAAAGTGTTATTTATTAAAAACAAGATTCTGGTGGTTATGCTCATGCTTATGGTCTTTATTGGTCAGACAGCCAATGCCACAAATGCTTCTTGTCAAATGGACATCAGTCAGAATATCCATTTGGATATGGATACAACAAACCGCAGTGCAAAAGATATGATCAATCATATCATAATCATTGATACGGCAACGCAATCATTCATGGATGATTGCTGCATACAGGATTGCGATTGCGCCCTTGGGGGGGGTGTTCATCAGTTATATTACTGTCTTCCCCTCATCAAGACTGGGAAGTGGTTACCCTTCAACGAAAGGGCAACTACCCGTATTTGGTAACAAGACAGCCCCTGACCACCCTTTACCGCCCCCCGATTTCCCTGTAACGCAGGGCAAATCCGTCTGCACTCCAAAGATTTAATCTTACTTTCGGTTTGTTTAAACGTTTAAAAACTGCCCTCTATTTTGTTATGCTACTTTCTCGTGGCAATTAAATAATTCACCCATTAAATTATAGACTAAACGGCCCTAACAAGGAGCATATTATGTTATTTTCTCAATTAATAACAAAGCCATTATTCGCCATTTTTATAGCTGTATTTCTGACGGCCTGTTCTGAAGAAAATACGGTGAGAGACGTAAGTCAAGATGCCTTGCAGCAATCAATTTTACCTGTTCTGGAGGTATATAAAAGTCCAACTTGTCACTGCTGTAGTAAATGGATCACACATATAGAAGATCATGGCTTTGAAACAAAAGCCCATAATACAAATGATTTATCAGACCTAAAGGCCGAAAAGTCTATACTGCCGCGCTATCAGTCCTGCCACACGGCTGTTTCCAAAGAAGGTTATGTTTTTGAAGGCCATATCCCGGCAAAATATATTCATAAATTTCTACAAGAAAAACCAGAGGACGCTATTGGTCTCGCCGTTCCTGCCATGCCCATAGGCAGCCCTGGAATGGAAGTTGGTCCTGAATTCCAGTCTTACGATATACTGCTCTTGAAAGCAGATGGCTCTGCTGAAATTTATGCCCGGATAAATACCCAAAAGGAACAATATTAAWGAATATATATATGAAACCATTAATATCTGAATTTGCTGCGCGTCTGTTATTGGGGCTGGTTATTCTGCCGATGAGCGTTACGTCTGTACAGGCTGACGAGCCCCATCAGGAAACTTCAGAAATCATAGGGATAGAGATGGCCATCAAGGCGGCCAAGTCAAAGGACCCGTGGCTGGTGGGAAATAAACATTCTCAGGATTCTGTTGAATCTTTAAGTATTGTCGCAGGATCACTGCCGGATCCTTATATATCACTAGGTATAAATAATCTGGCCGCCGATAGTCTTAATTTTGGTCAGGAGCCCATGACCAATGCCAAAATTGGCATATCGCAAATGTTTCCCGCCGGTGACAGCCTTTCCATAAAACAAAAGCAACTTGAACTCAAAGCTGGCCAGTTTCCCTTCCAGCGGGAAGACCGCAGGGCAAAWGTTACCGTCACCGTGGGCAGTCTGTGGCTTAATGCCTATAACGCGCAGGAAAGCATTAAAATAATTGAAAAAAATATCCCCTTGTTTGAGCAGTTGGTGGATATTGCCCAATCCAGCTATTCTACAGCGCTGGGTAAAAGCCGGCAGCAGGATGTTATTCGTGCCCAACTGGAATTGACACAATTAGATGATCGTTTAACAATTCTGCATCAAAGGCAGGAAATGTTTCAGGAACGGCTATCAGAATGGCTGAATGGTTATTTTCTGGATAAATATCTGGAAAATCAGGAAAGTGAGGGTCAAAATACCTCATCGGGTTTCCGGCTGACCCGCAAACTGCCTGACATCGCACTGCTTAATTCACAGCTATATACTTCAGCAGCCCCGATCGAACAAGGGTTGCTCTTCACCAAAATATCCGAGCATCCCGCTCTACGGGCCATTGAACAAAAAATCAGAACCAGTCAAGCGGGCATTGACCTTGCCAAACAAAAATACAAACCGGCATGGGGCATCAATGCCGGATATGGGTATCGTTCCAGCGATAGACTGGGCATTAACCGATCTGACCTTTTTTCAGTTGGTGTGACTTTTAGCGTTCCCCTCTTCACCGCCAACCGTCAAGACAAGCAGGTTTTGTCGGCCATGTCAAAAACATCAGCGGTGAAAACTGAAAAATGGCAGGTTCTCAGAAAATTTATGGCGTCGTTCGAAACGGCAAAGGCCCAACTATTGCGGTTGAATGAACGGCAGGAAATTTTTCAGTCCCGCCTGCTGCCGCAGATGTCTGAACAGGCGGAAGCTTCCCTGACGGCCTATACCAATGACGACGGTGATTTTGCCGAAGTCATGCGGGCGCGTATCGCAGAAATGAATGCCGAAGTTCAGGCTTTGAGCATTGATGTGGAGCGCCAAAAAACTATTCTTCAACTGAATTATTTATTTATGACAAATGCTGATGAAATCATTGCAAAGGGTCATCGCACAGGAGATTTAAAATGACAATAACCTTAAAAAAGACAGGCCCGTTGATTATCAGCGCATTATTAGGGGCGGCCCTTACCGTAACGGCCTACAGCCTGTTTGTCGGCGACGGCCAAACCCCTGCAGTAAAAAGCAGCGAAAAGACCCCCTTATACTGGGTTGCGCCCATGGATCCAAACTACACGCGGGACAAACCGGGAAAGTCGCCCATGGGTATGGACCTTATTCCGGTTTATGATGATGGGGCTTCGGGGGCTGATACAGGCCCCGGTACCATAAAAATTTCTCCGGAAGTCATCAATAACATGGGGGTCAGAACCGCATTAGTCGAGCGTAAAGCCCTCCATTCCGTAATAAAAACAGTGGGTTATGTAAAATATGACGAAGATCAACTGGTTCATATTCACCCAAGAGTTGAAGGCTGGATCGAAAAGCTTCATGTGAAAGCCTCTGGCGATCCSGTAGAGGAAGGTCAGCCCCTATATGAAATCTACTCCCCGGCACTAGTGAATGCCCAGGAAGAGCTGGTCATTGCCCTCGGGCGTAATAATCCCCGATTAATAGAGGCCGCAGAAGACCGGCTGAAAGCGCTGAAACTGCCAGCAAATACCATCCGGAATTTAAAGAAAACAAAAAAGGTAAAGCAGACCATTACGATGTATGCGCCGCAAAGTGGTGTGGTGGATAATCTCAATATTCGGGAAGGCTTTTTTGTCAAACCCGGCACAACCCTGATGTCAATCGGGACACTTGATCAAATATGGGTCGAAGCAGAAGTCTTCGAGCGACAAGCATTTCAGGTCAGGAAAGATCTGCCCGTCACCATGTCTCTGGACTATATTCCCGGGAAAACATGGATGGGAAAAGTTGACTATATATACCCGACATTGAATGCCAAAACACGAACCGTCAAGGTTCGCCTGCGCTTTGATAACGAAAATAATGAACTAAAACCCAACATGTTCGCGCAAGTCATTATCCATGCCGAAAGTACGGATGACAGCTTGCTCATTCCAAAAGAGGCCGTCATTCGTTCCGGTAGTTTTGATCGTGTGGTTCTGGCGCTGGGCGAAGGCCGTTTCAAGTCCGTGAAAGTCAAAGTCGGTCGTTTTGATACACAATCTGCGGAAATCCTATCCGGGCTGGAAGTCGGTGAAAAAATTGTGGTCTCTGCCCAGTTCCTGCTTGATTCTGAATCCAGCAAGACTTCTGACTTCAAGAGAATGAACCAGCATAGCGATGAAGAAACAACACAATCCCCGACCTTGGCCCCGACCTTGGCCCCTGTTTGGGTTGAGGCAACGATCAACAGCCTGATGGCAGGTCACCGGATGATAAATGTTTCTCATGAGGCCATTGAAGAATGGCAATGGCCCAAAATGACGATGGATTTTATCGTCGCAGAACAGGTGGCCTTTTCAGACCTTAAAGCGGGTATGACACTACATATCGAAATTACAAAAGATGAAGATGGTCAATATCTGGTATCCAATGTCCATATTCCCTCCAGCCCTGYCCTAAATCAAAAAGAAGATCAAGAAATGGATCATGAGAATATGGATCATAATAAACCTCAAACTATGGATCATGAAAATATGGACCATAGCGAACATAACGGACAGGGGGAATAAAACATGATTGAATCAATTATTCGCTGGTCGATCGGCAACCGCTTTTTCGTTTTGCTGGCGACCTTCATTATCGTCGGTGTCGGATTGGTGTCGCTAAAAAACACACCAATTGATGCTCTGCCTGACCTGTCCGATGTACAGGTCATTATTAAAACCACTTTCCCCGGACAAGCCCCGCAAGTGGTGGAAGATCAGGTGACCTATCCCYTGACAACCGCTATGCTTTCCGTCCCCGGAGCCGTTACCGTACGCGGTTATTCATTTTTCGGAGATAGTTATGTTTATGTAATATTCGATGATGATACGGATCTTTACTGGGCACGATCACGCGTTCTGGAATATCTCAGTCAGGTCGCCCCGTCCCTGCCCGCAAGCGCCAGACCACAATTGGGGCCGGACGCCACGGGCGTCGGCTGGGTATATCTCTATGCCCTTGTGGATAAAACCGGAAAACATGACATCAGCCAACTGCGCAGTCTGCAGGACTGGTTTTTAAAATATGAACTGCAAACCGTCCCCGGCGTATCAGAAGTCAGCGCGCTTGGCGGTATGGTCAAACAGTATCAGGTGAAAGTTGACCCGGACAAATTGCGGGCCTTTAACATGCCCCTGTCCCATATTCAAACTGCGATCAGACGCGGCAATCAGGAAATTGGCGCCTCCGTCGTTGAAATGGCCGAAGCCGAATATATGGTACGCGCCACGGGCTATCTGCAAAGTGAAGAGGACTTAAGGAATATTCCTTTGGGGGTGAACGAGAATGGCACCCCCTTGTTGCTGAAAGATGTCGCCGAGATTGGAATTGGCCCGCAAATGCGGCGCGGTATTGCCGAACTTAATGGCGAAGGCGAGGTTGTCGGCGGCATTATCGTGATGCGCTTTGGCGAAAATGCGCAAAATGTCATAGCTGGTGTCAAAGCCAAGATGGAACAATTGAAAAAAGGATTACCCGAAGGCGTTGAGGTCGTCACCGTTTATGACCGAAGCAAGCTGATTGAAAAGGCGGTTAAAAACCTCTGGATTAAATTACTTGAAGAATTTGGTATTGTGGCGTTGGTTTGTATGGTCTTTCTTTTCCATGTACGTTCTTCTCTCGTGGCCATTATCAGCCTGCCTGTTGGCATTCTGGCGGCATTCATCGTCATGCACTATCAGGGGCTTAATGCTAATATCATGTCCCTTGGCGGCATTGCCATTGCCATTGGTGCCATGATTGACGGGGCCATTGTGATGATTGAAAATATGCACAAACATATGGAACGAACCCCGCTCACCAAGGAAAATCGCTGGGAAATTGTGACAAAGTCCGCCGTTGAAGTTGGGCCAGCACTGTTTTTCAGTCTGCTGATCATTACCGTCAGTTTTGTGCCAGTCTTTACGCTGGAAGCGCAGGAAGGACGCATGTTCTCGCCTCTGGCATTTACCAAAACCTATGCCATGGCAGCCTCGGCGGCATTGGCCATCACGCTTGTGCCAGTCTTGATGGGATATTTTATTCGCGGAAAAATTATTGCGGAACATAAAAATCCCGTCAACCGGATATTAACGGCGATCTATATGCCTGTCCTGAAACGGGTATTGCGTWTTCCTAAAATGACCCTTCTTGGCGCTTTGGTCATTCTGTCCGTCGGCTTGTGGCCACTGGATAAAATCGGCAGTGAATTTATTCCACCGCTGGATGAGGGAGATCTCATGTATATGCCTACAACCTATCCCGGCATTTCYATTGGCAAGGCCCGGGAACTGCTCCAGCAGACCGATAAGCTGATCTATACCGTCCCCGAAGTCTTGACCGTATTTGGCAAGGCGGGCCGGGCGGAAACCGCCACTGATCCCGCGCCGCTGACCATGATTGAAACCTTCATTCAGCTTAAACCCCGCGACCAGTGGCGCGAGGGGGTAACCCTCGACAGCCTCAAAAAGGAATTGGATGCTCTGGTTAAAATACCCGGGGTTACCAATGCCTGGGTTATGCCCATCAAAACCCGCATAGACATGCTGGCCACGGGTATCAAAACCCCGGTCGGAATCAAAATTGCCGGGCCTGAATTGGCAGAAATCCAGCAAATTGGCAAGCAGTTGGAAGTCATCCTGAAAGATGTGCCCGGGACGGCGTCGGTTTATTCCGAACGTGTCGCGGGCGGGCGTTATATCAWGGTSGATATYMASCGGGMMAARGCYGCCMGMTAYGGYCTKAATATYGCYGATGTSCARCARGTSGTKGCMACCGCCATYGGCGGCATGRATGTGACMCARACYGTCGAAGGSCTGGAACGCTATCCKGTSAACATCCGCTATCCTCAGGATTACCGCAATTCGCCGGAACAATTATCCCTTCTGCCCATCGTCACCCCCACAGGTCTGCGTATTTCGCTGGCCGATGTGGCGACTATTCTGATTGAAGACGGCCCTCCGGCGATCAAGAGCGAGAATGCCCGCCTCAATGGCTGGTCCTACATCGATATTGAAGGCATTGATATCGGAAGCTATGTTGAGGCCGCCCAGAAAGTTGTCGATGACAAGCTCATATTACCTGCGGGCTATTCCATTCAATGGTCGGGGCAATATGAATATATGCTCCGGGCCAAGGCAAAGCTGGCCTATGTGATACCGGTAACGCTGGGGATTATCATCATCCTGCTGTTTATCAACTTCCGGAATTTTATTGAGGTGGCCATCATCATGGGCACGCTGCCGCTGGCCATGGTCGGCAGTATCTGGTTGATGTATCTGGAAGGATTTAACTTTTCCATCGCGGTCGGGGTTGGCTTTATTGCGCTGGCCGGTGTGGCAGTTGAGATTGGTGTCATTATGCTGGTCTATCTTGATCTGGCTTATCGCGCCATGCTCGAAGATTGTGACAAGAATGGTGAACGCCCCAATCAGGAGGGCCTGATCCATGCCGTCCTGCATGGTGCCGTGATGCGTGTGCGTCCTGTCATGATGACAGCCACCGCAATCATTGCGGGTTTGCTGCCTATCATGCTGGGCAGTGGCACTGGTTCTGAAGTGATGCGGCGCATCGCTGCGCCTA
>NVVM01000068.1 GCA_002402225.1 Alphaproteobacteria bacterium
ATGACCCTTCGCGGGTCATATGACGGTGTTTATGATCTGAATAAAAGTGATTATGGCCGTGATGCGGGCGGGCCGATCAATTTGCAGAGTACGTTCTCAGCCGGGCCGCCTTTTGTGCCTCATGGCGGGGGGCTCGTATCCACAGGGGCTTTTTTCTTTGGCTTTGATGCGGCGGCGAACCCCAATGAGGGCTTGATCGTTCTTGGCAGCGATGCCCATGCCAATGATCAGGGCGGCGTATCATTCGGTGTGCCGGTACGCCCCTGTGATATTGACGGTCGGGGCTGTCTTCCGGGCTATATGGATTTTAGTCTGGATAACCTGAGGTTTCCAGAATTTAACAGCCGCATGGATTTCTTGCGGGAAGCCTATATTGATGGCAGCATCCCTTTTTCAAATGGCCATGAACTGAATATTCGCCTTGGCCGGCAACAGGTTGTCTGGGGCCGTACGGATCTTTTCCGGGTNTTGGACGTTATTAATCCGGTGGATTATTCGCGCCAGAATATTTATGACGAGCTGGAAGATATTCGTATTCCCCAGTGGATCTTGAATTTGGACTATCGTATGGGCGCGGTTGGCAAATTTGATGATTTGAATCTTAATCTGGTCTGGAATTTTGATAAATTCCGTCCCAATTCATTAGGCCAGGGCGGCACGCCTTATCAAATATTGGGCGCGGGCGGTTTCTTTCGCGGCATGAAAAACTGCTGGGATAATGGCTGTACCGTTGCCAATTTTGCGGGATTGCCTGTACCAAATACCACAGGCCTTGCCGCGACGGACTTTGCCCCGGGTTCCATCGGAATCCGCAATGCAAATATGCCGAAATGGAAATTGGATAACACGCAAATTGGTTTCAAAATCGAAGGCGTTAAAAGCGGGGTTGGTTTCTCGTTTAACTATTTGACTTACCTAAGTCAGCTGCCTTCCCTGCGCGGCGGCAGTGCCGGCCCCGCCGCATTGAATAACTTCACGGGCGAGGTTGCGCAATTCCCTTACCTGATTGCCTTTGATATTGAATTCCCGAGAATCCATTTATTCGGTGCGTCAACGGACTTTTATGTCGATAGTATCAAGTCGGTATTTCGGATAGAAGCCGCCTTCACCTCGGGCGAGGAATTCGCCAATACCTTAAGGCCGGAACTCTATTCTGAATCCAATGTCTTGCGTTATGTCATTGGCTGGGACCGGGATACTTTCATTCCATTCCTGAATAGAAACAAGGCATTTCTTTTCTCCGCGCAGTTATTCGGCCAGCATATTCTGGATCATGAATTGGTGGATACGCCGGGATCACTTGCGGGTCTTCCGGGTTTTACCAAAGCCGGTATTCCGGACTGGAAAGACAATTGGACCATGACATTTCTGGTCAAGGGCTGGTACATGCAAAACCGGTTGAGCCCCCAGATTATCTCAGCCTATGATTTTCGGGCGGGAACGGCTGTTATCGCGCCATCTATTGACTGGTTAATTGATGACAGCTGGCGCCTTATACTTGGGGCCAACTTTAAATTTGGCAAGGGGCCGCGCAAGTTTGACGATTGCCGTTCCTGTAATCCATGGGGCCCATTCACGGCGACACCGCTTCATGCGGATCCTTTTCAGGCCGGCTCTGTTGGTCTTGGCGGGTTTGAGCCACTGGGCCGTTTCCGTTCCGGGCCGATTGGCATGGCCAGCAGGGAAGACGAAATTCAACTCACACTTCGGTATCGTTTCTAAGCGATGTTCACAGGTTTCTTTAATGAAGGAATATAAAATGAAAAAACAATTGACGAGTATGATAACGGGTATGGTTCTGGGCTTGGGGGCCATGTCTGCTTCGGCCGCTGACCTGGATTCTGTAGAAAAGTCATTCTATCCCTATAAAAACAGCGTGCCGACCCACGCGGGACTGAAGGGGGGTATGACCATCAACCAGTCCAATGTGGAACAGTTCAAGGATATCCTGGATGAAGGCATGTATCAGTTCATCAAGGATGGCTGGACTGAAATGAGCGTGACTGACACCATGGCCTTTGAGTTGAACGCCGCCTATATCGAGGCGACGAGGACCAACCTTAATACGGCCAAGCTTGGTGCGGCAACGGGGGACATCAGCGGGTTTATTTCTGGTCGCCCTTTCCCGGAAGAGCCAAATATTGATGATCCAAAAGCCGGTGAGAAACTGGCCTGGAATTATAAATATGGCTATAACTGGGGSGATARYGGYKCKGTKTATCCTTTYTAYTGGAAATTCCGYGACYTGAATTCWGCMAARATTGAAAGAACRTTGAAGTTYAAYTTYCATTTCCTGAATYTRAARCATCGGGTCAATGATCAACCCCTGCCAGACCTGCCCAAAAATCCGGCCAATTTGTTCCGTGCGATTTATGTGCAGGTTCTGGAGCCATTTGATGTGAAAAACACCCAGCTTTTGATTCATCGCTATGAAGATGATTTAAAGCGGGATAACGCATGGCTTTATCTGGGATTCCAGCGCCGCGTGCGCCGGCTGGCAACGGGTCAGGTTACCGACAGTTTCCTTGGCTCCGACCTGATGATTGAGGATTTTGAAGGTTACAATGGCCGTATATCCGATATGCACTGGGCTTATAAAGGCACGCGGAATGTCATGCTGCCTTTCTACAAACATAATGAACAGGAATTGACCGAAGACCATAAAATGTCTGATGGTTATCAATTTGTGGAATATGGCGGGAAGGGCGGCTGCTTCCCGCAGGTGGACTGGCAATTGCGCAAGGCCTATGTGCTTGAGTCCACGCCGGTTGATCCAAATCATCCGATCGGCAAACGTGTCCATTATGTTGATGCTGAGACATTCACCCTGCCGCGTACGGTGATTTATGACCGCAAGGGTGATCTGTGGAAGACATTCATCATTGGTCAGGCCCATCCGGATTATCATCTGGAGAAGAATAAAGGCTCCGGCGTATCAATTGATGATTCCTTTATGATGCTTGATGTGCAGGGGGCGCATTGTACGACAGGCCAGTTTAAAGGCCAGATTGATTCCGCGCTTAGCCCGCGCAGTAAATTCACCGTTCAAAATATGCGCGTCACGGGAAAATAAGGCGCGTTTAAACAGTCGGGGGCGGAAATTCCCGCCCCCGATATTCTTACTTTAAAATTGGATATGAAGATGGCAATTCCCCCAATAGAACCAACAGAAATCAGTATTTTCTTTAATTTCAGAAGCCCCTATTGCTATCTGGCCTCTAAAAGCATGTTCTCTATCTTTAATGAATATAACGCCGCAATGATCTGGAAGCCATTTGGCGGCTGGTCAGGCAGGTCAGCACCGGAAAGAGCAAAGAAAAAAATTCCGTTGGTGCGGCAGGATGTTGGTCGCCATGCGCGAAGAATGGGCATTCCTTTTGCCCCGCCGCCCCTTGATACGGACCCAACGCTGGCCGGCGCAATCTCGTTAATTGCGGAACAAGAAGGCCTGCTAGAGCCCTATGTTGTCGAAGTCATGCGCAAGGAATGGGCCGAAGGGCGCAATATTGGTGATATCGATGTTTTATTGGAGGTCGGCGACCTTATCGGACTTGGCAAAGGCATGATAAAACGGGCGAGCAAGAATGAAGACCTGATTAAAAGGCTCGACCAAAATTGGGAAGAGGCGCAGAAAAACGGCGTTTTCGGTGTGCCGACTTTTATGGTGGGCGATCAGATGTTCTGGGGTAATGACCGGATAGATTGTCTGAAAGAATATTTGCATGATTTGAGGCTGCGCAACATATGAAACTCTATCACCGCCCCGATTGCCCCTTTTGCTGGAAAGTAAGGATTTACCTTATTGAAGCCGGCATTGAAGTGCGAGAGACGGCCATAAAATTGGGCGAGCGTCATCCGGATATTATGGCCAATAATCCCAATGGGACAGTGCCTATGCTTGTTGATGGTGATTTAATTCTTTGGGAGTCCGCCGTTATTATTGAATATCTGGCTGAAAAATTCCCGAAATCATCCTTGATGTCCGGATCACCGGAACAAAGGGCCGAGGTAAGGCAGATCCATAGTTACAGTGACCATAATCTGGGTAAATCGCTGTTTCCCTATATCAAACAGCTTCGGGAAAGCGCGCATCACAAGGCCACGGATGAATTGTACCAAAGCACATCGCTGGCCTGGCATGAAATACAGAAAAGATTGGCGATAATCCTTGATAGAAGAGAATTTTTTGGCGACGGGTTTTCTGCCGCAGAATGCGCGCTGCTGCCGCGCTTCGCCTTGGCGTTGGCTTATGGCTTAACTTGGAATGAGGGCAACCATAGCCTGAAAGAATGGTTCCGCAGATGCGTCAAACGCCCGTCTTTTTCAGGGTCTTACCCCGCGGCATTACCTMGGAATATTTCCGAATATTGATCATATGGTGAAGTTGGGCATTCGCTATATTTAATGATTTGATCAAACCGAAGAAGAAAGTCCGAAACAAGGACGGAAAATAGAAAAAAGACTTGATAGAACAAGGTCTTAAAAAGTTTTATAAATTAAATATCGTTGGCACGCTACTTGCTATTACAGGGGTAATGCCAAAAAAAACACAAGTGGAATATTATGACAGACAAAAGGCGATTTGATCAGGACCGATTGCAGGAATATCGCAAGTCAGTGCACCTGTTTGGTATCCGTAAAGGAAAATTTCTGGAATTTGAATTTACGATGGGCTGCGAGGAGCTAACCATAGAGCTGGTCATGCCCTATGCGGTCTTCAAGGAATTTTGCGAAGTGAACCATGTGGCAGAGATTACGTGCGCGGCTTCGATCAGAGCCGATTATGACAGGCTAAGGGGAGACGATAATCATGCGACAAATATTATACAGTTGGGAGATTTCAAATGAGTTTGGAAATTAAAACGAATGTTATTCAGCCGAGGCGTCATACCTATGCCCATATCGCCAAAAGATTAGGGGCCGACAAGCCGGCCACCCGCTATCAGGAAGGGACATGGGATCTTCAGCCGACAACGAACTTTCATTATCGCCCCACATGGGATCCCAGCAGGGAAATATATGACAAAAGCCTGACCGCCATCAAGATGGAAGACTGGTATACATTCAATGATCCCCGTCAATTATATTACGGCACCTATACCATGGCCCGTCATAAAATGATGGAAGCCGAGGAAAATCATTTCAAATTCATTGGTAAAAGCAACATGTTCGGCCTGATGGATGATGAGTGGCAGCAAAAGATCAAGGAATTTCTTTTGCCGATGCGCCATTATGAATGGGGCGCGAATATGAATAATTGCGATTGTTCTGACAAGGCTTACGGGACAGCCATCAGTCAAGTGGCGTTGTTTGCGGCCATGGACAGGCTGGGCATGGCGCAAATCATCAGCAGGGTCGGCCTGCTTCTGGATGATAGTACGGGCAAGAGCCTTGATCAGGCCAAGGTCGACTGGATGGAAAATGACCTGTGGCAGGGGCCGCGCAGAATGATCGAAGACAGCTTTGTCGTAAAAGACTGGTTCGAGCTATTGGTCGCACAAAATCTATCTATGGACGGCGTTGTTTTTCCGCTGTTTTATCAGTATTTCGATGAGGCAGGCCAGCAGCACGGCGGCGCGCCCATGTCGATGCTCAATGAATTTATGCAGGATTGGGGCAAAGATGAAAAACGCTGGCTGGATCATTTGTTAAAAGTCACGGCGGCAGAAAGTCCGGAAAATGCAAAACTGCTGTCGAAATGGGCATCCGTCTGGACGGATCGTGCCATCGAGGCCTTCACCCCCATCGCCGAGCATGTGTTGGGCGGCGGCGCTGCTGACGTCATGACGTCAATTCGCGCAGAAATCACCAAACGGGCCCAAAAGTCCGGCATTGAAATATAGGAGCAGACCCATGAGCAGGATTGTATCAATCACCTTGCAGAATAATGACGATGCCCGGCCCATCATTGAGGCCATCGAAAAAGATAACCCCGAGGCCACCGTCAATATCTATCCGGGCATGGTCAAGATTGACTGTCATGGCCGCCTGATCATCAAGCAGGAAACCGTTGAAGAGCTTCTTGGCCGGGAATGGGACGTGCAGGAATTGCATCTGAGCATCATCAGTATGGGCGGTAATGTTGACGAAGAAGACGATTATTTTGAGTTGAGCTGGAACTTATAGGAGCACAGACATGGCTGAAAAAAGAAAAAAGAAATTGGGCATTAAGCAACGCTATTCCATGCTGACGCGTGGGCTGGGCTGGGATACCACCTATCAGGATATGGACAAGGTTTTCCCCTATGATAATTACGAGGGTATCATCATTCATGATTGGGATGGCTGGGAAGATCCTTTTCGCTTGACCATGGATGCCTATTGGAAATTCCWGTCTGAAAAAGAGAAAAAACTCTATGCGGTGATTGATAGTTTTGCGCAGAATAATGGTCATCTGGGTATTACGGATGCCCGTTATGTCAATGCGTTGAAATTATTTCTGACCGGCGTATCGCCTCTGGAATATCAGGCCGCACGCGGGTTTACCCATGTGGGCCGGCAATTTCGCGGGGTGGGGCCAAGGGTTGCCTGCCAAATGCAGGCCATTGACGAATTACGTCATGTGCAGACCCAAATACATTCCATGAGCCATTATAATAAATATTTTGATGGCCTGCATAGTGCGCCGCATATGCATGATCGGGTCTGGTATCTTTCGGTACCAAAAWCCTTCTTTGATGATGCCCGTACGGCAGGGCCGTTTGAGTTTCTGACCTCTATCTCCTTCGCCTTTGAATATGTGCTGACCAACCTGTTGTTCGTGCCGTTCATGTCAGGGGCGGCTTTTAACGGCGATATGGCGACGGTGACTTTTGGCTTCTCTGCCCAGTCTGAYGARGCSCGKCATATGACSCTGGGKCTGGAAGTGATTAAATTCATGCTGGAACAGGATGAGCGCAATATTCCGATCGTCCAGCGCTGGATGGATAAATGGTTCTGGCGCGGCACACGTATGCTGGCCCTTGTGGCCATGATGATGGATTATATGCTGCCAAAACGGGTTATGTCATGGCGCGAGGCATGGGATATTTACTTCACCGAAGCGGGCGGTGCCTTGTTTGCCGATTTGGCCCGTTACGGTATCAAACCCCCGAAATATGCCGATATTGCCACCAAAGAGGCCGAGCATATTAGCCATCAGGCTTGGCATATTTTCTATAATTATACCCATGCGGCGGCGTTCCATACATGGGTTCCTGAAAAGGACGAGCTGGATTGGCTGTCAGAAAAATATCCGAACAGCTTCGATAAATATTATCGTCCGCGCCTTGAATATCTGGACAAGGAAGAAAAAGCGGGCCGGCGTTTTTACAATGATACCCTGCCCATGCTGTGTCAGGTGTGCCAAATTCCCATGGGTTTCACCGATATGGATGACCCGACAACCATATCCTTTGAAGTCTCTGAATATAACGGCGATAAATATCACACTTGTTCGCTCGGCTGCAGGGACATATTTGATTATGAGCCTGCAAAATATGTTCAGGCCTGGTTGCCGGTYCATCAGATTTATCAGGGYAATTGCGGCGGTGCCGARRTKCCRGAYGTACTCAAATGGTACAAYTTYAATCTGGGSGCGGACAATMTGGAATATAASGGCTCSCCTGAYCARAAGCTTTGGGACGAATGGCAGGCCCATCGCAAAAAAGCCTGAACCTGAAAATATATTAGATAAGGATTGATGAGATGTCTGTAGCCTCCATCGGAAAATATGAATTTGAGCCATTGGATAAAGTTGAAAATTTCCATGGCAATCAGTTGACTTACTTTAACTGGGAACAGCATTTGCTGTTCTGCGCGCCGRTCTGCCTGCCTCTGCCCCCTGAAATGCCTTTTGCTACATTGGTGCAGGAGGTTTTGCCCGGCGTTTATAGCAAACATCCCGATTTTCAGAAAATCAACTGGGATGAGGTGACATGGACGCTGGACGGGGATGATTTTACGCCCAATATGGCGGCGAGCCTTGCCGATAACGGCTTTGGCCATAAGTCGCTCCTGCGTTTCTGGACGCCGGGCCTTGATGGTATAGATGGCAGCCATAGCTGATGAGTTACGCGCTTACCATAGAGCCCATTGGCGAAGTCCTTGAGGTCGAAGAGGGACAAACCATTCTGGATGCGTGCCTTCGGGCCGGAATCTATATTCCTTATCAATGTAATCACGGGCTGTGCAGTACCTGCAAGGTTGAGGTTGTTGAAGGGGATGTTGATCTGGGGGATGCCTCGCCATTCGCGTTGATGGATTTTGAACGGGATGAAGGCAAGGTTTTGGCCTGCGTCTGCACGCTGCAAAGCGATGTGGTAATCGAGGCGGATATCGAAGAAGATGAAGATGCTGAATATCTGCCGATCAAGGACTATGTGGGACAGGTCACCGAGATCACAGATTTTACAGCGGACATCAAGAAAATCGTCATCTCGCTGAAGGAAGATATAAAATTTCAAGCGGGGCAATATATCCAGCTTGCCATACCCGGCGTAGAAGGTTCAAGGGCTTTTTCCATCGCCAACCTGCCGAAAAAGGCCGATCATATAGAATTGCATGTGCGAAAGGTCGCGGGCGGCCTTGGGACGGCCTATTTGCATGACATATTGACAGAGGGGGATGAGCTGTCCTTCTCTGCGCCTTATGGCCAGTTTTTTGTGCGTAAATCACAACATAAACCAATGATTTTCATTGCGGGCGGCACGGGGCTATCAAGCCCGAAATCCATGATAGATGAATTGCTGGATGAGGGCTATTCTCAGGAAATCACCCTGTTTCACGGGGTGCGGGCTAAGGCAGATATCTATTATCAGGAATATTTTCAGGGTCTTGCAGAAAAACATGAAAATTTCACCTATATCCCCGCCTTGTCCGAGAATAAACAAGACGATGACTGGGACGGGGAGGTTGGTTTTGTCCATGAAGCGGCGGTGCGGCATTTTAACGGTTCCTTCGCCGGCCATCAGGCCTATCTTTGTGGCCCGCCGCCAATGATAGAGGCGGCCATTCGGGCCTTAATGAAGGGCCGCTTGTTTGAAAATGACATCTATTGCGAAAAATTCCTGAGCAAAGCTGATAGCGGCGGTGACAAGCGTTCGCCATTGTTCAAAAGAATATGATGAATAAAAGGTTTCAGATCAGCATACAGGGGTCTGACAAGATTGTTACCTGCCGGGAAGATGAATCATTATTGAGTAGTCTGGCGCGCTACGGCCAAAAAGAAGTTCCTGCAGGATGCCGTCAGGGCGGCTGCGGGGTGTGTAAAATAAGGGTGTTAAAGGGTGAATTTGAAACGGGAAAAATGAGCATAAAGCATGTGTCAGCTACGGAAAAAGACATGAATTTTACGCTGGCATGCAAGACGTTTCCCAAAAGCGATATGGTGATAACGGTTAACATAAAAGGAGACAGGAAATGGCAATAAGTGGAGTCTTACGTCCGGGGTTTGTACAGATACGGGTATTGGATATGGCGGAATCTATCATTCATTACCGGGATAGAATTGGTCTGGAAATGGTCGGCACAGAGGCGGATGGCCGTGTATATCTCAAGGCCTATGATGAATTTGACCGACATAGTATTGTCCTTCGCGAATGTGATGAGGCAGGGCTGGATATGATGGCCTTTAAGGTCAGCAGTGAAACCTATCTGGATGAATATGAAGAAAAACTGCGGGGGCAAGGCTTTGACGTGACGGCCATTGCCGCAGGCGAGCAACCGGGCGTTGGTCGGCGGATCAGTTTTATGGCCCCAACGGGCCACCGGTTTGATCTTTATGTTGAGATGGAACTGTCCGATAACGGCCCCATGACCAATAATCCGGATGTTTCCCAGTTGGACCCGCGCGGTATGAAAGCATTGCGGTTTGATCATTGCCTGCTTTACGGCGGCGACATTGATGGCACGAAGAAGGTCTTTGAAGATATTTTAGGCTTCAGCACATCCGAAGTGGTTGTTGATGATGATACGGGCATGATCATTGCCCTGTTTCTTACCTGCAGTAACAAGGCCCATGATCTGGCGCTTGTGCGTCATGAGGAAGATGGAAAATTACATCATGTATCCTTTCTGGTGGAAGACTGGACATCGCTGCGTGATGCGGCGGATATCATGACCCGCTATGATATTTCGCGGGATATTGGCCCGACACGCCATGGGATCACGCGCGGCCAGACCATCTATTTCTTTGACCCCAGCGGCAACCGAAACGAGGTATTCTCAGGGGGCTATGCCTATTATCCCGATAATCCACTTCGGGTTTGGCAGGCAAGCTCTGTTGGCAAGGCTATTTTCTATTACGAGCGTGAACTGAATGACCGTTTCATGACGGTTGTGACTTAAATCAAAATAAGGACATAGAATGTCAGGCAAGGCAGTGATGCATTTCATCAATGGCGACTATACCCCGGGCACGTCCGGCAAGAAGTTTCAGAATATCAATCCGGTTGATGGCTCTGTGATCTGCGAGGTGCATGAAGGACTAAAGCCGGAAGTGGATGCGGCGGTCAGGGCGGCAAAGGATGCCCTGCGCGGCCCCTGGGGCAAGATGACCATCGAGGAACGGATTGCCATCCTCATCAAAGTAGCGGATGGGATTAATGCCCGCTTTGATGAATTTCTGGACGCGGAATGCAGGGATACCGGCAAGCCAAAATCACTGGCGCGTCATATTGATATTCCGCGCGGAGCCGCCAATTTTAAAGCCTTTACCGAGGTCATAAAAAATGAGGCGGCGGAGGCCTTTACCATGGCAACGCCGGATGGGGCCGGTGCCTTGAATTATGCCATTCGTACGCCCAAAGGGGTCATTGCTGTCATCTCTCCGTGGAATCTGCCCTTGCTTTTGATGACATGGAAAGTGGGGCCTGCTTTGGCTTGCGGCAATGTGGTGGTGGTGAAACCCTCGGAAGAAACCCCGCTGACCACCTCATTACTCGGCAAGGTGATGAATGAGGCCGGCATGCCGCCGGGCGTTTACAATGTGGTCAATGGCTTTGGCCCCAATAGTGCGGGGGCGTATCTGACCGAACATCCTGATGTGGACGCCATTACCTTTACGGGCGAGACAAGCACCGGCACAGCCATCATGAAGGCCGCTGCCGAGGGCATGCGCGATGTCTCCATGGAGCTTGGCGGCAAGAATCCGGCAATTGTTTTTGCGGACTGCCATATGGATAAGGCCATTGAAGGCGTGATGCGTTCGGTTTTTGTCAATTGCGGTCAGGTCTGTTTGGGGACAGAACGGGTTTATGTGGAACGGCCCATATTTGATGAATTTGTTGCCCGCCTTAAATCTGGCGCGGAAGGATTAAAGCTCGGGCCGCCAGATGATGAGGCGGCCAATATGGGGCCACTGATCAGCAAGGAGCATCAGGAGAAAGTGCTGGGTTATTATGATCTGGCCAAAAAACTGGGCGCCAATATTATTACGGGCGGCGGTGTGCCGCATATGGCGGGCGATTTATCAAACGGGGCTTGGGTTGAACCAACCATTTGGACGGGGCTTGAGGATGACAGCCCGATTATGCGCGAAGAAATATTTGGCCCTTGCTGCCATATTTCCCCCTTTGATGATGAGGATGAGGTGATCGCCCGGGCCAATGATACGGTTTATGGTCTGGCCAGCAGCATCTGGACGGAGAATCTTTCCAAAGCCCACCGCGTCGCGGGGCAGATCGAAAGTGGCATCACTTGGGTTAACAGCTGGTTTCTGCGCGATTTAAGAACAGCTTTCGGTGGGTCAAAACAGTCTGGTATTGGCCGCGAAGGCGGGGTGCATGGCCTCGAATTTTATACAGAAATGCGCAACATCTGCGTAAAACTCTAAGGGTAAGATATGACAAAAATCAGTCCGGCAGACGTGACCAAGGCCGCAGAGATATTACGGCATTCCCATGAAAATAAGGCACCATGCGATGCACTTCATGACTTTATTGACGCGAATGATGTGGCTGCGGGCTATGCCATTCAGGAAATAAATACAAACTATTGGCTTGATCAGGGCCGAAGGCTGGTGGGCCGCAAGATTGGTCTGACCGCGAAATCCGTGCAGAAACAGCTTGGCGTTGGTCAGCCTGATTTTGGTATGCTTTATGCGGATATGGCTTATGTGGATGGTGAAGATATATCGCTAAGCCGCCTGATGCAGCCCAAGGTGGAAGGCGAGATTGCCTTTGTTCTTAAACGTGATCTCTCCCAGGAGAATATGACCATCACGGATGTTATGCAGGCCATTGATTATGCCGTAGCAGCCATAGAAATCGTTGACAGCCGTATTGCGGATTGGGACATTAAAATCATGGATACGGTGGCAGATAATGCCTCGTCTGGCTTGTATATTTTGGGTACTGAGCCCCGCCAATTGTCAGAAATTGATCTGCATTTATGCGGCATGGTGATTGAACATCGGGGGGAGCCGATCTCCACTGGCGCGGGGGCGGCGTGCCTTGGCAACCCGTTGAATGCGACATTGTGGCTTGCGAAAACAATGGTCGAAGCGGGGCGTCCTTTGAAAGCCGGCGATACCATTCKGTCTGGTGCCCTTGGCCCCATGGTTGGCGTTAACGGCCCCGGCGTTTATGAACTTCGCATATCAGGATTGGGCTCGGTCAGAGCTTCTTTTGTATAAAGGTAAAAAGATGACCAAGGTAAAAGTAGCAATAATTGGTCCGGGCAATATCGGGACTGATTTGATGATCAAGGTAATGCGCACCAGTGATATTCTGACAATGGGGGCCATGGTCGGGGTTGACCCCACGTCCGATGGCTTGGCGCGGGCAGAGCGTATGGGGGTCGCCATATCATCTGATGGCATCGAAGGCTTGCAGAAACTGGATGTGTGGAAAGACATTAAAATTATTTTTGATGCGACATCGGCTTATGCCCATAAGCATCATGATGCGGTRTGCCGCGCGGCAGGAAAAATCATTGTGGACCTGACCCCGGCGGCTATTGGCCCCTACACCGTGCCGGTGGTGAATATGGATCAAAATTTGAATGAGCCTAATGTCAATATGGTGACTTGCGGCGGGCAGGCGACAATTCCAATAGTGGCCGCCGTCAGCCGCGTGGCGAAAGTTCATTATGCCGAAATTATTGCCAGTATTTCCTCCAAATCAGCGGGGCCGGGAACCCGCGCTAATATTGATGAAT
>NVVM01000069.1 GCA_002402225.1 Alphaproteobacteria bacterium
CGAGTACCTTTACCCGCAGCAAGAATAACAACAGAAAGAGACATACATCATCCATTTAATTAGACATTTTTTATTGTGGCTATTGTAACCAAGTTAACCTTTACTTTGCTACAAGTCATTGCACACTCTAAGTGCAAAAATAACGACTCTCGCCCTGTCATTATGCAAATGAGTTAAGTGAGAAAAACAATTATTAAAAATAATCTTTATTATTCATTACTTTAATCATTATTGCAATAATAATCATTTTAATCATTTTAACCATTGCTTAAGAGGTTTAATATAAATTCAGCCTTCTATAAAGTTATACCACATAAGGCTTTTCTATAAAAAAAACAAAAAGGGTTTAAAAATGTCTAAAGAAAATATTACCCCCACAGGCAATGAAATATATTTTCCAGAAGATGAATTAATCGTCAGTAAAACTGATTTAAAGGGTAAAATCACCTACGCCAATAAATTATTTGAAGAGATGAGCGGCTATAACCGGGATGAAATTCTGGGCCAGCCCCATAACCTTATCCGGCACCCGGACATGCCCCATTGTATTTTCAAACTTTTCTGGGAGACGCTGCAACAACGCAAAGAAATTTTTGCCTATGTCTTTAATATGCACAGAAGCGGCGATCATTATTGGGTTTTAGCCCATGTGGTGCCGACCTATGATCTGATGGGTAATCATGTTGGCTATCATTCCAGCCGCCGAAACCCAAACAGGAAAATTGTCCAGCAGATGCAATCTTATTATAAAGAATTGGTCACAATTGAAAAAAGCCATTCCAATCCGAAAGCCGGCATGCAGGCAGCGCTTGATAGTTTTAATGACTTCCTAAGTCAGAAAGAGCTATCTTACGCGGAATATATATTCTCGTTAAATGCCGCAACTTAATCGCATTAAATACAATTAAAAACAATAAAAGGCAGAAGTAARTGAGTATCTTTTCAAGGAAAAAAAGCACCCATAATCACATCAATCCGGCAGATATCCAGTCTCTCACCGCTATTTGTCATGAGTTTGCCTCAAGCAGCAACCCCAATTCCCTGCAAGAATTTTCCGGCAACCCAGACCTGCAGGAACTTGTGGCCGCCATTAGCGCCATTGGACAAAAAAATGAAGACCACATAACTGTTCCGTCAGACAGTTCCTCTCTTTTAGATGTTTTCGATCGCGTGCTCAAAGGTGATTTGGAAGCCAGAATTACCGATTACGACAGCCACTCAGAAACAGGAAAAATTGCCGAAGAACTTAATAATTTCCTCAATGTGGTTCAATGTTTCATGTCAGAGGCAGGTGAAGTCATGCGTGCGGTTCGGGACGGTGAATATTACCGCCGAATACTGCCGGAAGGCATGGGCGGGGAATTCCTGCGTCACAGCAAAGCGATCAATGACGTCATCTCGCAAATTCAGGATAAAGACCGTATTGTCAAAAACATGACGGAAAAATTTATCACCAACGTCAAAGATATGATCGTCTCATCAACGGACTTAGCCCCAAAGGCCGCCGCCATGTCTGATACCGCGAATCATACCAAACAATTCTGTAATCATGCTGTAAAGTCGGCCAATGAAACACAATCAAGCGTGCAAACTGTGGCAAGCGCCGCAGAGGAACTCAGCAGTTCCATCGGCGAAATCACCCATCAGGTTGAACGTTCAAGCGGCCTGATTACTGAMACAGTGACCGATGTTGGCAAAACCAATGAGGCTATTTCAGAACTCTCCAAAGAGGTGGAGCGAATTTCAACAATTCTGGATATTATTACGGAGATTTCGGGTCAGACCAATCTTCTCGCCCTGAATGCCACGATTGAAGCAGCGCGGGCCGGTGATGCGGGYAARGGWTTTGCMGTSGTCGCCRRMGARGTMAAARSCCTSKCCSRSMAAACCRSWGMMGCRACCAMTCAAATCACCAGCCAGCTCCAGAAAATTCAGAGTGTGACCAAAATGGCCATTGGTACCGTAACGCATATTGGCGAGAAAATAGACCAGGTGAACGACATCTCCCACAGCATCAATAACGCCATGATAGAGCAATCAGCGGCAACCAACGAAATCAGCCAAAGCGCCCAAATGGCCGCCGGAAGCACCGAAGAGGCCAGCCGGCGTATTGACGAGGTGAATGGCGGGGCGGATGAAACCGAGGCGGCCGCTATTGAAATGCTCGATACAGTGAAGGCCATGTCGCAGAAAAGCGCTTCCMTTCAGGATGATTTAAATGAATTTATTGTCAAAATAAGTTAAGATACAAAAAACCTGACCCCATAAATATGGTCAGGTTTTTTTATTCACGCCAGTCGTCTATTGCGCCTTCAAAGTATTTTTTCAGGAGCCAGGACAGCTTCCGGACTTTCGCTTTCTTCCAGTTGCAGGCCTTCGATTCTCTCGCCCCGGCTGGTGATTTTTCGGGCCGATGTTTCAATCATGCCGATGTCTTTCTCTGCCTGATGGAAATGGGTGCGTAATTTTTCCACCCGTTCATCCAGTCGCGATACATCTTCCATCAATATGCCGACTTCTGTTTGAATAACGCCGGCCTGCTCGCGCATGCGGGCATCTTTCAGGACGGCCCTGACCGTATTTAACGTTGCCATCAAGGTCGTCGGGCTGACAATCCAGACTCTGGCGCGATATGATTTTTCCACCACATCTGAAAAATTTGCATGCAATTCCGCATAGACAGCCTCACTGGGTAAAAACATCAGGGCTGATTCTGCCGTTTCGCCGTTGATGATATATTTTTCTGAAATATCTTTCACATGCTTCAGAATATCTGTTTTGAAATTACTGATGGCCAGTTTGGTCTCTGCCGCATTTGTCGCATTGCGCAGCCTGTGATAGCTTTCCAGCGGGAATTTGGCATCCACCACAATGGAGCCGGGCGGGTTGGGTAGTTTAATCAGGCAATCGGCCCGCTWGCCATTGCCCATCTGAACCTGAAAGCCGTAAGCATTGGGCGGCAGGATCTGGCTCACCAGATCCTGAAGCTGAATTTCGCCGAAAGCCCCGCGCGCCTGCTTGTTGGACAGGATATCCTGCAAGCCCACCATCTGACCGCTCAAAGCGGTGATGTTTTTCTGTGCCTCATCAATAACCGCCAGTCTGCTTTTCAGGTCGCCAAGGCTGTCCGTGGTGTTTTTATTGGTTTTCTCCAGACTTTCCCCCATACGCTGGCTGACCTTGTCCAGCCGCTCTGCCAAAGTACGGTTCATTTCTGCGGCCTCTTTTGTGGCCTGATCCGACATCTGGCCCAGGCGGCCTTCAAGAGAGGCGGTGACCTGCATCATATGTTGCATCTGGTTATTGGCGCTGCTGCGGTTTTCTTCCAGTCGCTGGGCCATTTCCCGGTTATCACGCGCCATGCCCCGAACCAGCATAATGATGATCACCAACCCAAGTCCCAAGGCGGCAGCGCCCCCTATTGCGATGAAAGTCATCTGATCCATATTATAAGTCCCCTATGTTGCCTCTTACTAATTTGCGCCTTCTACTTGACGATTGGGGCGTATCATATTACCTACAAGTTGAAAGTACAAAGGATAGATCAGAAAAATATGGCCATATTACCAATTGTAACTGTACCCGACCCGCTTTTAAAAGCCATCTCTAGCCCGGTTGATATGGTGGATGATGACTTGCGGGCCTTTATGGGTGACATGCTGGACACCATGTATAACGCGCCGGGCATTGGTCTGGCGGCTATTCAGGTGGGGCGGCCAATCCGCGTTCTGGTCATGGATTTATCGGACGAACAGACCTCCCCCGATCCGAAATATTATGTCAATCCGGTAATCACTTGGACATCAGAGGATAGGGCCGTCTATAATGAAGGCTGCCTGAGCGTACCGGAACAATATGCAGACATTGAGCGTCCGGCAGAATGCAAGGTCACTTACCTTGACTATCACGGCGCAGAACAGAAAATTCATGCAACGGGCCTTCTTGCCACCTGTATCCAACATGAGATAGATCATCTGAACGGGATCGTTTTTATAGATTATATTTCCACCCTGAAAAGAGGCATTGCCGTACGCAAGGTCAAAAAACTGGTTAAAGAGGAGGATTAGGTCTTGCGCATCGCCTTCATGGGTACGCCTGAATTTTCCGTTGATATATTGCAGGCGCTATATGATGCGGGCCATGATATTGCCGCCGTCTATTGCCAGCCGCCCAGCCGGTCGGGGCGCGGCAGGAAAGAACGCCCCTCACCTGTGCATATACTGGCAGAAAGGCTGAATATTCCGGTTTTTACCCCCCGAAGCCTGAAATCACCGGAAGAACAGCAGAAATTTAAAAGCCTTAATCTAGACCTTGCGGTTGTGGTGGCTTACGGCCTAATTCTACCCAAAGAAATTCTGGACGCGCCAAAATATGGCTGCCTGAATATCCACGCCTCTCTTCTGCCCCGTTGGCGGGGGGCCGCCCCGATCCACCGGGCGATCATGGCGGGCGACAAGGTGACCGGCGTTGATATTATGGTGATGGAGGCCGGGCTTGATACAGGCCCCGTCATATTAGAACGGCCTATTGACATTTTGCCGACCGATACCACAGGCAGCCTGCATGATAAATTAAAAGCCTTGGGCGCGGAAGCTATTATTCCGGCAATCGAAGGCTATGTCACCGGCGCATTAATCCCAAAGCCTCAGGGTGACAAAGGCATAAGCTATGCCCATAAAATTGATAAGCAGGAAGCGCTCATAGACTGGCAGAGACCCGCCGAAGATTTGCGCAATCACATTCACGGCCTCAGTCCCTTCCCCGGGGCCTATAGTATGGCAGGGGGTGAGCGCATAAAAATGCTGCAAGCCGAAGTGACAGAGGGCAGCGGGGCCGCAGGACATCTCATTGCCGCCCCCCTGACCATTGCCTGCGGTGATGGGCAGGCTTTACGTATTTTAAAAGCCCAGCGGGCCGGAAAAGGGCCAATGAGCGCGGATGAGCTGCTTCGGGGGCTGCCCTTGCCGCTCGGGACTGTTTTCTCATGACAGAAGAAAAACCCATATTCCGGTTTAAATTAACTCTGGAATTTTTCGGAGCGGGCCTTGTCGGCTGGCAAAAACAGAATGAAGGCCGTTCCGTGCAGAGCATTCTGGCCGAGGCGGCGCAAAAATTCTGCCACAAGCAAGTGACTTTCTTCGCGGCGGGCCGTACCGATGCGGGCGTTCATGCCGCCGGCATGGTCTGCCAAGTGGATTTGCCAAAAGAATATCCGGCTTTTAAGGTCATGGATGCGCTTAATTTTCATTTGAAACGACAACCGGTCTCTATCCTCAAATCAGAGCGGGTAACAGAAGAATTTCAAGCGCGCTTTTCGGCGACAAAGCGCTATTACCGCTATCATATCATCAACCGCCGCGCGCCGCTGACCTTTCAGAAGGATCGGGCATGGCATGTGAAATTTCCGCTGGATACAGATTTAATGCATGAGGCGGCACAGATTTTGGTCGGTCATCATGATTTCACCACCTTTCGCAGCGTCGACTGCCAGTCAAAATCACCGCTCAAAACCCTTGAACAACTGGATGTGCGGCGCGAGGGCGATAATATCTATATTGATACGTCCGCCCGGTCATTCCTGCATCATCARGTGCGCTCCATGGTCGGCTCACTTTATTACGTGGGGCGCGGCAAATGGACCCGGCAAGACCTTGAAAATTCGCTGGACGCCCGTGACCGCAAAGCCCTGGCCTATAATGCCCCGCCAGAAGGATTATATTTTATGAAGGCGGATTATCCGTAAAATTACTCAAAATATCCGTCAAAATATCCGAATGATCACCTGCATGACGGAAAGGGTGAACAGAGCCTTGAATATCATGACGCCAAAGGCGAGCCAGCCGCTAATTTTAAGGGACTGTTTAAACAGGAACCATGTGACATAAAGCTCAAGATAAACCGCCACCACCACGACCAGCAACGTGCCGACTTCGATGGGTATAATGCCCGTGCTGATCAGCATGGAAAGCGGCAGGATAATATAGTTGGAAAGAACCCATAACCAGTTGAACGCAACAATCATCTCTGAATAATGGGCATCAATTTTCAGGAATTTTGTAAAATAAACCATCACCAGAGCTATGAGCGGCAGCCGCAAGAGAAATTCAACAACATGGGCCGTGAAGGAGACCTGATGGCCCTGCTCCACCGCCGCATCAAAGCTGACGCCCAATCCCAGAAAAAACAAGGGCGCGACCAAAATGATCGCCCAGAATGATTTCCAAAAACCATCAACCGATTTATCGAAATAATCCATGGCCCGGGGGTTTAATTTTATCAATTGCCACGCGCCAATGAGCGAGCGGGAAAAATAATTTATCAGCGACGGTTTTTGTTCCATGAGGTTAACTCTTAAAAAAAGTGGTTAATATTTCATAATAAATCTTAGTCAATTGAGCAAGGTCGTCAAGAGGGACGCATTCATCCACTTTATGCATGGTTTTATTGACAAGGCCGAATTCGGAYACGGGGCAATGGTCTTTAATGAACCGCGCATCGGACGTGCCGCCTGATGTGCTCAGTTCCACATCTCTTCCGGTGATTTTTTTAACGGCATCGGTAATCAATCCGCTTAATGTTCCGGGCGGGGTCAGAAATGCATCGCCGGAGGCCTTCATCTCCAGCTCATAGGCCCCGCCGACACCCTCGCAAACCGATGTGATCCAGCGTTGCAGGCCGGCATCCGTTTGCTGATTGTTAAAACGGATGTTAAACCGCGCCTCGGCCTCTGCCGGAATGACGTTGCTGGCAGCATTGCCCACATCCACGGAGACTATTTCCAGATTTGTGGCCTGAAAATGATCATTGCCATCCTCAAATTTGCGCGCCAGAAGCCCATCCAGCATTTTTACCAGACGGGGAATGGGATTATCGGCCAGATGGGGATAGGCCRCATGACCTTGTGTGCCCCTCACCGTCAGCTTGCTATTCAGGCTGCCGCGCCGGCCAATCTTGGCCATATCCCCGATTTGACCCGGGTTGGTTGGCTCCCCCACCAGACAATAGTCCAGTTTTTCACCGTTTCTATCCAGCCAGTCGAGCATCTTGATGGTGCCATTGACCGCCGGCCCTTCTTCGTCTCCGGTAATGAGAAAACTGATCGAGCCGTCAAAACCATCGTTATTTTCAAGAAAATCCGATGCCGCAGCGGAAAAGGCGGCAATAGCCCCCTTCATGTCCGACGCCCCGCGCCCATATAATATGCCGTCCTGAATATTACCTTCAAAAGGGCCATGGTGCCATTGATCCGCTTGCCCCGCCGGCACCACATCCGTATGGCCCGCAAAACAGAAATTCGGACCCACCGTCCCTATGCGCGCATAAAGATTATCAATGGTCGCTTCGCCTTCTTCTGAGAAAGGCAGCCGGTGGCAGGTAAAGCCAAGCGGCTCTAATGCCGCCTGCAAAACATCCAACGCGCCCGCGTCCTGCGGCGTAACGCTGGGGCAACGGATTAAATCCTGCGTGAGCTTTACCGGGTCTATCGCCATTAATCCCTCAAAAGTTCATTGATTGACGTTTTGGAGCGGGTTCGCGCGTCCACCCGCTTGACAATCACCGCCGCATAAAGGCTTGGGCCGGGCGAGCCGTCCGGCAATGGTTTGCCSGGCARGKYCCCCGGSACRACCACSSWATAGSYSGGWACGCGGCCMAYGWRMAYCTCGCCSGTKYYSCGRTYAAYGATCTTKGTWGAGGCWCYSAKRTARACGCCCATGSYSAGSACMGCSCCTTSYTCGACSAYCACGCCYTCGGCMACYTCGGACCTTGCGCCAATGAAGCAATTATCTTCGATAATCACGGGGCCTGCCTGTATTGGCTCCAGAACGCCGCCGATACCAACGCCGCCGGACAGGTGAACATTTTTGCCAATCTGCGCGCAGGATCCAACAGTCGTCCATGTATCGACCATGGTTCCCTCATCCACATAGGCCCCAAGATTAACAAAGGACGGCATCAAAACCGCGCCCGGCGCAATATAGGCCGAGCGGCGAACAACCGCGCTGGGCACAGCGCGAAAACCAGCCTGATCAAATTTTGCCTGATCCCACCCTTCGAATTTTGACGGCACCTTGTCATACCAATTGGCATTATCCCCCGGCGCGCCCTTGATAATTTCCATTTTATTTAACCGAAAAGACAATAAGACGGCCTTTTTAAGCCATTGATGAACGACCCATTTTCCGTCTTCTTTCGCGGCCACACGTGCCGTACCATTATCCAGAAGATTAAGGGCATGCTCTACAGCGTCTCTTACTTCTCCTGTGGTTGCCGTATTGATTTCTGACTGATTTTCCCAGGCCAGATCAATTGTATTTTCCAATGACAGATCGGTCATAAATTTTTCCTGTAATATGTTATGGCTCGCTTTTTTCCAGACAATAGTGATTAGCCGTAAACTGTCAATCTTTTACCGCCCTTTTCAGCCATTCCGCCAAGTTGGACGCGGTATAATCAATATGATCCGAACCATATCCATCCCCGGAATCTTTATGGCCGGAATATTTATCTTCTGCGCGTACCCATACCGTTTTCATCCCCAGATCACGCGCCGGGATAAGATTGTGGGCCATATCCTCTATCATGACGGATTTTTTGGGGTCAATGCCCAAATCGCCAATCATTTTAAGGTAGCTAGCCGGATCAGGTTTGGGTTTAAAGCCAGCTGAATTTATATCAAAAATCTCCCTGAAAACGCCTGACATCCCCAATTTGTCGAGGACTTTAACCGCGTAATCACAGGACGCATTGGTATAGATGACTTTATCGCCCCGCAGATTATTTATGGCATCATTCAAATCCTTATTTTCCTGTAAGACATCAAAATCAATATCATGAACAAAGCTGAGAAAATCTTCTGGCGCGACGTCRTSTTCKGYCATCAKGCCSSRMAGYGTSGTGCCRTAMKKSYKSMARTATTTKTYCYGCMGMKMMYKYGCCSSCKCGWRAKSCAMSYYGARWYSSYGSRWRAYAWAKKCRSYCATCCGMMYMTCSAYYTGGKMAAAMAGSKYMKYYTSSGSRGGGTAAAGCGTGTTGTCCAGATCAAAAATCCAATGTTCAATATCTCTCATAGGCACCATCATTCATAAAGTAAATTTTTCTTAAAGATCGTCCGGCAATAAACTTCTTGTTAAGGGTCATCAGGTAACATGTCCCTTATGAGTTTTCGTCCCGTGATACGTCAAAAAACGCATCCTGTAACTTGTCTAAACCGAGTATCTTTTATATGGAACCYAATATYGCACGAGTTTTGCTAAAWMCCAATAATGAAGATAAGAAACGGGATAAAACTTCCTTCCCCAGTTGTCAGTTCGAACCATCTATGATGGTGGACATGTTTCCCGGGCCTGCGCTTTTGGTTGATGGTGAYATGAATGTTAAACATCATAATATTTTTGCCAAAGGCTTGCTCGGGCCTATTCAAGATCAGGAAGCCTTTCTTAAAAGCATGATTTCCAGATGTCTGTCCAATGTTTGTCCTGATACGCAAAAAGCAACCTTGGACGACAGCAGCGGATTACGCCATTATGATCTTTATGCCTTTCCCATAAAACAGGATCAGATTCCAAATCAGGGCAAAAATCTGGCCAAAAATCAAGTCAGCGCGGCCCCATTAGTGTTTTTATTTGGCCGCGAAACAACCGTTGAGCATAATCTGACCAATGCCTTGGTTGACTCGCGTCAGATGTTCAAGGATCTGGTGAGCTGCTCCACTGATTTTGCCTGGGAAACAGACARTAATGGTRATTTTATCTATGTCTCYCCCAAAGGTATTCTRGGCTATACGGCCTATGAACTGAATGGCAGAAATGCTCAGGAAATGATCATCGGCGCGGAGACAAGAAACCCTTTTGACACTTTGGATAAAGTCACTGAAATGGAACTATGGCTTAAACGGGCCGACGGCAGTATGGCATGCCTTCTCGTCTCTGCGGTTCCTGTGCTGGACAGTCACGCAACATGGCAGGGCGCGCGCGGCGTATGCCGTGACATTACCCATATCAGAGAAAAAGAAGCGCTGCTGCGCCGAACCAATAAACGTGAGCATATACTGAACAAAATTATTTCAACAATCCGTAATATTACAAGCCCCGCAGATATGATGGAAAATGCCCTCAAGGCCGCCATGGAGGGCATTAAGGCGGACTATGGTTGTATCTTGGAGAAAGCCTCTGGCGGCGGCGGAGATTTCACCGCAGCAGTAAGGCAGGAACAAGGCATATTATCAGATCAGGATCTGGTTTATACCCTGTGTCAGAAAGCCATGGAAGTCTGGCAAAATTCCGAAGAAAACACAGGGAAAGCCCAAGCAACCCACCAGGCATTCCAATTGGGAACCCAACAGGTCATTATGGGCATCACCAGCCATCACGCCAAGGATAACGGGGCGATTTTCCTGAKYMRSAARRGYRGSGAWTGGCAKGAWGACGARATACAYCTKTTTMRYGGCATMACSWSCCATCTTGGCAWMGCSMTYGAACAGGYGAYCACCCATRAAGAGCTTGAANRRSRSGSCTTTNACSGATGAWCTGACYRGYCWKYTRAAYCGSCGGGCCTTYRSCAMRGARRTTAMWAAACGCATCAARARCCARRKMAGAAGCCGYAYSRMMGGSGCCCTGCTYTRYMTCGAYCTKGATAACTTTAAAAATGTCAATGACACCAAGGGTCATGCCCACGGCGATCAAATATTGAAAGAACTGGCCCGTATCATCAATGAGAATATCCGTATCGGGGATTATTCAGCCCGCCTTGGCGGGGATGAATTTGCCATCTGGCTGGATGATGTCTGCGAAGAAGACGCGCTGTTTAAAGCCAGAAAATTCATTGCGGCCGGGTCACAGTTGGCCCATATTGCAGACGTTACAGGGCCGCAGTTATCTATTTCAGTGGGGCTTGCGCTCTGCCAGCCGGATAATCCACAAACCTTTGATGACCTGATGAAGAATTCCGACGATGCCCTGTATCAGGCAAAATCAGCCGGCAAGGCAACTTGCGTAATGTATGACCCCAATATATATCCAACAACAGGCCAACAAAAAGAAGAATCCGATGCTTAAAAATATTTTCCAACGCCTGCGGGGCACAAATAATAAAAAATATTCCTATGAAGAAGCCCGCGATGCCTTAGAGGAACAGAATAAATCGGATAAGACAAAACTTGCCGGACACGAGGATACCAAGCCTGAAATCCTGTATTATCTGGCAACAGACCAATCCCCCGAAGTCCGGCGCAAAATTGCCATTAATAAAAATACCCCTCATCAGGCCGATGATCTTCTGGTGAAAGACGAAGATGGGGAAGTCCGGCAGGAACTAGCGCGAAAAATAGCCCGTATGCTGCCTGATCTGGGGGAAGAAGAAGTCACGAAAATTCGCGAGCAGGCCATTAATATTCTGGAAACATTGGCCAGTGATCAACTGCCTGAAGTGCGCCGTATCCTATCCGAGGAACTTAAAACATTCGACTGCGTTCCCAAACATATCGTCATGCGCCTTGCCTCTGACGACTTGCTCGAAGTTTGCGCGCCCATATTGGAATATTCCCCGTTGCTCAGCACAGAAGATTTAAAAGAAATCATCGCGGCAACAACGGTCGATGGGGCGCTGGTCGCCATTGCCAAGAGAAGCCATGTGGACGAAGACACCTCAGAGGCTATTACCTCGTCTTTGGACATTCCGGCGGTTTCGGCCCTGCTCGCCAATAAAAACGCGCAGATCAGAGAAGAAACGCTGGATGCCATCATTGACCAGGCAACTGAAATTGAAAAATTGCATCGCCCCCTGGTAAGCTGCGCCAATCTGTCCCTGCGGGCCATCAAACGTATTGCAGGCTTCGTCGCATCATCTCTGGTCAGCCAGATGATAAGCTCTTATGACCTTGACCCCAACGTCGCCGAAGATCTTTTATCCCGCGTACGAGAACGGATCAAAGACACGAATGTGGGGGATGCAGATGATCGGACTTTGGAGGAACAAGCCGTAAGTTTCTATGAAAAAGGCCTGCTTGATGATACCTTCATCGAAAATACTGTTAAAAATCGGCAGCGGGAGCTCTTATTTCATTGTCTGTCACAAATGTCAAAAATGCCCCCGGCTTCAGTGCGTAAAATCATTGGCTCTAAAAAAGCGCGGCGCGTTGTCGCCTTGGCCTGGCGCTGCGAACTTAACATGAGAACCGCCATCAAAATTCAGCTGGAAATAGCCTGCATTCCAAGTGGTCAAATCCTTAACGCCAAAGGCGGTCAGGATTATCCATTGTCAGAAGCAGATATGAATTATGATTTGGCGCTCTATGATGGCGGCGCGTAATATTTCCTTAAGAATCTTTACGGATTAATGTACCCACACCATGCTCGGTAAATAATTCAAGCAACAGGGCATGTTCGACCCGCCCATCAATAATCACGGCCCCGCCCACGCCTTTTTCCACCGCATGAACGCAGGTATCCACTTTGGGAATCATGCCGCCATATATGGTGCCGTCCTCAATCAGCGCGCGGGTCTGGCCCTCGGTCAGCTCGGACACAAGTTTTTTATCCTTGTCCAATACGCCCGCCACAT
>NVVM01000070.1 GCA_002402225.1 Alphaproteobacteria bacterium
TTTGCATATTGATCAGACATTGATGGCGGAAATCATCGGGGTACGTGATGCGGTGACTCCTCATGAAACATTGCTTGTTGTCGATAGCCTGACCGGGCAGGATGCGGTTAATGTGGCCCAATCCTTCAGCGATCAGATCGGTATCACGGGTGTTGTTTTAACCCGTATGGACGGCGATGGGCGCGGCGGTGCGGCCCTCAGTATGCGGGCGGTCACGGGTCAGCCGATTAAATTGGTTGGTACCGGCGAAAAGCTTGACGATATAGAAGAATTCCATCCGGACCGTGTAGCGTCCCGGATCTTGGGTATGGGCGATGTGGTTTCCCTTGTGGAAAAGGCTGCTGAGACCATTGAGGCCGCCGAAGCCGAAGTCATGATTAAAAAGATGAAGAAAGGCCAGTTCGATTTTGATGATCTGCGCACCCAACTTCGTCAGATGAAAAAGCTGGGCGGCATGTCGAGCATTCTTGGTATGTTGCCGGGGATCGGCAAGGCGCAAAAGAAAATGGCCAATGCCAATATTGATGACAATCTTCTTAAACGGCAAGAAGCCATCATCAACAGTATGACCCCCAAGGAAAGAGGGCGGCCTAAATTATTAAATGCCTCTCGCAAGAAAAGAATTGCCAGCGGCGCGGGTGTGAGCATTCAGGAAATCAATAAGCTGATTAAGATGCAGAAACAAATGGCTGGCATGATGAAAAAGATGGGCAAAATGGGTAAAGGCGGCGGTATGCCCCTGCCCGGCCAAATTCCGCCCGGAATGGAAGGTTTGCTTCCGAAATAAAAATTGACCAGATATGGTCTGAGACGAGACGAAAAGACGAATTAAAACTGAATTTTAAAGAATAACCAGAAATATTTAAACTTAAGAAAGGATTAGCCTGAATGGCTGTTAAAATTAGATTGGCCCGAGGAGGCGCAAAAAAACGTCCCTATTACCGTATTGTTGTTGCTGATGTGCGTGCGCCGCGCGATGGCCGCTATATTGAAAAAGTCGGCACCCATAACCCGCTTTTACCAAAGGATCACGAAGACCGTGTTCATCTGGWGGAAGACCGGATTAAATATTGGCTGAGTGAAGGTGCGAAGCCTACAGACCGTGTTGCCCGTTTTCTGGATGCGGCGGGTTTGCTCAAACGTGAAGCAAAAGACAACCCAAATAAAGCCAAGCCGGGTGCCAAGGCATTAGAGCGTGTTGAAGAGCGCAAAGCCAAAGGCGAAGCTGCTGCCGAAGCCGCAGAAGCTGCAAAAGCTGAAGCCATTGAAGCTGCCGCTGCCGCTAAAGCCGCTGCCGCTGAGGCTGCTGCTGCTGCGCCCGCTGAAGAAGCTCCGGCTGAAGAGGTTGTAGCAGAAGAAGCCGTTGCGCCAGAGGCGGCTGTTGAAGAAAAAGCCAAAGCCTAAAGCTAGGCGGTTTAAAGGATAGGAAGAGCCCTGATGTCTCGACTTAACTACGTACATTCCCGGCGTGCTGAGCCCGAAATTGGTCCCGAGTGGATTTCAATTGGGGTGATCGTTGGGGCTGTGGGGGTCAAGGGGGCCGTTCGCCTGAAGACATTTACGGATGATCTGCAATCGGTCTTAATTCGGGGGGCTGTCACAATTTTCCCGAATATAAGCAGCAAGGGCGAGGCGAGGGATTGCAAGCTGATGCATAAGATCAAGGTCGGATATGCCTGCCAGATTTCGGGCATAGAAGACCGGGATCAGGCAGAGGCCCTCAAGGGCGTAAAATTATATGTGCCGCGTAAAAGTCTGCCGAAAATCGAAGAAGAGGACAGTTTCTATTACGAGGATATGGAAGGCCTGATCGCCAGAGATATGAAGGGCAATTCGTTCGGGGTGGTCACCTCCATATATAATTTTGGTGCCGGAGATGTGCTTGARGTGCAGTTGGACRATAGTCAAARCGGSCCTRYWAYKGGTAAAGTTGGGRCKGGTAAAAYAATGTACCCCTTTCGGGATGAATTTATTCCGGAAGTGAATATYAAGGAYGGGTTTCTGGTGATTGATCGTGCGGCTTTYGGCGAYGATCTTGAACCGGCAGCAGATCCAGAAGAAGCTTGAGATGCGGCAAACGGATAAAAAGCCTGTTTGGACAGCGCAAATTCTGACCCTTTTCCCGGAAATATTTCCGGGGCCATTGGGCGCTTCCCTTGCGGGAAAAGCCCTTGATAAAGGACTTTGGGCCATGAATGTGGTTCAAATCAGGGATTATGCCTTGGATAAACACCGTAAAGTGGATGATACGCCGGCAGGCGGYGGKCCGGGCATGGTGATGCGGGCSGATGTTTTGGCGGCGGCCATAGATGATGTGAGCAAAGATGACTATCCTTTRGTTTATTTGTCGCCGCGTGGCAAAAGGCTGGATCAGGAATTGATTCGGGAGTTCGCGTCAAAAAAAGGCATTACGCTGCTTTGCGGCCGGTTTGAGGGTGTGGATGAGCGAGTCTTGAAATCGCGCAATATCAGGGAGGTTAGCCTTGGTGATTTTATCTTGTCCGGCGGGGAACTGGCGGCGATGGCATTGATGGATGCGGTGGTCCGTACAATTCCCGGCGTGATCGGTGATACGGATACGTTGACGGAGGAAAGTTTTGAATCGGGGTTGCTTGAATATCCCCATTATACCCGGCCCAACGTTTGGGAAGGACAGGAAATACCGGAAGTGCTGAAATCGGGGCACCATGGAAAAATAAAGCAATGGCGCCAGAAGCAGTCAGAAAACCTGACAGAGGAACGGCGTCCGGACCTTTGGAATCAATATCTTAACCAGAAGAGATAATGGTTTTAAGATATGGAAAATAGGGGTGTATCACCCGTTGGACAGACCGAAAAACGAATGATATGCTGATGAATAAATTTGATGTTGGAATTTGAGGATCCTTGCTATATAAGCGGGTCAGCTGAAGAGAGAGAGCGTTATGAATATTATTGAAAAATTTGAAAAAGAGCAGATTGCAAAGCTTACAGAGGGGAAAGTAATCCCTGAGTTTTCTGCGGGTGATACCCTGCGGGTTAATGTGAAAGTCATCGAGGGTGAGCGCGAACGTATTCAGGGTTATGAGGGCGTTTGTATTGCGCGCTCAAACCGGGCCCTGAATTCATCATTCACGGTACGCAAAATTTCATATGGTGAAGGGGTGGAACGTGTTTTCCCGCTTTATTCACCGAATGTGGAAAATATCGAAGTCATTCGCCGGGGTAAAGTGCGCCGCGCGAAACTTTATTACTTGCGTCCATTGCGCGGTAAGAAAGCGCGTATTGCGGAAAGAAAAGACTGGATGAAGAAGCCAGCTACGGCCAAAGCTGAGGTGATTACCACTTCAGAGGAAGCCTGATTGACTTAAAAATATTTAAGAAAATCCGGGCTTGGACGAAAAGCCCCAAAAAGATATCAAGGGGCTCGACTATTGCGGGCCCCTTTTTTCATATGTGAGGCCTTGTTTCAAACATTTCATAAGGATCATCGCCGCAACGGATTAGAATAAGGCGCGAGAAAAACACATGACAGCACCCGAACAAAAACCTGAAACACTCTATGATAAATTATGGCAAAGCCATATTGTTGAAATGCAAGATGACGGCAATTGCCTGATTTACATTGATCGCCAGATCATTCATGAGGTCACGAGCCCACAGGCCTTTGAGGGACTTCGGGATGCAGGCCGCAAGCTCGCAAATCCACAGGCCATGCTGGCGGTGCCGGATCATAATGTGCCAACGAGCGCGGATCGGGCCACGGCGATCAATGCCGAGGATAGCCAGATTCAGCTGGATGCCTTGGCGGCAAATTGCAAGGAATTCGGCGTTGAATATATCCCCATGCTGGACGACCGTCAGGGCATCGTGCATATCGTCGGGCCGGAACAGGGCTTTACCCAGCCCGGCATGACCATCGTTTGCGGGGACAGCCATACCTCCACCCACGGGGCCTTTGGGGCCTTGGCTTTTGGTATCGGGACTTCGGAAGTCGAGCATGTCATGGCCACACAAACCCTCATATTGAAACCTCAGAAAAACATGCGCATTGATGTGGACGGGCGTCTTGGGGCGGGCATTACGGCCAAGGATATTGCCCTTGCGATCATCGGGCATATTGGTACGGCTGGCGGCACCGGCTATGTCATTGAATTCACGGGTTCTGCCATTCGTGACCTCTCTATGGAAGGCCGTATGACCTTATGTAATATGTCGATCGAAGCCGGGGCAAAATCCGGTCTTGTGGCCCCGGATCAGAAAACCTTTGACTATGTGATGGGCCGCGCAAAATCACCAAAAGGCGCTGCTYTTGAACAGGCTGTCGCCTATTGGAAAAGCCTGCCTTCTGATGAGGGCGCAATCTATGACAAAGAGATTTTTCTGCGGGCCGAGGATATCGCGCCGCAGGTCACATGGGGCACCAGTCCTGAAAATGTCTTGCCCATATCCGGTATTGTTCCAAATCCGGATGATGTGGAAAATCCTGAACGTAAAATTGCCATGCAGCGGGCGCTGGATTATATGGGCCTGACAGCGGGCACGAAATTGCAGGATATAACTATTGAACGGGTTTTTATTGGTTCCTGCACCAATGGCCGTATCGAAGATATCCGCGCAGCTGCCGCAATCGCGCGCGGACGGACGGTTCACAGCGATGTGGCCGCCTGGGTGGTGCCAGGATCCGGTTTGGTTAAGCTTCAGGCCGAAGAAGAAGGGCTTGACCAGATATTGATTGACGCCGGATTTGAATGGCGCTCGCCCGGATGTTCCATGTGCCTTGCCATGAATGCGGATAAGCTGGGGCCGCGCGAACGCTGCGCCTCCACGTCAAACCGGAATTTCGAAGGCCGGCAAGGGCCAAAAGGCCGCACCCATTTGATGAGCCCTGCCATGGCAGCGGCAGCGGCAATTACCGGCCGCCTAACCGATGTCAGGGAGCTTTAATCATGGATAAATTCCTTAAACTAAGGGCCATTGCGGCGCCTCTGCCCATGGCCAATATTGATACGGATATGATCATCCCGCAGCAGCATTTGAAAACCATCAAGCGGACGGGACTCGGCCAATTTGCCTTTTCCAATATCCGCTATCATGATGATGGATCAGAACGCGCCGATTTCGTTCTGAATAAACCGGCTTACCGCAAGGCGGAAATTCTGGTGACCGGGGCGAATTTCGGATGCGGTTCCAGCCGCGAACATGCCCCTTGGGCTTTGATGGACTTTGGTATTAAATGCATCATTGCCCCCAGTTTTGCAGATATTTTTTACGGCAATTGTTTCAAGAATGGGATTTTGCCGATTATTTTGCCGCAAGAGACAATTGACCTGTTGTTTGATGATGCCAGCCGGGGGGCCAATGCTATCATCACGGTTGACCTTGAAAATCAGGAGATATCAGGGCCAGACGGGGGCAAGGTATCTTTTGACGTTGATCCTTATCGCCGCCATTGCTTGCTGAATGGATTAGATGATATTGGCCTGACGTTACAGAAAAAAGATGTCATTCAAAGCTATGAAGCCAAAAAGAGATTAAGCCAGCCCTGGTTGTTTAAGAGCTAGGTCGTTTAAGGATTAGATATGAGTAAAGAATTATCGCTATTGATGTTGCCGGGGGATGGCATTGGCCCGGAGATCATGACAGAGGCCCGCCGGGTGGTGGATTGGCTCGGACATAACCGAGGATTGAATTTTTTCGTAGAAGAAGACCTTGTCGGCGGCGCGGCCTATGATGATGGCGGCAAGCCTTTGGCGGATAAAACTTTAGAACGGGCAAAATCCGTTGATGCGGTATTGCTCGGTGCGGTGGGTGGGCCAAAATGGGACGGCGTCGATTATGATAAACGGCCCGAAGTCGGTTTGCTGAGCCTGCGTAAGGAATTGGGACTGTTTGCCAATCTGCGCCCGGCCGTTTGTTTCGAATCACTTGTGGAGGCCTCCAGCTTAAAGCCGGAATTGGTCAGCGGCCTTGATATTATGATTGTGCGGGAGCTTACCGGCGGGGTGTATTTTGGCGAGCCGCGCGGGATCGAAACTCTGCCAAACGGGGAAAGGCGCGGCGTTAACACCCAAGTCTATACCACATCCGAAATTCACCGTATCGCTCATGTGGCCTTTGATCTGGCAGGCAAGCGGGGCGGGCGCGTGACATCATGCGAAAAGGCCAATGTGATGGAGAGTGGTCTGTTATGGCGCGAGGAAATGACCAAGGTGGCGAAGGATTATCCGGATATCGCCCTTGATCATATGCTAGCCGATAATTGTGCCATGCAATTGGTGCGCCAGCCAAAACAGTTTGATGTGATTGTGGCTGATAATCTTTTTGGTGATTTGTTGAGTGATGTCGCGGCCATGCTCACAGGATCACTCGGCATGTTGCCCTCAGCATCTCTGGGAACTGCGGGCGGCGGCGCAATGTATGAACCGGTTCATGGCAGTGCGCCGGATATTTCCGGTCAAAATRTGGCAAATCCCATTGCGGCCATTTTGAGCCTCGCCATGGCACTACGATATACTTTTGACTGCGCGGCGGAAGCCCGGTTGATTGAGGATGCCGTGCAGGATGTGCTTGCAGGCGGCCTTCGTACGGCGGATATCATGCAGCCGGGCAAAGCCAAAGTTTCAACCTCCGTCATGGGGGATAGCATTATGCGGGCCATGGRSSGYTYSWWYMKRWCWTKMNTMTTRGAGNAMACNATSYCSNATMMMGYWRCMGYWAWTGGTGCCACCGGTAATGTGGGGCGGGAAATATTGAATATCCTTGCGGAACGCGAATTCCCTGCAAATGAAGTGGTGGCGCTTGCCTCTCGCCGGTCATTGGGTCAGGAAGTTACCTTTGGCGACAAGACCCTGAAGACGAAATGTCTGGATGATTATGATTTTACGGGTACGGATATTGCCCTGATGTCCGCAGGCGGGGATATTTCAAAGAAATGGAGTGAAAAAATCGGTGCGCAAGGCTGTGTCGTGATTGATAACAGTTCTTATTTTCGCATGGATCCCAAGGTGCCGCTGATCGTACCAGAGGTAAATGCCCATGCCGTCGCGGGCTATACAAAAAAGAATATCATTGCCAATCCCAATTGTTCCACGGCCCAGATGATGGTGGTCTTAAAGCCACTGCATGATTATGCAAAAATCACGCGGGTGGTTGTGTCCACTTATCAATCCGTATCCGGCAGTGGCAAGGCGGCCATGGATGAATTATGGCACCAGACACGGGCGATTTTTGTCAATGACCCCATCGAACCTGACGTTTACCCCAAACAGATTGCCTTTAATGTGATCCCGCATATCGATGTTTTCATGGATAGCGGGGATACCAAGGAAGAATGGAAAATGGTTGCTGAAACGGCGAAAATACTTGATCCTGATATCAAGGTAACCGCCACTTGTGTGCGGGTTCCGGTATTTCTTGGCCATTCTGAATCCATCAATATTGAATTTGAAAAGCCCATCGATGAGAAGAAAATTTTTAAAATCCTGCGCGAAGCTCCCGGCATAATGGTTTACGATAAGCGGGAAGACGGCGGCTATATTACGCCCATTGAATGTGTTGGTGAATTTGCCACCTATATCAGCCGAATTCGCCGCGACGTGACGGTGAAAAACGGCCTTAACCTGTGGTGCGTCTCTGACAATTTGCTCAAAGGCGCCGCCTTAAACGCGATTCAAATTGCGGAAACACTTTGTAATAAACATTTGAAAAAAGCCTGATCATATATTCTGAATAAGGGTCATAGATTAGAAGATAATTTCATAAAGAGGCCGGTGCATCACATCGGTCTCTTTTTTTGTTTAAAAAGCTTTATTTTTCCGGAAACCTAGGTCTAATATTCTCCACGTTAATTTATAAACCTAGAAAATACGGGGATTAAGGAAGATCATATGATGAGAAAAACAAGTTTAATCGTCTTGGCTTTGATGTCGGTCGGGATGCTGGCGGGCTGTAGTGGAGAAGGGGAAGTTTCCATAGATGCTGCGCCGAACGCGGTGGATGCCAAGGCTTTTGTTGAGGCCGTTGAAAAAGACCTTACCGAAAGAGGATTGTTCGAGGCGCAGGTCGCATGGGTTAATGCCAATTTCATTACCGAAGACACCAATGCCATCGTGGCAAAGGTCGATGCGGAAATGACGGCTTTGCGGGTGAAATATGCCGGGGAAGCCAAAAAATATAATGAACTGGAACTTGCCCCGGTTCTGCGCCGCAAGCTGGAAAGCATCAAGCTGGGCATCAATATGCCTGCGCCAAGCAATGCGGCCGATAATAAGGAAATGGCACAGATTAATGCCAATCTCAGCAGTCTTTATGCCACGGGAAAAGACCCCAAAGGCCGTAATCTTGGCGAATTGACCAAGGTTATGGCCACGTCGCGCAATCATGAAGAATTGCTGGAAGCCTGGAGGGGCTGGCGGACGGTATCGCCGGTGATGCGGGATAAATATGCCCGCATGGTGGAGATTGCCAATAAGGGCGCAAATGAACTTGGCTACCCGGATGTGGGTTATATGTGGCGGTCTAAATATGACATGCCCGCCGATGATTTCCGGGCNNAGGCGGATCGTCTCTGGGGACAGGTAAAACCGCTTTATGATGCGCTTCAATGTCATGTGCGGGCCAAACTGAATGACCAGTACGGCGATGATGTGGTCGCCACAGACGGCCCCATTCCGGCCCATCTTCTGGGAAATATGTGGGCGCAGTCATGGGGGAATATCTATGACATGGTGGCTCCGGAAACCAGCGATGCTGGATATAATCTGACCGAGCAGCTGATAAAAGCCGGCTTTGATGAGAAACAGATGGTCAAGTCGGGTGAAAATTTCTTTACCTCACTGGGGTTTGATCCTTTGCCGGACACCTTCTGGTCGCGGTCTCTGATCACGAAACCGCGGGACCGGGAGGTTGCCTGTCATGCCAGCGCATGGAATCTGGACAGCAAGGATGATATCCGTATCAAGATGYGTACCACCATTACCGCAGAAGATTTTGATACGGTTCATCATGAGCTGGGTCATAATTTCTATCAGCGGGCCTATAAGCATCAGGATTATTACCATAGAACCGGTGCCAACGGCGGCTTTCACGAAGCCATCGGCGATACGGTCGTGCTCAGCATTACGCCGGAATATCTMAAACAGGTCGGTTTGCTGGATAGCGTGCCAAGCGCGGACGGCGATCTGGGCCTGCTCATGAACAGGGCCTTGGAAAAAGTGGCCTTCCTGCCCTTTGGCCTGCTTATGGATCAATGGCGCTGGCAGGTTTTTAACGGCGAGCTGACACCGGAAAACTATAACAAAGGCTGGTGGGCTTTGCGGGAAAAATATCAGGGCGTGACMGCGCCGGTGGATCGCTCGGCGGATGCGTTTGATCCGGGGGCAAAATATCATATCCCCAATAATGTGTCCTATACCCGTTATTTCATTGCCCATATCCTTCAGTTCCAGTTCCATAAAGCGGCCTGCGAGATGGCAGGGAACACTGGCCCGCTGCATCGTTGCACCATTTATGGCAACAAGGAAGTGGGCGCCAAATTCAACGCCATGCTTGAAATGGGCGCGAGCAAGCCCTGGCCGGACGCACTGGAAGCCTTCATTGGCACCCGTGAAATGGACGGCAGCGCGGTGCTTGAATATTTTGCCCCGCTGAAAGTCTGGCTGGACGAGCAAAATAAAGATCGTCAATGCGGCTGGTAGGGTGAATTTTCAGCGTAACAATATCTTCGCTTAAAATATCAAGGCAGGTTCATTGAACCTGCCTTTTTTATGTAGTAGCCTTGCGTATCATATTGAAAATGTCATTTAAAAAATAGGATGAGAGATGCTTGTACAAAATATTTTTAAATTGATTATCGTTTTTGCTGTTATGGCCCTGCCGGCCTATTCAAAGGCCGGTGAAAAGCTTGATGCGCCAAAATTAACCTCTGTGCCTTACGGCAATAATGCGGCGGTGGGCAAATATGCCCATGTGAATGGCATAAAGATGTATTATGAAATATATGGCAGCGGCGCGCCGCTGGTCTYGAKCSMCGKSWRSAKCGMYRSYRYCKCSGKSCWKKCCSSRMRRRWMKMYKRKTYKWSCWMMWWKWMYRMMRKYWKYKTGGCARRCRSNCCGGGSRYRYKSYWRGTCAGGCCTTGGCACGGATCAGTTAACCTATCCTCAAATGATGGAAGACTGGCATGATTTATTGACTGGGCTGAATGTTAAAAAAGCCAGGATATTTGGCTGGAGCGATGGGGGCATTCTGGGCCTACTCATGGCGATCAAATATCCTGAGAATATAGACAGGCTGGCGATCATGGGCGCGAATCTGCGGCCTGATGAAACGGCGGTATATCTCTGGGTGCAGCCAATATTGACGCAGGCGCGGATGCATGTCGAGGCAATGATTGCCCAAAAAGACAGCTCTAATGACTGGGACCTTCAAAGGCAGCTTTTGAACCTGTTGACGACACAGCCCAATATTGCTGTCAAAAGCCTGCAACAAATCAAGCTGCCTGTTCTGGTCATGGCCGGTGACCGCGATGTGATCAGAGAAGAACATACCCTTGAAATATTCCAGAATCTGCAAAATGCCCATCTGGCCATATYGCCGGGCAACACCCATTTCGCGCCGGTGAATGATTCCGCAAAATTTAACGCTATGCTGAGCAATTTCTTTAAAAACCCCTTCACCAAACCCTCGACAAAGGCCCTGATGGCGCATCATTAAATAATTATATTGCAACGCAGCATCTTGTCATGTGCCACCATAGAAGCTATAAGCAAGTTATAAAAAAATGATGTTTTGTGAAATAATATATTAAACGCCAAGGAAATTGCCTCATGAGTGAAAACATAAAACCCCGCAGAAGTGTATTATATATGCCCGGTTCCAACCCGAGGGCCTTGGAAAAGGCCAAGTCATTACCGGCCGATGGATTAATTCTAGACCTTGAAGATGCGGTGGCCGCGGCGGCAAAGACAGAGGCCCGGGATCTGGTGACCGCCGCCGTGAAAGCCGGGGGTTATGGCCAGAGAGAATTGATCATTCGCGTCAATGGCCTGAATTCGGTATGGGGCAAGGCGGATATGAAGGCTGCGTGCGAAGCCGGGCCGGATGCGATCCTTCTGCCCAAGGTTGAGACGGCTGAAATGGTGAAAGAGGCCGAGAAAATGATGGTTGACTATGGCGCGGCGGATAAAACCAGAATCTGGTGTATGATGGAAACCCCGCGCGGCATGCTGAAGGCGGCGGAAATTGCTGCAAGTTCGGACAGAATAGCCTGTTTCGTCATGGGCACCAGTGATTTGGTCAAAGATCTTCACGCCCATCACACAAAAATGCGCCTGCCGGTTCTGACCAGCCTTGGCCTGTGTTTATTGGCGGCGCGGGCAGAGAATATTGACATATTGGACGGGGTCTATTTGGATCTGAATGACGAAGAAGGCTTTCGGGATAGCTGTCTTCAGGGTTTAGAATTTGGCTTTGACGGTAAAACGTTAATCCATCCAAAGCAATTGGCGGCCGCCAATGAGATATTCGCGCCGTCAGCTTCTGAACTGGCCTTTGCCGAAAGAATTATCACCGCCTTTGCCGAAGCCAAGGCGCAGGGGAAAGGGGTGGTGCTTGTGGACGGCAAGCTGATTGAAAACCTGCATGTGGAAAATGCCCAAAGACTGGTCACCATGGCCGCCGCCATTAACAAATTGGAGGATTAAATGTCCAAAGCATTTAAAGGCAATTATTTCGAGGATTTCACCTTGGGCCAAATTTTGTCCCATGCCACGCCGCGCACGATAACGCTGGGGGATGTGAGCCTGTATTCCGCGCTTTATGGTRTGCGGTTTGCCCTGCAATCTTCTGATGATTTTGCGGAAAACTCGGGATTGGAACGCGCGCCCATAGATGATTTTCTGGCCTTTCATATTATCTTTGGCAAGACGGTGCCGGATATTTCCATCAATGCGGTGGCCAATCTGGGCTATGCGGATTGCCGGTTTCTGAAATCCATTTATCCCGGAGACACGGTTTCTGCCACCAGCACAGTCATTGGCCGGAAGGAAAATTCAAATGGCTGCACGGGCAATGTTTATGTGCGCACGCGCGGCCTTAACCAAAAAGGCGAGGCGGTTCTTGAATATGTTCGCTGGGTCATGATTAATAAGCGCGAGGTCAATAAAGATGCGGCGGTCGAAGCCGTGATCCCGGATTTGCCGGATGCTGTGCCGGTTGAAAATCTTAACATTCCCGAAGGCCTGAATTTCGGTAAATTTGACAATATTTTATCCGGATCAGATTATTTCTGGGAAGATTATGAGGTCGGCGAAAAAATTAATCATGTGGACGGCATGACGGTGGAGGCAGCGGATCATATGCTGGCGACCCGCCTGTATCAGAATACCGCCAAGGTGCATTTCAATCAGCATGCAATGAAGGACGGGCGACTTGGGGAACGTATTGTTTACGGCGGCCATGTGATATCCATGGCGCGGGGGTTGAGCTTTAAT
>NVVM01000071.1 GCA_002402225.1 Alphaproteobacteria bacterium
GGAACGCCCGGTTTGGCGGCGGCATCCAGCTCGGATCGACGTAAAAGGGCAAGGGCTGCTGTTTCAACCGTGGCAACGGGCGCACCCTCTGACAACATTTGCCGGCTCAAGGAGCGGTGCCGGCTTTTTCGGGTTAATTCAAGCAGGCCAAAGGCAGACATATTGCTGCGCTGGATTTGTGCCTGGTCTTCGAGGATGAGATTATCGACGATGCCAAGCAGGTTGCTGATATCTGATTTTGTAGGGGTTTTATGGCTGACATCCTTTTGACCGGACATATTGATAAAATCAATGATGATCAGGCCGCTTAAACCGCGCAGCCGTATTTGCCGGAAAATCTCCCGCGCCGCGCCGGAATTAACGGAAAAACGTTGCTTCTGCGGGTCAGTATGTACTTTTGCATTGCCCATATTGACATCAATGACGACCATTGCCTCGGTCTGTTCAATGGTGATCCACGCCCCGGAAGGCAGGGGGATTTTTTTCTCGAAAATCTGGTCCAGATCTTCCTCAACAGAGAAATCTTCAAATAACGGGCCTTGATGCCGTTGCATGCGGCCCAGCAGGTCAGGGGCATATTCCCGCGCCCAAATTTGGGCAAGCTTAAGCGCGGAGGGTTGATCAAATATAATACGGTCATGTCTGCTGCTGCCATATTCCCGTAATATTTGCAGCAGGCTGTCCGGCGTCTGGGACAAGAGGAAGGGGACTTTCTTTTTATCTCGATTGCCCACGGCATCCCGCCAGTGACGGATCAGATGTTCGGCGGTTTTTTTTAAATCTTCGAGGGGAATATATTCGGATTCTGTGCGCAGGGTAAGCCCCATGCCGTGCAAATTCAGACCATTGCCAAATTTTTTTAATTCTTCTCTGCGGGCCGGGTTTTTAATTCGGCTGGAGACAAAGGCGCCCTCGCGAAAGGGGTGCAATATGAGAGCCGAGCTAACGACTTCAATGCGGCAGGTGAGTTTAACGGATTTATCACCGATGGAATCTGCGGTGACTTGAGTGATTATTTTTTGACCTTCATGGAGCAGACTGGTTAAATCGACCGGTTTTTTGCCCGCACGTTTGGGCAAGAGTTTTAGCGGAAGAAACCCCGTTATGCCATTGCCCAGATCAACAAAAGCCGCCTGAAACTCTTGGCTTAAGGATGTTACCCGCCCATAATATATGGCCCCTATCAGACTTTGATCATTATCTCGGAACAGGCGAACTTCAACGGGCTTGCCATTTTCCATATGGGCAAGGCGGGTTTCACCAATGGCAGAATTGATCAGAATATCAGAAGACATAGCCGTTTCCCTGCAGCATATTTGTGGTTTCAAAAAGAGGCAGGCCAACAACATTGCTATAGGAGCCATTGAGGGACTTGATAAAGCGTGCGGCTTGCCCCTGTATGGCGTAAGCACCGGCCTTTCCCTGCCATTCATCATGGGCAAGGTAAGCTTCAATATCCTGGGCAGACAGACGTTTAAACGTTACGCTGGTCACGGCAACGCGGGCATATTGATGGCCGCCGGGGGTGATGAGGGAAATGCCGCTATAGACTTTATGGCGGCGTCCAGAAAGCAGGTTTAAGAATTTTCGGGCTTCTTCAGGACCCTTGGCTTTTTCCAATATGCGTTTTCCCAATGCCACCACGGTATCAGCAGCAAGAATAAAACAGTCTGGATGGTCTTTCCGGATGATTGCGGCCTTGGCAGAGGCCAATCGTTTGGCCAGCGCGCGCGGGCTTTCCTGTGGCTCTGGCGTCTCATCAATATCTGCCGCGATAATGTGATCCGGCGTAAGGCTAATTTGGGCCAAAAGCTCTTTCCGGCGGGGGGAGGCAGAGGCCAAAATCAGTTTGTTTTTATTTTTTTTAAAGGATGTCATAGATATAGGGTAACCGATCCGGGCCGGATTTGTGAAGCCAAAATCGCTCTATGAAATATTTTCTGGATAATAGTATAATAGAAATAGGTCCGCACTTATTTAAAGCGATAAGTAATGCGGCCTTTGGAGAGGTCGTAGGGAGTCATTTCGACTAATACATCATCACCAACCAATACGCGGATGCGGTTTTTACGCATTTTTCCGGCAGTATGACCAAGAATTTCATGATCATTCTMAAGTTTTACGCGGAACATGGCGTTGGGCAGTAATTCCGTTACCACGCCGCGCATTTCCAATAGTTCYTCTTTCGCCATAATGGCTCCTCATTAAACATCTTTGGCAGATAAATAGCTGAAACTGAAGATTTTTCAAGACATTTTCTTGTTTTTCCTTGAATTGGGCGAAAAGAAGCCTCTTTAGTGGAGAAATAGAGTGTGAAAATATATGGAGAAATTTTAACAGTCGTCAAATAATGGTTAAGTTTAGAAAATCTTACGCGAAAAATTTATGGTGTCGTTTTCGTCTTGCCGCGAAAAATCCGAGCAGCCCGAGCCCGAGTAAAGCCATTGAGGCAGGGGCCGGAACCCCTAAACTCTTAGCCTGCGGGACTATTTCCTGCACAATCACATTGTCAAATTGCAGCCAATTCCCTGTTGTCTCTACCCAAGAGACCTGGGTAAGACCCTGCCAATTGAAAATAAAGGTTTCGAGGCCGAAAATGGTCTGCAGGGCAATGGTTTGTGATATTGTCCCGCCTATCGCGTATGTCCCGATGAGTAGAATATTCTGGGGTGTCCGGAAATTAAAATAATCTGCAAAATCAATGGAAATCAAGTCAAAGGCGTTGCCGTTAATATTGGTAAGGGTTGTCGTGGCTTTTGGGGAGTTCTGGGCAAAGGTTACGCCCCCGGGGTCGGCATTATAGCGGCTGTTTGGATCTCTATGGAGAATGCAAAGAGCGAAATTCTGGCAATCGTTAAAGAAGTTAAATCCTTTTGAATCAAGGGAGTTTCCGCTATAGGATCGGTTGATTTCCTCGAAGTCAATCACAACAGCATAAGCGGGAAAGCTGATCATATTCAGGCCGAATGAAACCAGAATTACAATAAAAAATTTTCTAAAATTACGCATACTCATAATTTACTCAATTGTTGCAGTGATAGGATGTCCCTGTATTTATATGATTTAAAGAATATTAAAAGATTAATTTTGTAATTATAAATATAGTTTTTAGACGGTTGGGAAATAATCAGAGGTAAAATGTTTTTTTATTTTTTGGCTGAGCATATCGCGTGTCTGGCGGAAAGCGGACATGATGTTTTCGCGGTTACCGGCAACCGCTGTGGGGTCAAGGGTTGGCCAATATTCGACCCGACAATCCAATGTGCGGGTCAGGTCGATGGCTTTATGTTGTGCTTCAGGGCTTAAGGTCACGACAAGGTCGAAAGAGCTATCCATCRAATCTTCAAATCTTTTGGGTTTATGCCCGGATATATCAAGGCCTTTTTCTTCCATAACGGCGACGGCGAAAGGATTGACCCCGCACTCTTCGGGTCTTATACCGACGCTTTCCACATATATTTTACGGCCACAGTAAAATTTGGTCAGGCCCTCTGCCATGGGCGACCGTACCGCGTTGAAGTTACAGATAAACAGGATGCTGGACGGCATCTCAAGGCGGTTTGCCAGCGCCTTATCGTCCGCCTTCGCGTCAAAGGGGTCTGTATATTGGGGTGATTTGACAATCTTTGCCATAGGGTTATCTAATCTGCAAAACGCAAATCAGGGTGAACAGGCGGCGCGCGGTGGGGAAATCCATTTTGACCTTCTCGCCAAGTCTTTCCAGCAGAATTTCGGAGCCTTCATCATGGAGCCCGCGCCGTGCCATATCTATGGTTTCAATCTGCCGGGGGCTTGCGCTTTTGATGGCGGAAAAATAGCTGTCGCAGATTTGAAAATATTCTTTAATGGTCTTTCTGAGCAAGGTTAATGGCAGAATGATGATGGAGAGTTTATCATTCATTGTCATATCTTGATCAGCGTATATATCCATGGCCAGCCGGCTTTCTTCCATTCTGAGAATGATCCGGAAGGGTCCTGCGTAATCATTAGGCAGATTTTCTAAGGGCTGATAAGAATTATCTTCCAACAGGTCAAAGATAGCGACGCGGCGTTCGTGATCGATATCCGCATTACGGCGAATGATGGATTTTTCATCCAATTCGATATGGCAGATCCGATAATTACTGCCCGTCATTATGCTGTGTCCTATTCCTTATTCGTGATCCGGATCCCGATGGAYCSKGMRTGSGCCTGMAGGCCYTCTTCTTCGGCMAGGRTYATKGCYGCCGGGCCRATKWSKGCCAGRCTGTCCCGKSTGCATTCTATCAGGGTATTCCTTTTCATAAAATTAAGAACGCTTAATCCGGATGAAAAACGTGCACTGCGGCCCGTCGGCAGGATGTGATTTGGGCCAGCCACATAATCCCCAACGGCTTCTGGCGTATAGCGCCCTAAAAATATTGCCCCGGCATTGGTGATGTGCTGGGCATATTTGCGCGGGTTTTCAAGGGCAAGCTCCAGATGTTCCGGCGCCAGTTTATTGATCAAGGGGATCGCCGCTTCAAGGCTGTCCACCAATATTACGGCCCCATGATCTTGCCAGCTTTTGCGGGCAATATTCGCGCGGGGAAGTTTGGCCAGATGTTCGTCCACGGCATCGCAGGTCGCTTGGGCAAAACCCGCATCATCGGWGATCAGAATAGACTGCGCCATTTCGTCATGTTCTGCCTGTGACAGAAGGTCCATGGCAATCCAGCGCGGATTATTCAGGCCATCTGCGACCACCAGAATTTCCGAAGGGCCGGCAATCATGTCAATGCCGACGATGCCAAAAACTTCGCGTTTCGCGGCGGCCACATAGGCATTCCCCGGCCCGGTGATAACATCAACAGGGGCAATTGTTTCAGTGCCATAAGCCAGAGCCGCCACGGCCTGTGCGCCGCCGACCTTGTATATTTCCGTAATGCCGGCAAGATCTGCTGCGGCCAATACAAGGGGGCTTAAGTGGCCGCCGGGCGCTGGAACCACCATGACAATGCGTTCTACCCCGGCGCATTTGGCCGGTATGGCATTCATAAGAACGGACGAGGGATAGGCCGCCTTGCCGCCCGGAACATAAATTCCTGCGGAAGATACCGCTGTCCAACGGGCCGTTAAGGTAACGCCGGCGGCATCTGTATATTCATCGTCTTGCGGAATATGGCGGCGGTGGAAACTGTCAATTCGCGTGGCCGCAAGTTTCAGCGCATCGAGTGTTTCCGGGGCGCAGTGTGATTTTGCTTGGGCGATTTCTTTTTCGCTGACGCGCAAAGTTTTGGCCGAAAGATCACTATTATCAAACCGTTTTCCATAATCAAATAATGCCTCGTCGCCGCGTTCTTTCACCTCTTTCAATATGGCGCGAACAACATCGGCAACATCCCCGTCGCCTTCTCTGCGGGCGGCAAGAAATTCATCAAAATCCTGATCAAATCCACTGTCTTGGATGTTTAAACTGGTCACCATTATTCATCACCTGAAAATCATTTTAAATCGTTGCGCGCGCCGATATCTTGCAGTATCTGGCTGATTTCTTCATTGCGTGTTTTGAAGGCTGTTCGATTAACAATGAAGCGTGAGGTAATATCAATGATCTTCTCAATTTCTGCCAGTCCATTGGCTTTGAGGGTATCACCCGTACTGACCAGATCCACGATGCGCCGGCACAGGCCAAGACTTGGGGCCAGTTCCATGGCCCCGTTCAGCTTGATGCATTCGGCCTGCACCCCGCGTTTGGCAAAATGCTTGCGGGTCAGGTTGGGATATTTTGTGGCGACGCGAACATGGCTCCAGCGGCTGGGGTCGTCATTGATACTTAAGGATATTAATTCAGCCACCGATAAGCGGCAATGGCCAATATTCAGATCAAGAGGCGCGTATATTTCCGGATAATCAAATTCAAGCAGGACATCATTGCCCGCCACCCCAAGATGCGCTGCGCCAAAGGCAACGAAGGTTGCCACATCAAAGCTTCGAACCCGAATGATTTTAAGCCCGGGATTATTGGTGCTGAAAGTCAGCTTGCGAGATTTAGGGTTATCAAAATCCGCTTCGGGGATTATGCCGGCGGCTTTTATAATTGGCATAACCTCTTCAAGAATACGGCCTTTGGGCAGCGCCAATATCATAGGTTCCGGGCCGGATTTCTGGCCGGATTTCTGGTCGGATTCTGAGGCAGATTTAATGCCGGATGCTGGTGAGGTCACCTTAACGTCACTCCTGAAATTCACTAAATTCACTTCGTTGTACGAAATTGTTTGTCAACTATCCAGCATAGATTTGATGTTTTAACTATTTTCGTCTTGCAGATCATCAAGTATATCATGTTCGGGGTGACATTTCGCGGGCCAGGGGGTGCCAATATCCTGCATATGAGCCGAAATTATTTCGCATTCCAGCCTGATGATGCCGTCACCGGAAAATATGAAATCCACATGGAATGTTTCTGTTTCCGTTTCGTATGCCTCGATGGATAAGAGTTCCAGCGGCTTGTCTTTCGCTGTCATGGCGATATTTTGACTGCTGATTTTCAGAACATCATCAAAATGAAGGCCTGTGCGAATACGGCAGCATGCCATATTTATATTCTGCTCCATATCTTGACCTTCTCTCAAAATAACGTCACCGGTTTCCGGACATCTGTTTTCCCAGACATAGCGGTTGAGCATCATGACAAATCTTCGGCCTTTATGCTGGTAGGTGATATCACCCATTATGGTGACAGCATCCTGAAGATAGGCGGATAAAATGGTGATGTCGGCGCGGTCTTCTGCTCTGAGTTTCAGCTTTTCCAATCGTTGCCCCTCTTTAAGTTTAAATACCATCTGCCTTCTGGCGGGATATTCTCGCCCCGCAAGAGCCTAATTTTTGTACAAGACGTTCATAGCCCCGGTCCAGATGATAAATCCGGTTAACTTCTGTTGTGCCTTGTGCGGCAAGGCCGGCGAGTATCAATGACATGGACGCGCGAAGATCTGTTGCCATCACAGGCGCGCCCAAAAGCCGTTTGATGCCCCTTACCGTTGCGGTCGCGCCATTGACGGTTATATCCGCCCCCATACGGCATAATTCCGGCACATGCATAAAACGATTTTCAAAGATGGTTTCCGTAATGACCGATGCACCGTCACACAGGGTCATCATGGCCATAAGCTGCGCTTGCATGTCCGTTGGAAAGCCGGGATAAGGCTGGGTTACAGCATTGATACCAATGATATTACCTGAACCAAGACGCGCGATCAGCCCCTGATCTGTTTCGGTAAATTTAATGCCGGCCTGTTCGAGAATTCCAAGAGTCCCTGTCATGACCAAAGGCAGGTCTTGGCCGATAAGTTCCAGCTCCCCGCCGGTCATCGCGGCGGCGATCGCATAGCTTCCGGCTTCGATTCTGTCTGGCATAACGGTATATTCTGCGGCGTGAAGCTCTGGAACGCCGATGACTTCCAGACGGGATGAGCCAATACCTGAAATTTTTGCGCCCATGGCCAGCAGGCAATGGGCAAGGTCAGAAATTTCAGGCTCCTGCGCCGCATTCTCGATAACCGTCGTGCCATCCGCAAGGCAGGCGGCCATCAGAATATTCTCTGTTGCCCCCACAGAAACCGTTGGAAAATGAACAATGCCGCCGGTAAGTTTACCGCTGGCCCGCACATAGCCGTCCTTAAGTTCAACGWCGGCACCAATATCTTCAAAGGCTTTTAAATGTAAATCAATGGGACGATTACCAATGGCACATCCGCCGGGCAGGGAGACTATCGCTTCGCCTTCCCGGGCGAGCAGAGGGCCAAGCACTAAAATCGAGGCGCGCATTTTACGCACCATCTCATAGGGGGCCGTGGTGCTGGTGATGGTATCTGTGACGATATTCGCGGTTTGGCCGCTGCCGATATCCCAGCCTTCCTCGCTATAGCTGATCGCGCTGCCAAGTTCACAGAGCAGGTCGGCCAGAGTTTTAATATCTGCCAAATGGGGCAGGTTATGAAGGGTCAGGCCGCCTCGCGTAAGCAGGCCCGCGCACATAAGCGGCAGAGCAGAATTTTTGGCTCCGCTAATGGGCAGTTGGCCTTGTAATCTGTGGCCACCTTCAATGATAATCTTTTCCATATATTTTAGGCTTCTTTAATGATGGTTTGCGCGGTTTATAATTTTGGCAAGGTGACGCCGGTCTGGCCCATATATTTTCCGGACCTTGCATTATAAGGCACCTCGCACGGCTCGTTTCCTTCAAAAAACAGAAATTGACAGGCGCCTTCGTTGGCATAAATTTTGGCGGGCAGGGGCGTAGTATTGGAAAATTCCAATGTCACATGACCTTCCCAGCCCGGCTCAAGCGGCGTGACATTAACAATAATGCCGCAGCGGGCATAAGTTGATTTTCCTAGGCAAATAACCAGAACATTCTCCGGAATGCGGAAATATTCTACTGTCCGGGCCAAGGCAAAGGAGTTGGGCGGAATGATACAGGTATCGCCGGGGCGGTCGACAAAACTTGCCGGAGAAAAGTTTTTTGGATCAACGGTGACTGAATCCACATTGGTGAATATCTTGAATTCACTGGAAACGCGGGCATCATAACCATAAGACGACAAACCATAAGAGATAACGCCGTCCCGCTTTTGACGGTCTTCAAAAGGTTCAATCATGCGCTCGTTCAAGGCTTTTTCTCTAATCCATTTATCTGACATAATCGCCATATGATTTCAGGTCCTTTTTTTCACTTGGTTTTTATCTATGTTTTTGTAACCCAGAATGCTTATGTCCACAAGTCCAGAGGGCAAGCAAATTTTATTCTTCTTTGTGATCAGAAATGATACCTTTGGAAATGTCTGTTTCTTTTGATGCCGAGGGGGCATGTTGCTTGCGGCGCTTTAAATTATTACGAAGGGCCTGTGCCAAACGCTCTTGCTTGTTTTTTTTCTTTTCTTCTTTGTTCATACCTATGGTCCAATGTTGGCAATTTTGTCTATATAGAAATATTCTTATAGGGCCTTTAGGACAATTTAAGGGCATTTTTCCGGAATCGCAAATATTTCTGCAATAGGGCTTGCGCCATGTTAAAAGCTATGTCATCTTCCGCGCCATTCTGACAGAGGATWAAWSCSCWRWKKSGYCYCYRTCCKNNCYNANNNANGGGCCGCTGTAGCTCAGTGGTAGAGCGCGTCATTGGTAATGACGAGGTCGGAAGTTCAATTCTTCCCAGCGGCACCATTGCCTTCAATGACTTAAAGGTTTTTCTCTAAATTGTAGAATTGGTATAGCTACCAATTAGCGAACGCTTTGTTATAGGCGGTTTTGGTAATGTAGATAGTGATTACGAAGCAAGTCCATTATTAACAACAACAAGAAAAGGCGGCATARGCCGCCTCTCTCAGAATTAATAAAATCCTTTACGGATCAGAATTTATACCCTGCTGTAAAGGTAACCGTCCGTGGGTTGCCGTAGAATGCTGTTAGCGTCCCTTCTGTCCCAAGCGTGGGAGTGGTTGAGCCATCACCCCCTATGGCGACAAAATTATACCCGGCGACAATATAGCGCTTATCTGTAATATTTTTGGCATGTAGTCCGACAGACAGCTTCCCATCTTCCGAATTCCACACGAGGCTGGCGTCCCAAAGTGTGAAGCCGGGCTGATCAAGGAACGGATTGGGGGTTTCAAACTGACTGGCGGCACTGCGGTGCGCAAGGGAAGTAATCAACGAGATCGCACCATCGCTGGACCCCAGAGACAATGGCCGAGTGTAATTCAGCGAGCCACTGGCTGTCCATTTTGGCGTGTTCTGGAATACACGCTCATCCGCCACATCTACACCAAAGGCGTCAATGAACTCATTGAACGTGGCATCAAGATAACCCACCGCCCACGTTGCAGTCAATGTGTCGTCGTTACCGGACATGTCGGCTGCCAAAAGGGCCCGGCCTTCGACTTCGACRCCATTCACATCCGCATCACCCGCATTCGAGGTGACCCCGGTAAAGAGGCCATCAGGTGTACCGACGGATCCCGGGATCTGAATATTTGTATAGTTGGACAGGAAGCCGGCGACGCTTATGTCCATACGATTGTCAAAGAGGGTCGCTTTCCAGCCCAACTCAAACGTTTTGACGGTTTCAGRTTCGAACGACATGAAATTGAAGATATCTTCATCATCGATATCGCCGTCGCCATCTATGKCAGGGGCACCTGTTGTCTGGGCGCGCGGGTCAAAACCTCCGCCTTTGAAGCCTTCGCTATAGCTGAAATAGATGTTATGATCATCATTGGGTTTCCAGCTCAGCGATGCGCGCGGTGTAAATTTGGTGAATTTTGCGTTGCCTTCAAAGTCAGATGTGGTCGCGATCAAGGTGGCATTACCACCGAATCGCTCGGATGTACCGCCAATAAAGGTGCGCCTGAGAACGCGTGCTGATCGTTTGTCGCTTGTATAGCGCCCCCCGACGGACAGGCTGATCTGCTCGGTCGCATCATAGGTAAAGTCACCGAACACAGACCAGGTTTTGGTGTCTACGTCACCAAGCGTGTTAGCGTTGAGCCCCGGCAGACCGATAATGTCACCTAGCGGCCCCAGGATCACGTCAAACTCGTTAAACGCGTTGGCGTCAAGATAATAAAATCCGGCGACCCCGTTCAACTTCTCGCCTTGATATAGAATCTGGAACTCTTCCGAGAATTGTTGGTTCTCATAATCAACCGGCACATCGAGATCGTCTATCGGCAGGCTGTCGAAATCGATAGGGCTTCTGGATTTATCATCACGGTAGGCCATGATATTTTTAACCATCACGGTATCTGTGACCTGCCATTCGACCAGAGAAGAAACCCCAAATGCTTCTACGCTTTGCTTGGGGTTGTTGAGGCCTGCACGGGTGTCAAAGACATTATCCAGCACCGGATCGCCCGATGTGCTCGGGATCAGGCGGGATCCCTGGCGTGGGTCAGAGTCATCTTTCACATAGTCAGCTGAAATTCTTATGAAGACATCATCCGAGGGTAGAAACTCAATGGAAGCCCGCCCCGCCAATACCTGTTTATTATAGTTGTCAAGGCCCTCGAGGTTCAGATTTTCACCAAAACCATCACGGTTGAGTGTGGCAAACGAGCCGCCAACCCGAACTTTGTCCGAGATAGGAGCGCTTCCTGATATAACCAGATCAAGCTGTTTGTAGCTCCCGACCGAGCCTCTGACCTTCAAACTAGGCTCTTCGCCCAGACGCTTAGAGACATATTTAATCGCGCCCCCGATGGTGTTCCGGCCATAAAGTGTTCCCTGTGGTCCACGCAATACTTCAATGCGTTCTACGTCATAGACGTCAAGTACGGATGCCTGCGGGCGATTGAGATAGACATCATCCACATATAGTCCGACTCCGGCCTCGAAACCGGCTACGGGGTCCTGTTGCCCGATACCACGAATGAAAGCCGTCAGTGTCGTGTTGGTGCCGCGGGATACTTCGAGGGTCAGGTTCGGCGTGAATTTCGCCACCTCCACAATATCCTGAATTCCCTGATTTTCAAGCATCTTGGCACCAAAGGCGGAAACAGAGATAGGCACATCCTGCAATGATTCCGACCGGCGGCGGGCGGTAACAATAACTTCTTCCAACATGGCCTCACCCTCTGCGGCAAAGGTCGTATGACCAACCCCTGTCGTCATCAGTATAGCGCCAAGTGAGATAGAGGATAATAATTTATGTGACAGGTTCTTTTTCAACAATCTTCTCCCAGAAGTTTTTATTAACAATGATATTAGCATAGAAACCATTCATTATGCATAACCTAGCACGCTCCCCCGCCCATGTGACCATAGACCATGGTCTATATAGCCTAAGCTCTACAGAATCCGCCACTATATGCTGTAATTACGGGCGTTTTTGGACTGCCCCGTTGAAATTTATGAATTTTTTAGGAACATCATGATCGAAACTTTAAGTATGATTGGCCTGATAGGTGGATTATCATTGCTCATATATCTCACTATTCGCGGGATGAATGTGATGATTGCAGGACCATTATCAGCTCTTTTTGTCGCTCTGATGAGCGGCCTTGCCCTGTTTCCCCAGCTTGCGGAACCGGGACAGGCCGATTATGTGGTCAGCTATATGGAAGGCTTTTCCGGTTTTATTTTTTCATGGTTCCCGATCTTCATCCTGGGGGCCATTTTTGGCAAGGTTATGGAGGATTGCGGGGCGGCGGACAGTATTTCCCACTGGATTGTCGGCAAGCTGGGTCTGAAACATGCGGTCTTTGCCATTGTTGCCGCCTGTGCGGTGATGACCTRTGGCGGGGTCAGCCTGTTTGTGGTGGCCTTTTCTGTCTATCCTATGGCGCTCAGCCTGTTTAAACAGGCTAATCTGCCGCGTCGTTTCATCCCGGCGGCACTGGCATTCGGGTCTGTGACTTTCACCATGACATCTGCAGGATCGCCCGAAATTCAAAACTGGATCCCTATTAAATATTTA
>NVVM01000003.1 GCA_002402225.1 Alphaproteobacteria bacterium
ATACGGCGATTTTCCCGCCTGGCTCGGCGAGAGTTTCGGCAATAGTCGGCTCAGCCAACTAACCGACCGGCGCGGCGAATGTGTCTTTTCCGCCTGTGCCCATTACCGTAAATGTTTTATTGAAAAGGCCCAGCGCAAAGCCAAGGTCGCCGACCTGGTGATTGCCAATCACGCACTGGTCATGGTGCAAGCGGCGACCCGGCGCGGTGAGGCCGATCTGCCCACCCATTATGTTTTTGACGAAGGGCATCACCTTTTTGATGCCGCCGACAGTGCCTTTTGCTCCCATATCACCGGCCTGGAAGGCCTGGAACTACGTCGCTGGATCAGGGGGGGCGAGGAAAGTCGCCGCCGGGGCAAGGGCCTCAAAGGTCGGGTCGAGGACTTGATCATAGAAGATGACGAGGCCCGACGTCTGCTGGAACAGGTGATCACCGCCGCCCGCTGCCTGCCAGCCGATGGTTGGCATGGCCGGATCATAGACAACAATCCCTTTGGCCCGGCAGAAAAATTTCTCTCTCTGACCCGGCAACAAGTGTTTGCCCGCAGTGATACCCGGGATAATTATCACAGTCTGGAAACTCCAGCAGATCATCTGATCGATGGCCTACTGGAGGCGGCAGAGGATTTTCAGGCGGCCCTCGGTGCTCTGGTTCACCCCCTGAAAAAACTATCGACCCGACTATTGAAGAAACTGGATGAAGAGGCGGCAGACCTGGACAGTACCATGCGCGCCCGGCTCGACGCCGTATCCAGAACCCTGAAACGGCGGGCCGAGACCCTGGCCGAGGGCTGGATTCCCATGCTCAACAGCCTGAAGGGGGAGCGGAACGCGACCTTCGTCGACTGGTTCGAGCTCGACCGCAATCAGGGCCGGGAGAATGATGCCGGCATGTACCGCCACTGGGTCGACCCGAGCCTGCCGTTCGTCGAAACCGTGATCAAGCCCGCCCACGGGGTCGTCATCACCTCGGCCACCTTGCGCGACCGGACGGAAAATGACAATGCCGATGTGGAATGGCATGCGGCAGAGGTGCGAACCGGCGGCGCCCATATGATCAATACCCCGCGCCGGCAAAGCCTGAAATCACCCTTTAATTATGCCGCGCAAAGCCGGATATTCATTGTCAATGACATGAACAAAGGCAGCCTTGATCAGTTGGCCGCCGCCTACCGCGAGCTTATTATGGCCGCCAGCGGCGGGACGCTGGGGATTTTCACGGCAATCAGCCGCCTGCGCGGGGTTCACCAGCGCATTACAGATCATATGGAGCAGCAGCATATCCCGCTTTTCGCCCAACATGTGGATCCGATGAATGTCTCTACCCTGATTGATATTTTCCGGGACGTAGAAAATAGTTGTCTTTTGGGAACCGATGCGGTTCGCGACGGGGTGGATGTGCCCGGACAATCGCTCAGGCTTTGCGTTTTTGATCGCGTGCCTTGGCCCCGGCCCACCATTTTACATAAAGCCCGAAGAGAGCGGTTCGGCAAACAAACTTATGACGATTTAATCACGCGCCTGCGCCTGAAGCAGGCTTATGGCCGCCTGATCCGAAGCGCAACAGATAAAGGCGTTTTCATCATGCTCGACGGGGCCATGCCAAGCCGCCTGCTGAACGCCTTTCCCGAGGATGTGATCATTGAACGTATTGGTCTGGCAGAAGCCATTCAAAAAACAAGGGGCTTTCTGGCATGATAATTTATGGAAGAATGAAGATACCCCTGCTTCATACAAAGATAGTGCCTTTTAAATAGGTGACCGAATATCCCGCAATATGAACCCGCCCCTCCGGCGCAAGATAATGACATTGCAAATCCCCCGCCCGCGCCGAAATCTGCCGCGCCGATAAAGTTGTCTTGCCCAACCTTTCAGCCCAATAGGGAATCAGACTGCAATGGGCCGAGCCGGTAACGGGGTCTTCCGGAATGCCTTGCTTCGGCGCAAAAAAGCGGGACACAAAATCAATGTGCGGGTCGTCCGCAGGTGCCGTCACAATGACTCCGACCTCATTTATTTCGGCCAGTCTTTCCATATGCGGGGCAACAGCGGCCACGTCTGCCTCGGACGCGAAAACCGCCATATGATCACGGGCCAGAAAAAGCCGTTCTGGCCGCGCGCCTAATGCGTGGGTAAAATCTTCAAAAATATCTATTTCTGCGGCGGGCCGCGCCGGAAAGTCCAGCTGCAACCGGCCATCCTCGCACCGCTTAACGATCAAGATGCCGGCCTGCTGCGTACTGAATTTTAAAATATCGTCATACCAGTCAAGTTCCTTGAACAAGACATGTGCGGCGGCCAATGTCGCATGTCCGCAAAGATCAACTTCCGAAACAGGCGTGAACCACCGCAAATGAAAATCGACATCATCATCATCCACCCGGGTGAAGAAGGCCGTTTCCGACAGGTTGTTTTCCCGCGCGATATTTTGCAATAGCGCATCATCCCCCCAATCAGCCATAGGCACAACAGCAGCAGGGTTACCGCGAAATATATCCGATGTGAAGGCATCAACCTGAAAAATACTATATTCTGACATGGTCATTCCCGATCATACGTCATGTGACGATCATTTTTTTTCCCGCCTCGGCGGTTTTTTTGCCGCCAATTGGCGCGGGCGTATTTATGCCCTTTTCTGCGGCGGGGCGCGCGGCAATCCGACCCAACCAGGCCTTTAAATGGGGCAGATCATCGATGGCTACCCCGGCCCAGTCATATGACCTGACCCATGTCCAATTGGCAATATCCGCAATGGAATATGCGCCTCGGCCAGCTCCGGCCAGATAGTCTTTATGTTTAAGTTGTCTGTCCAGAACCGTATAAAGCCGCTTCGTTTCATTTTGATAACGGTCGATCACAGCTTGTATCTTTTCCGGAAAATAACGGAAAAACACATGGGCCTGCCCCTGCATGGGGCCAACGCCGCCCATCTGAAACATGAGCCATTGCATAACATCCATGCGGCCCCTGATATCAGTCGGCATGAGCATACCGGTTTTTTCGGCCAGATAGATCAAAATAGCCCCGGATTCAAAAATAACCAGATCATCATTATCTCTTTCCACATCTCCGGCCACATCTCTGTCAACGATCGCCGGAATCCGCCCGTTGGGATTGAGGGCCAGAAACTCAGGAGTTTTCTGTTCCCCGCCGGATAAATCTATAGGGTGCAGGGTATAATCAAGGCCCATTTCCTCAAGGGCAACAGAAATTTTATGGCCGTTCGGGGTCGCCGCCGTATATAAATCAATCATGTCACTTCCTCTATATTATCTGGTTTATCATAGGGCAATTGCGACAGATAGTCCCATGCGGGGCTGCCCAAACACAGACATTCGGTCAGGCATTTCGCGCCAATCTTTTCAGCAACCGCCACCGATCCCTTATTTTCCTTGATAATGACCGAATGAAGCTCGGGGAATTTCTGAACTTCCAAACCATGCTTGCGCATGGCGGACGCTGCCTCACTGGCATAGCCCTTGCCCCATTCGGACCTCAAAAAACTATAGCCAAGTTCTATCACTCTGGTAATCTCGCCATTCCCGTCAAACGCCTCGGGGCTCAGTTGATAGGACAGGATGCCGTCCACCTGCGCCCCGTAAAAAAAACTCATGCCACATCGGCCTACAGGTTGATTATCTTCCTTTCGGATCACCAAACGTTGACCGATTCCATGGTCTGCCTGCCATTCTATAAGACGGTTCAGATAGGCGATATTCTCCTCATGGCTGCGGGTCCGGCCCAGAATATAGCGCATGACCAGCGGATCACTATGCAACTCTTCCAGAAAATCAATRTCCYSYGCCKCAAAAGGCCKTAAWATAAATCGTGCCGTCTCTACTGTTGTCATAGCCATCCTTTAACGGGCAATGATATTCCCGTCCTTTAAGTCAACATCGATTGATGTCAATGATTGTCCATTGCAAGGCCCCGCGAGGCATTTTCCGGTTTGAATATCAAACAGCGCCCCGTGATTTTGACAGATAAAATATTGGCCGGTTTTTTCRGTRAASTCACCCRCCGTCATATTCARGGGRATRAAAGCRTGAGGACAAGTATTTTCATAAGCATATACCTTGTCCCCCATGCGCTGAATAAAAATATCCCGCAAGTCATCCCCGAGGCCATAGGAAAATTCTTTTGCCTTGCCGTCTTCAATATCCAAAAGGCGGCAAAGCATTTCGCCGTTTTTTGGTCCCCCCGGARTATCGCTGGCTTTCATCTTTCTTATGGCTTCCATGGGCCAAAAGCCGGCGTCCAGTTGATAATATCAACCTTCGCAAAAAGCCCCGCCTTGGCATAAGGGTCATTTGCAGCAAATTTTTCGGCAGCGGCCCGGTCGGCCACATCAATGATCAGCATACTGCCCCGGGGCTTTGGATCGTCGCCTTCTGTCAACAGCGGCCCGGCCAAGGTAACGCAGGCTTGTTCCTGCGCATAATCCAGATGCGCCGGGCGGTTGTTCATACGCAATTCAAGACTTTCCGGCTTGTCTTCGGCCAAAATAATAAAATACATCTGATCTCCTTAAAGTTCACTGACATAGGGACGATTCATAAGATCCTGAACAATTTTTTTCACATCGCCCCCCTTGTGAAGAATTTCATTCACGGCCCCCGCAATGGGCATTTCAATATTCTCCCGCGCGGCAATCTCTGCCAGAATACCCGCTGTATGATAGCCTTCGGCAACCGTTTTACGGCCCGACATAATATCTTCAACAGTTTTTCCCTGTCCCAATGCCATACCAAGAGACATATTTCGAGACTGGGCGGAGGAACAGGTCAAAATCAAATCCCCAAGACCACATAGCCCCATCATCGTCTCCCGCTTTGCGCCAAATATTTCGCCAAAACGAACCATTTCAACCAACCCGCGCGTGATCAGGGCCGCGCGCGCATTTTCGCCAAGGTCAAGACCCGCGACAATCCCACAAGCCACCGCCAGAACATTTTTAACAGCCCCGCCCACTTCGGCACCCACAACATCGCTCGACAAATAAGGCCGGAAAGTTGGCTGACCCAACGTTTCAGCAATATTTTGGGCAATCTGCTGATATTTCGAGGCAATGGTGACAGCCGAGGGCAATCCTTGAGCCACCTCACGTGCAAATGTCGGGCCGGACAGCACAACAAGCGGACTTTTGGGCAGAATTTCGGATATCACATCATTCATCAGTTTGCCTGAGGATTGCTCAATGCCTTTTGCACAGAGAACAAGGGGGATGCTGCCCTTAAGATATGGCTTCAGTTCAAGGCCAATGGATCGAACAAATTGCGCCGGCACCACCAATAAAATAATATCTGCCTCCGCCGCCTCGCTTATATCTCCCGTCGCCCTGAGAGATTCAGGCAAAGAAACTTCCGGTAAAAAGTCTTTATTTTCATGGGTTTCGTTGATTGACGTCACGACGTCATCCTCCCGCGCCCAAATCAATACATCCCGTCCCGCGCGGGCCGCCATTGTCGCCAAAGCCGTGCCCCAAGCGCCGCCGCCAATCACCGATACTTTTTTATAAACCACCATAACAGCCCTTTAAATTCCTATTGTCTATTTTCATGCTTTCACGCCAGCCCCGGCAGCCGGCGGCGCGTCCGGATCAAGCGGCCAGCGCGCGCGGGCCGCCAAATCCAATCCATCACACAGTCCTAGGCGCAATCTTTCCACACCGGCCCAGGCGATCATCGCTCCATTGTCCGTACATAAGTTCGGGGGCGGTACGAGCATTGTGAATTTTTTATGGTCACAAAGTTGTTTTAAATTACTTTTTAAGGCCATATTAGCGGCCACACCGCCCGCCACCACAAGCATATGGTGATGCGCCGGATATTGTTCAAGATATAAATCCATCGCCCGGCCCATGCGATCCAGAATACTGTCACATATCGCCTTTTGAAAACTTGCGGCCAGATCATATATATCCTGCTGATTTATATCCCCGCCCAATTTTTCCACCTCACGCCGAACCGCCGTTTTCAGACCGGAAAAAGAAAAATTGCACCCCGGCTTGCCCTTCAGAGGCCGGGGCAATTTAAAACGCGTGTCAAGGCCCCGCTTTGCCGCGGCCTCCACCGCCGGCCCGCCGGGATAGCCCAGSCCCAAMARYTTKGCCGWTTTATCAAAGGCCTCGCCCGCCGCATCATCAATGGTGGTGCCCAGCCGTTGATAATCGCCGACCCCCTTTACCGCCAAAATCTGACAATGGCCGCCGGATACAAGGAGCAATAGATACGGAAAGGCCGCCCTGTCCGTCATTCTGACCGTTAACGCATGGCCTTCTAAATGATTGACCCCGATGAACGGAATATTTTTTGCCGCCGCAATGGCTTTGCCCGTCATCATGCCAATCATGACCCCCCCGATCAGGCCCGGGCCAGATGTGGCGGCCACAGCGGACAAATCATCAAAGCCGCAATTGGCTTCCTCCAGAGCTTGAATAATCAGCCTGTCCATATGGTCAATATGCGCCCGCGCCGCGATTTCCGGCACAACGCCGCCGTAGGCTTTATGCTCTTCAAACTGGGATAATATGACATTGGATAATATCTCGCCCGCCCCATTAACCACCGCCGCCGCCGTTTCATCACAACTGCTTTCTAGTCCCAAAACTTTAATATTTTTACCCATGTCACGCATCATTTTACATTTGAGGTTGTTATTTATGGCATCGCCGTTAAATATATTCTACAAAGATTCATGTTTGTAAAACCTATTGTATAAGGCTTATTACCCGTGCAAGACACAAAAAAAAATGATATCGCAGTTCGTATCGGGACAAGAGCCAGCCCTTTGGCGTTGGCACAGGCCCATGAAGTGAAAGATCGCCTGTGCCGCGCCCATAAGAATTTAACGGATCGTGCGATCGAAATTATCGTCATGTCAACACAGGGGGACAGAATTCTTGACCGCGCCTTATCTGAAATCGGCGGCAAGGGGTTATTCACAGAAGAAATCGAGGCGGCCTTGATCAAGGGCCGCATTGATATTGCGGTGCATTCCTTGAAAGATATGCCCACCAGCCTGCCGGAAGGGCTTGAGATCGCCTGTTACCTTGAAAGAGAAGATGTGCGGGATGCCTTTATTTCTGCCAAAGCAGCGGCGTTGAAAGATTTGCCCGCAGGCGCGCATATCGGCACAGCGTCCCTTCGGCGGCAAGCTCAGACGCTCGCCCTGCGATCTGATGTCACGGTCTCCACCTTTCGCGGCAATGTGCAATCCCGCCTGAAAAAGCTGGATGAAAATATCGTGGATGCCACCTATCTTGCCATGGCCGGATTAAACCGGCTCGGCCTGAAAGATGACCGTATTCACCCCATTGAGATTGACGAATTTCTGCCGGCTGTCGCGCAGGGGGCCATTTGTATTGAAATTGCCCGCAGCAATGATCAGGCGAGAGCGCTTCTGCGCCCCCTGAACCATCATGACACTGAAGTCTGCGTGAGGGCGGAACGGGCCATGCTGAAAATTCTGGACGGCTCCTGCCGCACACCAATCGCGGGATTAGCCACCATAAAGGACGGTTTGTTAATTCTGAAGGGATTTATTTCCTTGCCAGACGGGAGTGAAAGTCATTCTTTTGAAAGCTCGGGAACAGACCCGGAAGAATTGGGCATCACCGTTGGCGAAATGTTAAAAAAGAATGCCGGTGCGGATTTTTTCAAAAAACTTAACATTGGATTAGAGGCATAGAGGATTATCAAWGCATTTTCTGCTCACCCGGCCAGAAGAAGATTCTCGGAATTTAGCCCGGAAGCTGTTAGCCCTTGGCCATGGGGTGCAGGCTGAACCGTTGCTTCAGATTGATTTTCTCCCTCAGGATGAAATTGATTTAGCAAACTTTCAGGCCCTCGCTTTCACCAGTGCAAATGGGGTCAGGGCTTTTGTTCGTATATATCAGAACCGTGACATTCCCTGCTTTGCCGTGGGGGAGGCCACCGCAGGCGAGGCAGAGGAGGCGGGTTTTCAATCCATATATACCGCCGGCGGAAATGTTGTAGAATTAGCAGAGCTTATGACCCGCAGCCTTAATATGATGTCTGGCCCAATATTACATATCTCGGGCCAAGATATCGCCGGGGACTTGTCGGGAAGACTGAGCGCGGCAGGTTTCCAGCTTATCCGCGCGCCGCTTTATAAGGCGGAAAAGTCAACCGCCATGACCGCCGCCGCACGAAAGCTGATAACATCGGGCCAGATCAGCCATATCCCCTTTTATTCCCCGCGCAGCGCAAAAATATTTATGGACCTCATTCGCCTGTCCCATATGGAAAATCATTTAACAGAAATTACCGCAATTTGCCTTAGTTCAGCCGTATCTGATATGATAAGCTCATATTCCTGGCAAAAAATATTAACCGCGAAACATCCAAATCAATCAAGCCTGTTTAACTTGGTTGGCGTAAAGTTAGAGGAAAATCGGCAATGACCGAACGGAAAGAAAGWCAGAAACTGTCTGAAGCTAAAGCTGAGCCTAAGCCAAAAAGACAACAAGAAAAACCTAAAAATATAAACGGACAAAATTGGTCATTGCGGATATTGCTCGTCCTGTTGGTTTTCCTGATTGGCACCGGCGCGGGAATATATTTCCTGCCCGTCCTTAAAGAAAGGCTGCCCTTCGTTGCCAATTGGGCCCAACAGATGGATAATACTGGCACCAACAACCCAGAAGTCCGCCTGTTAGGGAATAGGGTGACCATTTTGGAACGCCAGCTCGCGCAACAGAATAACGAGATCCAAGACCTTCAAGCGGCCGATAATAACCTGAATAACCGGTTTGGAGAAATGACAACCCCGGACACTGAAGCAGGTTCTATTCTCATGGCGCGGCTGGATACATTAGAGCAAGCGCAACGATTGGCCGAAAACAAAAAAACCGATCTGTCTCAATCAGCCAGAATTGATATGCTTTTGAACCGAATGAGCCAATTGGAAGCATCCTTTGTGCCCCTAAGCAAGGGATTGTCTGATGCGCAGGATGCCCGGCAGGAACGCCGGCAGCTTTCTGAAACCACAAAATCACAAGCGGAAATTTTAGATCAGATAAGCCGCCGCCTCGGTACGGTTGAAGCCTATGCGAACCGGGACAATAGCGGGGCATTGCTGGCCTTTCGTATTGGGGAGCTTCGGCGAAAGGTCACATCCGGTCAGGCCTTCGGCCCGGAAATAGCGGCCCTGTCATCCATGATGGCGCGCGGCAGTTTTGCCCATAACAGCAAGCTTAATGATGCCCTTAGTTGGCTTAGCCAACATAAAAATGGTGTTGTCACCAAAGATAAAATCAGAGATCAATTTGACAATCTGATCCCCGCGCTGATCCGTTCCGCCTCACGTCAGGCGGATGACCCTTGGTGGAAAAGGGCCTATAACAATGGCAAGAACCTGATTATGGTACGAAAGACCAACCCTATCCCCGAAGATTTTAACACAGAAAATTTGGGAACAGGATATTTTGACGTAGAAAGCCTTGACGGCGTCATCGCAGGCGCGCAGAAAATGCTTGCCCGGTTTGATCTGAAAGAAAGTCTCGCGCTGCTGAGCAGGCTTCCGGATAATATTCAGGACACACTTGATGTTTGGGTCATGCAGGCAGAAATTTATCTGCGGGCTGAAACGGAATTGGACCAGATTGAAAGCCTTGCCGCCGCCTATTATCTTGACCCTGAAACGGTATCGCCCAAGACAGAGGTGCCACTATGATCCGGCTTGCGCTCTATATTACTCTGGCAATATTTCTGGCTCTTGGCGCGGKATGGCTTGCCGATAATCCGGGAASYCTGTTGCTTAATTGGCAGGGCCGTGAGATTCGTATGAGCGCGGCAATTTTTGGCCTGCTCATTTTTCTATATACGGTTTTATGCTGGTATCTATTCAAGCTTTATCGCTGGTTCAGAACGGACAATCCGTTAAAAAGCCCCAAAAGAATGGAAAGCCGCCGCCAGAAAGGATTGGCAGAATTAGATCTTGGCTGGGCTGCTCTTGCTGTGCAGGACAAGGCTGCTGCGCTCAAACATGGTAAAAAAGCCCGCAGTCTTTTGCCCATGGACAATGGCCCGCTGCGCCTGTTGCTGCGCGTAACTACGGGTAAGGCCCAGGAAGACTATCTGAGGCTGCTTGAAGAAAGCCCCAATAGTAAATTAAGCGCCCTTAAATTCCGCTTTGATAAAAAATCGTCGCCGCAGGATTCATTGGCTATTTTACAGGAAATGCGCAAATTGCGGCCCGAAAATATATGGATTAGCCGTAAGATATTTGACATATCCGCACAAACACATCACTGGGCCGAGGCCAAACAAGAATTATCAGGGCTGGGTAAAAGCAAAGCGATAGACACCGAAACCCAAAAACATCTTAGCGGCGTCATATATTATTGTCAGGCGCTGGAAGCTGACCTTTCCGGACAAAAGAAGGATGCCTGTGACCTTGCCCTTCAAGCCTTAAAAAATACCCCGTCTTTCGCCCCCGCCGCCCTGTTGTTGGCGCGGCTCTATCAGGCGCAGAGCGAAAAATCAAAGGCGCGAAAAATTATTGAAGCCACNTGGAAAATCTGCCCTCATCCCGACTTGGGCCAGTTTTTTCTGGATTTAGAGCCCATGGAAAGTCCGAGCGAAAAATTTCGCCGGATACAAAAATTCGCGGCCCTTAATGACAATGCCCTTCATAGTTTGCATTTATTGGCAAAGGTTAGCCTTGATACCGCCCATTGGGGGGAGGCCAAACAGGCTTTAGAGAAAGTCCTGGCGGGAAATATGGCAACCCATGAAACATATCATCTGCTGAGCCGGCTGGAAATACTGCAAAAAAACGACCAACAAGCCGCCGAGGGTCACATGGCCAGCGCGGCTGAAGCCGCGCCGAACCCCGCATGGCACTGCGGCGCCTGCGGCACAAAACAGAAAAACTATGTCGCCAACTGCCCCGACTGCCATGCCTTTGGCTCTATCTTATGGCAGGGGCCATCATAACAAACAATGATTCAAAAATTTACCATATATTAGGAGATCGCGATATAGGCTGATGATGACAAATCATTAGACAAAAGGAATTTTTATGTTTGAGTCAAAAAAAATTATTATGTCGCTCTCCGTCGCCGCCATGCTCGCCCTAAGCACAGCCCCCGCAACAGCCTCCGATGATGGTCATTCCGAAATCAAGAAAAATATCATTGGTGTCTTTGGCGGCTTCACAAGTATTGATGGCAATACAGATGCCACTTTTGGCATCGAATATGAACGCCGCCTTACGAACCTGATTGGAGTCGGCGTCATTTATGAGCATAGTCCCAATGCCCATGGCGGTGATGGCGTCAGCATCTATATGGGGGAACTTCATCTGCATCCCTGGAAAGAACTAAGAATTTCGGTAGGTTATGGCAAAGAAAAAGTCCATTATCAGGGCTCTAAAACTAAGGATATCTGGCGCTTGGGGGCCGCATATGACTTCCATGTCGGCGGGGTTGGCCTTGCGCCCACACTAAATCTTGATCGTATTGATGGTCAGACCGCAACTGTATTTGGCCTCACGCTGGTAAAGGGTTTCTGATTGACCTTCAAAGTATTTACCGCAGCAGGGCAAATCATACTGAACCTATTTTCCCCTGTTCACAGAATAATCATTGCCTGTGACGTTCACTTGACGATATAATTTAAGAAATATAGTTAAGTCTTAAATTACATTAAGGAATATCCATGTCAATTGAACTTCATCGCGGCGATTTGCCAGATAATATCAAATTCTCTGGTTCTGTTGCCATTGATACGGAAACCATGGGCCTTAATCCACTCCGGGATCGCCTATGCCTCGTTCAGCTGTCCGGCGGCGACGGCWRSKSTSWTYKYSKYYWKRKYSCGSAWRGCSAMWMYRMMGCKCCMAAYTTRMRGGCKSTKYTGGMMGATCRYRACCKSSTCAARMTTTWTCATTTTGCSCGTTTYGATCTKGCSGYYWTMGAYCATTATCTGGCGGCTAAAGTTCGTCCGGTATTCTGCACCAAAATCGCCTCCCGCCTCGTGCGAACCTATACGGATCGTCATGGGTTAAAGGATTTATGTCAGGAGCTGATTGGTGTCGATATGTCCAAAAAACAACAGAGCTCGGATTGGGGCGCTGATGAATTATCCCAAGACCAGCTCGAATATGCCGCATCAGACGTGCTTTACCTGCATAAACTGGTCAATCGGCTGAATGTCATGCTGAACCGTTCTGGCCGGACAGAATTGGCCAAATCCTGTTTTGATTTTTTACCGACCCGGACAACACTGGATCTGATGGGCTGGGATGAACAGGATATTTTCGCCCATCGGTAAAGCAGCACTCCATCCAATAGACTTGAACAAACACGGTTATAAGACTACATTTATACGGGGGCTTTTTATATTGAGGCTTGTGCAGTTTCTTGGTTTGGCCATACTGTTGAGCCAGAATATGGGCAATATGATAAATAGGAATCATACACATTAGGATTTTCTGTGATTTTCAACAGAATACTTAAAATTAAAGAGTTTATAAAATCGAAAAACTGAATAATTTACACTCGGACAAAACAACAAGCTTTGAGCAGATGCAGCACGAGATCGACAGGACTCGCCTGTTGAAGAAAATTGTGCCGGCTTTAACGGTGGTTGCCCTTATAGCCTTGGTTTTATGGCCCTTTATCAATAGCAAAGAGGGTAGTTTTACCTTGGCCATTGACCGGCTGGACAAACGCGACGAAAATGCAAAATTAATCAAACCACGCTATGTGGGTATAGACAAACATAATAATCCGGTCAATATTTCGGCAGAAACCGCCTTTCGAAAAAATAACGATGATAAAGATTACTATCTGAAAAATCTGCTCGCGGATCTGAAAATGAGCGACGGAACAGGCATTAAAATAAGCGCGACCAATGGTATGTTTGATGCCGATGTACAAGAAATCACCTTAAATGGCACCGTAGAAATTACGACTGAAAATAACTTTCACCTGATCACTGACCATACATTGTTTTTGATCAATGAAAAAGTTGCCACGGGAAATAACGGTATGACAGGATCAACGCCTTTTGGAACATTGCGCGCCGACAAGTTTCATGTGGATGTMAATCAGGAGATTATTCGCCTTAAAGGTAATGTAAAAATGTATTATAACCCTGAACAGCCCATGGAATTGCCAAAACTCAATCATGATAAATGACAACAGAATTTAATGGAACAGTAAATTGATTATCAAAAAACAACTTTTACGGAAAAGGGCCATCAGATTTTTATCAGCTGGACTTTTATCCACGGCACTCTTCGCCAACAGCCTGATGCTCCCGAACGCCGCTGCCCAGATTCAAGCCCAAGTTCAGACCCAGATTCAAGCAGGCGCGAAAACAGAGTTTGATACGAATGCACCCGTCAATATAAGTAAAGATGTCGATATCAGCGCGGACGAGCTGGAGGCAAACTTACGTAAAGATATTGTGATATTTGTCGGTAACGTGGTCATCCGCCAAAAAGAGCTGACACTGAATTCTGACCGCGTTACGGTTTTTTATCAGAATTCTGCCAATGAAAAACCTTCTATTTCCCGCATTGATGCCTCGGGAGCCGTAACCTTAACCACCAAAACCGAGACCATAACCGCCACATGGGGCATCTATGACTTTGCCGATAGAATCATAACATTGGGCGGAAAGGTAATATTAAAAAGAGACGACGGAGAAATTAACGGTACACGTCTGGTCTATAATTTGGACACGGGGTTGATAACCATCGAAGGCAGCCCCGCAAATAATGGCCGCGTAAAAGGGCAATTCATCTTGCCTGATGCCAAAAAAGAAAAAAAAGATGATTAGGATCAAGGTAGAAAAATAATATTTCCCGCATCATTACTTATAATATTAATAAGAGATATCAGTAGTCTATTAACATTTATACGATAAAAAGAAGATATGAACCAAAATCAAATATCACCATTGCAGGACGACGCCACCCTCACRGCCCCACARTTAAGCCATGGGCTGGTTATTGATGCCGTGGAAAAAAAGTTCAACAAGCGTCCCGTATTAAAAGGCGTTAGTTTACAAGTCAAGCGGGGGGAGGTCGTCGGATTATTGGGCCCAAATGGCGCGGGCAAAACGACCTCTTTTTATTCCATGATTGGATTGATTGAACCAGATGCCGGACGCATTTTGCTGGACGGCCATGACATCACACGGCTGCCCATGTATCGCCGCGCAAGGCTTGGCATTGGGTATTTGCCGCAAGAGGCCTCCATTTTCCGGGGTATGACCGTAGAAGAGAATATCTGGGCTGTCCTGGAAATCTGTGAGCCAAACCGAAAGGCCAGGGAGGAATCTCTGGAAAGCCTCCTAAATGAGTTTTCCATCACCCATATTCGGCATGCCTCTGCGCTCGCCCTATCGGGCGGGGAGCGCCGGCGGGTGGAAATCGCGCGCGCGCTGGCCACAAAGCCAAGCTTCATTTTACTGGATGAGCCTTTCGCGGGAATCGATCCCATTGCGATTTCGGATATTCGCACGCTGGTTTCCCATCTTAAAGACCGGGGGATCGGGGTTTTAATAACCGACCATAATGTGCGGGAAACCCTTGATATTATTGACAGAGCATACATTATTCACGATGGACAAGTGTTGATGTCCGGAACGCCAGAAGAAATAGTCGCCAACAAAGACGTKCGTCGTGTATACTTAGGGGACAGCTTTAGCTTATAANRSSGGGWWARRAAAATATGGCACTTTCGCCAMGMATTGAATTAAAAYTATCGCAATCGCTGGTCATGACCCCCCAGTTGCAGCAGGCTATAAAACTGCTGCAATATTCCAATATTGACCTTGTCGATTTTGTCACGSAAGAAATTGAAAARAACCCTCTTTTGGAACATGGGGAAAATTCGGATCTATCGGAAAAACCTGCTGAAAATGAGCCGTTACCCGACCAAGAGACGGGCAGCGAAAATAGTGATGCCCAACCAACAGCAACAGCGGATGATTATTTGAACAATCCCGGCGGCGAGAATCAAAATACCGAATCTGCGCTGGATACAAATTTTGACAATGAATTCACCAATGACTGCCCCAATGATTCCCCTCCCGGTGCCCTGTCCAACAATGATCTGGGCCTAAGTTCAAAATCCATGATTGGCGGCGGCGGAAGCTTTGAAGACACAGACTTTGCCATGGATCTTCGGCTATCAGAAAATATCTCTTTAAGCAATCACTTGCTGGGCCAACTTAACATGATATCAGAGGCTGAAAATGACAAGATTGTCATCCGGTTCCTGATCGGGATGTTGGATGATGCCGGATATTTAACCGAGAGCAGCGCATTAATCGCCGAGCGTTTTGGGAGCGATATTGAAGAAATTGACCGTATTGTCAAAATTGCCCAAACGATGGAGCCCGTAGGTGTCTTCGCCCGTAGTTTGAGCGAATGCCTCAAAATTCAACAAAGGAATAATGACAGGCTTGATCCCGCCATGGAGACTCTTCTTGATAATCTGGAACATCTCGCCAAGCGGGACTACAGCATATTAATGCGGTTATGCCAGATTGATACCGAAGACCTCAAAGATATGATTGAAGAAATACAGGCCTTAAACCCAAGGCCCGGTCAGGCCTTCAACGTCGCCATCTCTCAAACGGTCATTCCCGATGTTTTTATCCGCAAAAACCCCAAAGGCAACTGGATTGTAGAACTGAATAGTGCGACCTTGCCAAAGGTACTATTCAACAATCATTACCTCGCAGAAATAAAAACCCATACCAATAGTAAAGAGGAAAAAGAATATCTGGCCGAATGTACCGCCTCTGCCAATTGGTTGGTTAAGGCATTGGATCAACGGGCCAGAACCATTTTGAAAGTCTCCTCGGAACTGGTCAAACATCAAGACGCCTTTTTCGAAAAGGGGGTTAAATATCTCCGGCCCTTAAATTTAAAAACAATCGCCGATGCGATCGAAATGCATGAAAGCACGGTGAGTCGCGTAACATCCAATAAATTCATCGCRACCAATCGGGGCATTTTTGAAATGAAATATTTCTTCACCACAGGCATTTCCGCCGTGGGAAATGAAGAAAGCCACTCATCGGAATCTGTCAAACATACTATTCAGGCATTGATAGATGCCGAAGAGCCCAAAAAAATTCTGTCCGATGACAAGCTGGTCAGCATATTAAGGGCAAAAGGTATTGATATTGCAAGGAGAACCATCGCAAAATATAGAGAATCTTTAAATATTCCCTCTTCCATACAACGGCGGAGAAATAAAAATTCTGCTTTCTAACAAGACATCACACAGAAAAATTTCAGATAGCGTTTTCTGTGGAAAGCAGTAAAATTGGCGGTATTGAATTTTATATTCTTTACCACTGATGACAGCGGAAGTTTTGGAGAGCTTGACAAAGGTAAAGCCAAACACTAACTTCCCCGGCCTTGTACAATATTCAATAGAATTATATCTATGAAACATTGTACGGGCTCATTTATTAAATAAGTTATCTGAGAATGGTTGAATTAAAAATGAATATTATCGTTACTGGCAAACAAATGGATATTGGTGACAGTTTAAGGTCATATGTCGAAGACCATATCGACGGAATTGTTGATAAATATTTTGAGAATACAATTGATTCAATCGAAGGCACCGTAACAATGTCCAAGAACGCTCATTTGCACCGTGCTGATTGTCATGTGCATTTGGGCCATGGGGTATATTTGCAAAGCCATGCCGAAGAAAAAGACGTCTATGCCGCATTTGACTCTGCTGCTGAGAAAATGGAAAAAAGATTGCGCCGGTATAAAAGACGGCTTACCAATCMCCATAAAGACCGTCCAAATGACWCGATGGGCGTACCAGCACAATATAATGTATTTGAAGCTGAACAAGAGGCCGCCAACGAACCTGATGACAGCCTTCAACCGGCCATCATCGCGGAAATGCAGCTTGATATACCTGAAGTATCCGTGAGCGATGCCGTTATGCGGCTGGATTTGGGTGAATTACAGACCTTGATGTTCCGTAACAGTGGACATGGCGGGTTAAATGTGGTTTATCGCCGTACTGATGGAAATATTGGCTGGATAGACCCAAAGATAGACCATAAATAAACCAATTGGATTAACAACAGAAAATTGTCCGTATGGAAATTACAGACCTTATAAACCTGAACTCTATTGTACCAGACCTTAAGGCTTCAAGTAAAAAGCAGGCTTTACAGGAATTGGCGGCTTATGCGGAAAAGATCATTCCCATAACACATCATGATATTCTTGATGTACTGCTGGAAAGAGAAAGACTTGGCACCACGGGCGTGGGGCACGGCGTTGCCATACCTCATGGAAAATTTCCCAATCTGGATCGACCCTATGGTATATTTGCCCGCCTTGAGCATCCCATAGACTTTGACTCTCTGGATGATCAGCCGGTTGACCTTATTTTTTTGCTTCTTGTGCCAGAAACGGCCGGGGCAGATCACCTCAAGGCCTTGGCAAAGGTGTCCCGAACATTGCGGGACAAGGCCATCTGTGAAAAATTGCGCGGGTCAGAGGGCGGCGATGCCATTTATGCCATTYTGACCTCATTATCCCAAGCAAGTCACGCGGCTTAAGCACAAACAAAATCAAATCTTAAAGGGCTGATCCAGATATGCTGGATCAGCCCTTTAAGCATTCCTGAAAAATATAATATTAAACGCCGTTAAAAGGGGTTGCTTCAGAATTTTCCTCAGGCACGTCTATTTTCTCTTCTGTTTCTTTATCGGAATATACTTTCTGGCGGAATTTTTCAGCTTTTTCAGTATCTTCTTCCGCTACGCTGCCTTCGGCCGCTTCTGGAATGCGAACCCAGCAATCCGTGCCTTGCAGTCTGATTTCTTTACAGGCATTTTGCGCTTCTTCCAAACTGGTTAACGGCCCCGCATTCAAGCGATAATAGAATCCGCTGGGCCCGCCTTCGAATTTGGCGGTGCCAAGATCAATTTCAGAACGGCGTGGCTCAAGATCACCGATGATGTCCGCATATTTCTTTTTCAGTTTTTCCCAACCCGGCATAAGCTCTGACTTCTTGCGATAGGCGGCAATTTGCAAGGCCCAACCTTGCGGCCCAAGTAATGGCGGTACATTCTCTTCTACGGGTTCCGGTACAACAACAGGCTCTGGTTCAATGACCGCCATAGGCTCTGGCGGCACTTCCACCAAACGGGCAACCGTAATATTTTTAGTGCGATCATCCCGGGCAAAAACTTCATTTGCCGTCTCGGATGTATCGGTTTTTGAGCTTGCCGATTGCCGAACAACCGCATCAAATCGATCATCTGATGTTAGGCTCGCCAAAATACGGAAATAGCCGAGGCTTTCGTTGGTTAAATCCGGGCCATTATCAATAGACAACAACCGGGATGACATCATTTCATTGCCTGAGAGGGCATAGGCCATGGCAAGGTTTTGTCTGTGCGTTGCCCCTGCGTCCCGATGTTGCGCCGCCTGTTTCAGGACATCAATCGCCTCATCATGACGAGATTGCAGCGATAAGGATAAACCATAATTATTCAAAAGTTTCAGATTATCCGGCACCATATCAAGGCCGTCTCTATAGACCGTCATCGCCGCTCGGGGACTGCCCTGCATCTCAAGCGCCAAAGCCAGACTTGTGACAGATTCGATATTCCTCGAATTTAACGACACGGCATCCTGAAGCATTGGCACCGCCATCGTTGGCCGGTTTAACGCAATATATGTTTTGCCAAGCCCTGTTAAGGCACGCACATTTTGTTCATTGCGCGACAATGCGGATCGATATACTTCTTCAGCCTGTTGATATTGACCAATGGCCCGTAAGCTATCGCCAAGGCCAATCAAGGGCTCTGAAGAGAAGGGGTGATATTTTATGGCCCGGCGGTATAGGGGAATTGCCGCATTATGATCCCCGTCTGCAGCCATTTCATTGGCCAACGCCACAAAACTGCTGTCCGCAGCAGAAGATCTTGTCATGGTGGCGGCTTGCTCACCTCTATCTATATTGTCATAATTTGTTGCTTGGTAATCTGAACCACCAGAACAGGCGRCAAGCAAAAGCGGTATGGCKGCRGTMGCCAARGYTTTGCGCAAATTTGCGCCATACGCGCRGCTAAAATCCGGACCAAATTGTTTCATTTTAAAACTCTTTTTTTTCTGCATCATCTTATGCTCCATTTCTTTAAAATTTCGCATCATTCGAAATTTATCAATTTTGGGAAGCGATTTCTTTAAAGTAGACCTGCTCTTCATTTTCCATAAAGTATAGATCCAAAGCCTCACTGAGAATGACTTGACAACTTTTTCGTGTATGGGCGGATAATATCCGYWWTYTWRGSYGSTTTYCTGRCTSCWTWYSTRRYGYSMKRRCAAWWYKTKWCKTWYSAMCWKRCKKYTTKSSYYKRKTYKYKKKTSCSYKRTCMRGRRCRMTGTCAKCRGAAACAGMTTTTTTTGGAATATCTGTATTTTCGCCTGATTCATTATTTGCTGGGCTGCCATTTTGACGGGTGGATATTTTTTTAACGGAATCAATGGCACTTTCCAACGAATCGTTATCGTGAGAATCCGGCCCACCAACGGGCGTTGGTGTTGCCGGATCATATTCCGGTGCTGGAAAACGATCCAAAACGGCTTGATTCATGGATAATGACGCAGGAGAGGGTGCGGCGGTTCCTTTTTTTGCCAAAAGTGAGCCGGTGAGCCGTGATACGCCTTTTACATTTTTTACATTTTTCATTTCTTTACGCCTGTACTTGTCTGCGGCCAAAGCCACCACGCTGAGAAGAGGGTTTTCCGTGAGTTGACTGACTTTGAAAGACAGTCCTTCTGAAATTCTTTTCCAGCCGATCATTAATATATTCCCATAGATCCTCAATTTCCGTCGCCGATTTTCCGCCGGGATTTACTTCCATAACCGTTCTGCCATCAATCATGGCAGAGGCATATTCTGTTCTGTGATGAAGCGTAACGGGCGCCACCGTCCCATGTTGCGACAGAGCAATTGCGGCATCAGAGGTTATCCGCGCGCGCGGCGTTGCCCCATTCACGACAAACATGAATGGTTTATCCGTTCTATCCGCAAGCTCAACAGTTCCGCCAGCGGCACGAAGGTCGTGGGGGCTGGGCCTTGTGGGAATAACAATCAGGTCTGATACGGCAATGACACTCTGAATCGCCAGCGTAATCGCCGGCGGCGTATCTATGACCGCCAATTTAAACCCTTGGGCGCGAAGCTCATCCAAATCTGTCATAAGCCGTGAAACATTGGTTTGCGCAAAGGCCGGGGTTGGGGCTTCCCGTTCATTCCACCATTCTGTCAAGCTTCCTTGAGGGTCTGTATCGACCAAAACAACCGGCCCAGCCCCAGACAATTCAGCCTGTACGGCAACATGACCACTCAGCGTTGTTTTGCCTGATCCGCCTTTTTGCGAGGTAAACGCTAATACACGCATATTTTTTAACCCTATTCATTTAATAAAGAGATGCCCCAGCATCGGACTTTAACATCAGTGATACTATTTCATCTTTTTGAATTATGGCGCAGAGGTCTTAAGAAAGCGTAAAATATAGATAGCTTTTTCTTTTCTAACGCTTTGATAATCAATAGATTATTTACATAATTTTCATTATATTAATGTTATAGTCTTATTTTGACGATACAAATTAAGCCTTTTAGAACTCACCGGAAGGAGCGGAGGAAGATGACCATATCCCCTATAAAGCCCCATCTTTTGTCCATAGCGATCATAAGCGCGGGCCTGTTATTACCCCCCCAAACCACATATGCGACGGTTGCGAACGGGGTATATGCCTATGAAAAAGGCAATTACCAGCAGGCCCGCGCGGAATGGCTGCCCTATGCCGCCTTGGGAAATCCAAATGCCTTATATAATCTGGGGCAGCTTTCCCGCATGGGCCGGGGCACAGAGCAGGATTTTATCAAGGCTGAAGCCTATTACCTCAGGGCCGCCGAAAAAGGCCATGTGGGCGCCCAACGGAATCTGGGAACGTTATATTATTTCGGGCGCATTAATGCCGTTGATCATGCCAAGGCCTTTAATTGGTTGACCAAAGCGGCCACAAGTGGCGACATCAAATCACAGCTTATGACAGGCACCATGTATTTTAACGGTGAAGCAACGGAAAAAGATAATATTCGCGCCTATGCCTGGATTTTCCTGTCATCCCAGAGTGGACTTACGCGGGCCATTAACGCGCTGGATAAACTGACGGCTATTATGACGCCAAAAGAGATCATGCAGGCCAAGGATTTAGCGCCGAGCTTAATATCCAATCAGTTGTCACCCGATGATGTAGGACTTATGGTGCAGCAGCAGGAAGCTGATAAACCCGCCTCATCAAGCCCGAAAAACATCATCGCGGAAACCATGGCACCGCCAATTTCTGAAACGCCCCCGGTCGGGCATAGCGCCGCAGATAACTACCGGGTACAAATTGCCTCATTCAGCACAGAAACTACCGCCCAAAAGGCCTTGAAGATATTACAGGATAAATTTCCCAAACTATGGGACGGCCGTCAGGGGAATATCGAATATGTTGATCTTGGCAAGAAAGGTGTTTTTTATCGTCTGCAATTAAGTCCGTTCAATCGTAAATCTGACGCACAGGAATATTGCCGGAAACTACAGGAAAATAACCAGGATTGTTATGTGATCAAAAGTCCTTAATTGCACGCAAATCCTAGGTCGTTGAGCGTAACCGCCACCAGGCCGCGTACGCTATTGCCCATATATATGTGATCCGCGCGGCGAAGGTCGCTTAGCGTCAGGGGTTTTTCCACTATTTTTACGGCAGGATCCGCAATCAATGATTGGCGCAAAACGCCCGCCAAAACGCCGCAATCAAGGGGCGGCGTATATAAAATATCGCCCTTCTTCAGGAAAATATTATTAAATGTCCCTTCCGTAAGCATGCCGATTTCATTCTCAAAAATAACGTCATAACTGCCATATTTTTTTTGGTGACCCTGCAATTCCTGATCATATATATGACGATCTGTTGTTTTGTGAAAATGCATGGGATCCCGGCTGTCTCGCGTAATATCCGACAACGTGATCATGACGGGTTTATGTGAAGATAGTTCGTCCAGTGGCATAGAGGTTATAGAAATTTCGCCCGTTCTGGACAACAAAAGCCTTACTTTCCATGAGGCCTGTGGATCAAGCCAAAGAATATGGTTTTTCAGATCATCCAGAATAGCCGGTGCATCACAAGGAAAATCAAAATACCGGGCCGATGAGATAAGCCGCGACATATGAAGATCCAGAAAACCCAATCCGCCCGTATCCTTTTGGCGATCATCCTGAGCAGACCAGCGCATGGTTTCAATCAGGTCAAAATCCCTAAAGTCCCCCGTTGCAAATTTTGCTTTCAGCAAACATTCATCATATTCTTCTGCCGCGCGCGAATCAGCCACAATCGCACTTCCGATCCCCATTTCACCCCGGCCTTCGGCATCAATGGTGACGGTTCGAATGGGCACATTAAAACAGCAGTCCCCATCAGGAGCCATATAACCAATGGCGCCGGTATATATCCCGCGCGGCCCCTTCTCCAATTCTGAAATAATCTCCATGGCCCGGATTTTGGGCGCGCCGGTGACCGAGCCACAAGGAAACAAAGCCCGGATCAAGTCAATGGCGCCCACATCTTCCGGGGCCTCGGCTTCAATGGTTGAGGTCATCTGAAAAAGCGTCCGATATTTCTCCACATCATATAAGCTTTTAAGCTTTACGCTCGCTGGCGCAGATATTTTGGCAAGGTCATTACGCAAAAGATCAACAATCATCAGGTTTTCTGCCCGATTTTTTTCATCATTCTTTATAAAATTCACATTATGCTGGTCTTCTTCCAAGTTTCGTCCCCGGGGGCAGGTTCCCTTCATGGGGCGCACATAAATTTTACGGCCTTTTTTCTGAAAGAATAGCTCAGGGCTTAAGGATAAAACCGTCTGATCGTCTGACTTTATAAAAGCGCCGTATTCTACCTGCTGTGCCTTTCTCATGGCCGCATAATAGCTTTCAGGGCTGCCGGTGAAATCAAACAGGGATTTCAGAGTAAAATTAACCTGATAAATATCACCCGCTTTTAAATATTGGTGGATTTTCGCCGCTGCGGATTCATATTCAGGGCGCGAAATATTTAACCTCACATTGCTCAGCTCATAGCCCTCTCTGGCCGATATTTCTGCCCAATGGGCTTCGCTGTCCTGCGGCGTAAGTTTGATTTGTTCTTTATAGACGCCAAACGACAATAACGGCGCACCATAGGGCGGGCGGTAAAGCGGTGCTAACTTAGGTTCGAATATTAACCCGGCTTCATAGCTGATCCAGCCCGCAATATAATAGCCCGCATCAAGGTAGCCTTGAAGCTTTTCAAAGGCCGCGCTCATGTCACCCGGACTATGCGCCGTGATCAGATCATGGGGGTTCTGAAATAAATATGCGGCGGCCTGATCAATCCGGTCGCCCTTGTCAGGCGACCTGTTGTTATCCAGAAACACCGAAAAATTATCGTATTTCTTACCTGTCATATGCTCTTTGCCCAGTCACTATACGTTGCCATTGTGCTTATAGCATTACCTACAATTATAGAACAATATGGATTTTATATTATGGACTTCACGGCCATAAGTATTATATTCACCAAAGACGGGCAAAGAAATAAAAACTAATAAGGGGTTATCTTGACATTACTTCAAATTATCGTGCTTGCCATTGTTCAAGGTATAACTGAGTTTTTGCCGATAAGTTCGTCCGGGCATCTTATTCTTGTCCCCAGATTGACCGACTGGCCCGATCAGGGCCTGTTGATGGATGTGGGCGTACATGTGGGCACGCTGGCCGCGGTCACCATTTATTTTCGGGCGGATGTGGCGCGCATGATCGCCGCATTCTGGCATATGGTCACCTTAAAAAAAGATGCCAATCAGCCGGATAAACGATTGATGATTGCCATTATTCTCTCCACTATTCCAGTTGTTCTCATTGGCGGTCTTGCGTCAAAAATGGGCTGGACGGATGCCTGGCGCACCATCGAAGTGATTGGCTGGACCAGTATTATTTTCGGCATTCTGCTTTATATTCTAGATCATAAATGCGGCGCGGCGCGCAAGATTTCAGATATGCGCTATGGTCATGCCATAATGATCGGTTTTGCGCAGGTTCTGGCCATAATTCCGGGTACCAGCCGCTCTGGCATTACCATGACAGCGGCCCGTGGCTTGGGTTTTAGCCGGACAGAGGCGGCCCGTTTTTCCATGCTGATGTCCATTSCGACCATTCTGGCGGCAGGCGTTCTGGAGGGGATAAAGCTTTTTGAAAGCGGCAATATGACGCTCGGCCTTGATATCTTTCTCGGCGCGGGCCTAGCTTTCATTACTGCTCTTCTGGCTATCGCGGGACTCATGAAATGGCTTGAAAAATCCAGCATGACACCGTTTGTAATTTACCGGGTTCTTCTGGGAATTGGGCTGCTCGCCCTCGTTTACCGGTAAGCTATTTAAAAAAATGAAGCTGTGAGATAATGATATCCACATTCTCATTATCGCTGGACATCGGCAGGGTTAAGGTCGTGTAGTAATTATAATCTTCGGAGTCAATCGGAAATTTGGCTTTATAATAATAGGCTTGCTTTGTTTTTATCAAAGCTGTCAGGCGCCTGATGATATCTTTTGCAAAAGATATTTGGTCCAATTGTAAATTAGTCCCTTCAAGGTGAAAGGCCTGAACGAGGTCTGTGCCAAATAACCGAACTTTGAACGTGGGTTTTTTCCCACCAGAAACATCAGCCATCCATATACCTGATAACAAATGGGGTATATCCATGGGGTTTAGGTCCTGCCGGCTGGGCATGTGCCGGTCCCCCGTGATCTTGGCCCAATATTCAAGCAAGTTACGTTGCTTGTCAGACGTAAATCCCTGAGGATCCAAAGCCTCTATCGCTTTATTATACAAAAACTTATCCCTTATCTGAAGTCGTAATTGTTTTATTTAGCAAGTGATAATAAACAAAACATGTTAATAAACAAGAAATAGTAACCATATGTCGYCTTCTATTTTACCAACCCCTGTTATCTGGCCCTGTTATCTGGCCTTGTTAAATAGATTTTTATACTGTTCCCGCAGCGATTTTTTTTGAATTTTCCCCATGGCATTCCGGGGCAGGGCGTCCACCGTGATGATGCGCTTTGGCACTTTAAAGGCCGCAAGTTTTTTTGCCAAAACTTCCCGGGCTGCGCCCTCGTCAATCACCCCGCCCGGATTTAGGACAACAATGGCTGTCACCCCCTCGCCATAATCCGCGTGGGGCAGACCAATGACGGCGCTTTCGCTCACTTGCGGCAGCGCGTCAATAGCCGCCTCTATTTCTGCGGGATATACATTCAAGCCACCCGTTATAATCAGGTCTTTATCCCGGCCTGAAATATGAATATAGCCCTGATCGTCGATATAACCCAGATCACCGGTGATAAAAAACCCGTCTGGTTTGAATTCAGCAGCGGTTTTTTCCGGCATCCGCCAATAGCCCTTAAAAATATTCGGGCCGCGCACCTCGATAACCCCAATTTGCCCTTGCGGGAGCAAGYGGYCCGTCTTTGCRTCCGCGATRCGCAGCTCAACACCCGGAAGCGCAGGCCCCACCGTACCGGCGCGGCGCGGGCCATCATAGGGGTTTGACGTATTCATATTGGTTTCTGTCATGCCGTAACGTTCAAGAATGGCGTGACCCGTCCGCGCCGAAAATTCTTTATGGGTTTCGGGGGAAAGCGGGGCAGAACCCGATATAAAAAGCCGCATGTTCCGGACTATATCCGCCTTGAATTCCTGTAAAGCCAGCAATCGGTGGTAATGGGTGGGAACGCCCATCATGACGGTAGCTCTTGGCAATAGCCCGCAGAGCGCCGCCGCATCAAATTTTGCCATAAACAATAAGGAGCTGCCCGATAAAAGCGCGGTATTCGTTGCAACAAAAAGGCCGTGCGTATGATAGATTGGCAAGCCATGAAGCAGTATATCATCAGAAGTGAATTGCCAATAATCCCTTAAAACTTTTGCATTAGACGTCAGATTTTCATGGGTCAGCATCGCGCCTTTTGATCGCCCCGTGGTGCCGGACGTATATAATATAGCAGCAAGGTCATCTGCTTTTCTGGGGACGGTTTTGAAACCAGCCTCTGATTTTTCAGCGATTGCGGCCAAGCTCCCGCCGCCTACGCCGTCCAACGTTTGCACCCTCTTTATACCCAGTCTTGCCGCGAGCCCGTTAAATTCGTCTTTTTCTTGAGGACGGCAAATGACGAGAACAGGTTCCGAGTCACGCAAAAAATACGCCACCTCATCCATGGTATACCCCGTATTTAACGGCAAATAAACCGCGCCCGCCCGCAGGCAGGCAAGATATAAAAACAACGCCTCTGGGCTTTTATCTACCTGAACGGCAACCCTGTCACCGGGCTWAATGCCCATATAAACCAAGGCATTAGCATGTTTTCCCGACAATGCCAGCATATCACCATAGGAATATTTTTCGCCGCCAGCCACCTCCATGAAAGGCGCGTCTTTGCAGGTGATCCCGTTTTCTATGGCTTCAAATAAATTGGCCGACATGACGAATTCCCAAAGTTATGCCGTTAAGAGGAAAGAATTAATCTCATGTGGGTTTATCAGGCGGTCTTTATTTCCTGAAGGCCCAATTCTTTGATCATTTGATCGCGCATGACAAATTTCTGAATTTTCCCTGTAACCGTCATGGGAAATTCATCCACAAAACGAACATAACGGGGAATTTTATAATGGGCAATCTGGTTTTTACAAAAATCCCGCATATCTTCTGCCGTTGACGTCTCCCCGGGGTTCAGGCAAATCCAGATACAAAGCTCTTCGCCGTATTTCTCATCGGGCAGACCAAATACCTGCGCGTCCTGAATTTTCGGATGGCGATAGAAATATTCCTCAACTTCGCGCGGGTAAACATTCTCGCCGCCCCGGATCACCATATCTTTGACCCGCCCCACGATATTACCGTAGCCATTCTCATCCAGAGTTGCCAAATCACCTGTGTGCATCCAGCCATCTTCATCAATGGTTTCTGCCGTGCGTTCCGCATCTGCCCAATAGCCCTTCATGACACTGTAGCCTCTGGTGCATAGCTCACCCTTGACGCCGCGCGCCGTCATATTGCCCTTCTCATCAATGATTTTGACTTCCACATGGGGATGAATACGGCCCACGGTAGAGACCCGTTTTTCAAGGGGGTCGTCGATGCTGCTTTGAAAGCTGACCGGGCTGGTTTCCGTCATGCCGTAAGCAATGGTGACTTCCGTCATATTCATTTCAGAGATAACCCTTGTCATCACTTCAATCGGGCAGGATGATCCCGCCATAATGCCGGTTCTTAACGTCCCAAGGTCAAACCTGTCAAAATCAGGCAAATCCAGTTCCGCAATGAACATTGTCGGCACCCCGTGAAGGGCCGTGCATTTCTCCCGTTCGATCGCCGCAAGCGTTTGCGCCGGGTCAAAAGCTTCGCCCGGGAAAACCATACAGGCCCCGTGGGTGACGCATGTCAGGCTGCCCATCACCATGCCAAAACAATGATAAAGCGGCACCGGAATACATAAGCGATCCTGCGGCGTGAAATTCATCGCCTGCCCGACAAAATATCCATTATTCAGGATATTATGGTGGGTCAACGTGGCCCCTTTGGGCGCGCCCGTTGTGCCGCTGGTGAACTGGATATTAATCGCATCTTGCGGCTTAAGGGCGGCTTGTATTATTTTAAGTCTGGCGTATGAATCCTCCCCCGCACGCGACATAATCTCATCAAAATTATAAAAACCTGCTGTTTTATCGCTGCCAAGCCGGATCAGGGTTTTTAGAAAAGGCAGCTTTTCCGACATTAATTGCCCCGGCGCTGATCCGGCCAGCTCCGGTGCCAATTCTTCCAGCATCGCGATATAGGCACTGCTCTTGAAGCTTTCTGCTGTGATCAGGGCCTTGCATTCCACTTTATTCAGGGCATATTCCAGTTCAGACAGGCGGTAAGCCGGATTGATATTCACTTGAATAAGGCCCGCTTTTGCGGTGGCATATTGCGTGATTACCCATTCTGCGCAATTGGGCGCCCATATGCCGACCCGGTCTCCGGGTTCAAGCCCCAAAGACAACAGGCCTGCCGCGCAAGCCTCTATTTTCTCCGCAAGCCGGGCATAGGTCCAGCGGATATCCTGATCACACACCACAAGGGCTTCCCGGCCAGCGTATTTTACAGCAGCCTGATCAAACATGTCGCCAATTGTTTGAAATATCAGCGCGGGTTCTTCGTCACCCTTCACGTAACTCAGTCGCTGCGAGTTCATTTTTATCCTTTAAAATTATTAAACGCGGGCCCATGAATCATTTTACTTCAATGTTTCTCTCTGGATCATGCGCAGGGATGCCATACTTTGATCGCCGCAGCCTTTAGGAAGGAAAATCTGGCCAATTTTTTTGAGGGTTTCCGGATCATAGGTAGCCACATCACAGGCGGCCCCGCCCACATAAACCTGACTGCCGTCCCCGGCAATATTCACCGCATAATAAGTATGATCCTGATCAATGCGGCCCATGAGTGTATTGCTGTCCAAGTCAATCTTGCTGAGCTGGGTATAGGTGCCAAAAGCATGTTTGCCATTTGGGCTGATCACGGTCGAGAAAATCAAGACCGAAGTATCCTCGAAATCATTGATCTCATATTTCCCCGAATCCAGATCCAATGTTAAAAGGCCCGTCTTATAGGCCGCCGGATCATCCGCCGCTAGATCCGTTTTTACGGAATATACCGGTGTTGAAAATATGTCTGTCTGATCCCACAGGGGCCAGAAATCAAGCACATCCGGYAAAGAACGRTTTTCCARYGTCCAATTGCGAAGCGGCAGGGTTTCAACGATYTCRCCCGTTTSGGGATTCATTTTATAAATATCAAAGCCCATGGCATAGAGCCAGTTATCATCCGTTGATTTCATGAGCATGTGAATGCGGCGCGGGGCCTCAAATGTGCGGATAGGCCGGGCATTCAGGCCGGATGATGTATCATAAACCGCGATGCGTGTCGGCAATTGCTTATATTCCGATGACAGAATTTCTGTTGAAAGCTGATAGACATACAGTTCCCGTCCATCCCGGCTGACATCGAAGGCAAAAAAGCCCTGACGCCGAATGTTGCCTTCGATAAAATCYGCCCGAAAAAGCTGTTCCCCCGTRTCAATATCCAATCCAACCARAGATTTCATCCGATTGGTCATAAYATAAACGACCTTGCCGTCCGGTGACGGGGCCATGGARAATATCGTCCTGCCRGCATTGGGGACTTTGTGGCTGCGAACGACTTCCTGCTTTTTCATGTCCAGAATATGAATATAGCCGGGCTTGGTGCCGGTAATAAGATATTCTGTTGTTTCTGCTGCCTGCGCTTCTATCTGGCCTATCTGTGATAATAAGGCCTGTGATAATAAAAACGCGCCGGCCAGAATAATCCCTATTTTACCCATTATATTTCCTACCTGTATATTTCCTGGCTGTATATTTCCTGGCTGTATATTTCCTGGCTGTATATTTCCTGACTGTTTTAACGCTTGGGGAATACATTGTTCAATTGGCGCCAGTCCGCGCCCGCATTAGCCTTATCCATATCCCAATCAGGATAGCTGTTCATCACATCCGGCACCTGCGCCGGCCACCAGCAAGGGTCAGAACAGCCGTAAAGATCTSCCTCCATAGGCTGACAAAGCGCCGCAATCCCGCCAAAGGCGTCCACCTCCCATCCGGGATCCATGGTGGATGCGCAGCCCGCCRCGGTCTGCATGGTGACGACTTCCATTCTTGCCCCATCACCAGAGGCGCTTTTCAGGGCCTGTGCCTTTAAATTCATTGGTTTTAAAGATTTCACCGGTTTTCTCCCATATCAAGAGGGTTAAACGTACGATTGGTATTCAGCAACGTGCGCGGGCTGACATGCCGTTCAAAATAGCTGGGATTTTCCTGTAATATTCGGGTGTAAACACTGATGCCAAAATCAATCCAGTCCCGCATAAGATCACAATAATGATAGGTCGGTTTATTAATATCATCATAAGTCGCGTAGGATTCATGATAGCATCCGCCGGAGCAAAGATTTCTGATCCGGCAGCTATCGCACCATGTGCCGTCCCGATCCGCACGTCCCTCAAGAAACGCGCCAAGTTCTTTCTTTTTTATGCCCGTATCGACGGAGCCATAGGTATCAATATCCGATCCGGTAAAACGGTGGCAAAGATTTAAATCCCCCTTGTGATCCACCGCCAGAAGCCCGATACCCGCCCCGCAGGGCAGGGCCTTTTTGGTGCCTTCATAAAGGTCTGTCATCATTTGGTGCATGTTGGAAAAACCGTTGTTGCGGCCGACCAGGGCTTCGCTCAAATAATGTTCCCCGAGTTTTTTCATATTCTGGAACACCTCCTGCAATTCTTCATTGCTGAGGTTAAAGAGGGAAATATCGCCGGATGTTACGGGGGCGAAGCCAACCTCGGCAAAGCCAAGGTCATATTTTAAATGATCATGAATGCCGACAACATCGGTCACTCCCGCCGTTAAAGTCACGCGCGCGCCGACGGGCCGCGCCGTATAACGCGCCAGCAACATACGGGCCTTTTTAGAAACAACATCATAAGTGCCCTTGCCGCCAATGGTTTTGCGGTTTTTGTCATGAACGGCCTTTGGCCCATCCATACTGATGGCGATGCCGAATTTATGATCATTGAGATAATCGACTATTTTTTCTGTCAAAAGCGTGGCATTGGTGGTCATGGAAAAATCGACCTTTTTGCCAAGTTCATTGCAGCGCATTTCGGCATATTCCACCGCGCTTTTGATCAGGGGCATATTGCTCAATGGTTCCCCGCCAAAAAAAACCACATTAACGCGGTCGCGGCTGGCGCCTTCTTTAAGCAAGAGGTCAATAGATTTTTTCGCCGTATCAAAGCCCATCAATTCCCCTTTGGACGGAGTGGTCAGGTCTTCTTTATAGCAATAAGTGCAGCCCAGATTACAGCCGGTATTCACATTTAGAATAATCGTGCTGAGCGGATAATYCTCGATTTTTATTTTCTGATAATCCGGCCGATCCGGTAATTGGGTCGGCCCATCACCTTTGATAATGTCCATTTCCAGAAAATCTTCAACCACGCCCAAAATTTGTTCCGGCGAATAGAGGCCTTTAAATCGCGCCTCTACATCGGCCTGACTGACCATTTTTTTTTCCTTGAACAGGTCAAGCACAGCACCCGACACCCCATCCAGGTCAAACAGGGATGTGGTCGGGATGTGAAATAATATACGCGTATCCCCCACCGTAACGTCATGGGCATTTTGCGCGATATAATGTAGTCCTGTTGTCATATATATTTCCTGCTTACCTAATTGGTGGTAAATTCCAGCGTTGCACGGTGACAATCAGTTGGGCCTTGCCCGAAACCTGATGGTCACCGTCTTTGACCCGGCCAATGATTGTCAGGTTTCCCGCATTATTGGTCGAATATTTACGATCCGGATTTGGCCCGGCGGCGGCGGGCATAAATCGGCCGGATTGGTCGATACGGCCTGCAAAATCCACGTCCTTCATTTGCTCGGCATCCGCATTAAAGGGCGCAACCAGCCAAAGAGCCGGCATAATACCGATCTTAATATCGCCGTCCTTGCCCTTCATATATGCGGTGGCCTCAAATTGCGCGGAAACCGGCGGGGTGTTGCCGCCGCCGAGCCGCGCGATCGTCCATTCCGGCATGATTTTCACCCTATCTATCTTATCATACACGACAATGGCCGTTTCCGCTTGCCCCRCAGTGACCCTGTAAGAACCGGGGGCAATATTCCTGCCCGCCGTGATCTGCAGGGTGACACTATTGCTGTTTTGATGGACAATTGACAGCCCAAGCCCTTTATCTGCGCTGACTTTTCCCGTTAAGCCCGTGCCGTGGAGGCTGATCTCTTTTGTCTCTCCCTGCCGGATATAATCCGAAGATTTTATTAAAACTTGCGCGTCTGCGCCGTCCAGACGCACGGCCTGAAATTCACCGCCAATATCATAATATATCGCATCATGCCAGCGGCCCGTCATATGATTTCCATCTTCAGACAGGGCATAAACTTCGCGGGTTTCCGTGCCGTTTAAAATACCGGAGCCGCGCCACTCATACCCCGTATAGATCACGGACTTGCTGTTCCCTGTTATAGATTCCCCCTTTTGGCCCATATCATTCAGATCATATTCCGCTTTATAAAAATCACCGTCCCGCGAAATTGTCATTATGCCTTCATAGCCGCCCTGTCCCGGGCGATGGCCCGTAACGCGCCACAGGCCAACGGGGCTTTTATAGAGTGCGGCCTTCCAGTGATCCCAGTCCGCATTTTGAAAAGGATAAAGCTCGGCCAGTTCCTTGTAGGTTTTACTGGTCACCTCCTGCCACCAGAAACGATCTCGCGAGCGGGCTTGATATTCAAGTGATGGATATTGACCCACATGAAAATGCATATGTTTCAGCCAATCTTCTGCCGTGCGGCGYTGAAGGCCGTAACGGGCATTGGTATGACAACGCCCGCATAAGGCATCCAGATCATCATTTGGGGCGACATCAACAAAATGCGCCCGCTGCTCRAGCACGTARCGGAACGGCGCGGATTCTTTTGGCGACAGACCATTTTCTGCGGATAAATATTTGATAATGGCAAATCGATCATCACCATCAACCGCCAGCCCATGAAGATGTTCCATACGAAAAATGGTCATGTCCCAGCCTTCCGGCGTTTTACGCACATCAGATATGCGGGCCAAGCCTTTATCCGTTTGTTCATGGCAGGCGGCGCAATAATCATTGACCAACGCTTTGCCTTTAATATCACCGGTAGAATCATTGGCCGAAACAGATGTTAAACCGGCTGATAAAACAAACAATATTAACCCTGATACAAAGAGGCCCATTTTCCCAGACATGGTTTTTCCCATATTTATTCGTKCTATTTRATATGACTATTGAAGAAGGCAGCCTTCCTGTCAAAGTAAAAAGGCTGCCTTGCTTAAAATTTAGAAATTATAGGTGGCATTCACCCCCCATGTGCGGGGCTGCCCGTAATATTGCTCAACCATGCCAAACAAGCCGCCATTCGCCACTGTGCCTGACAGGTCAAATGTCTGAACCAGATATTCGGTATCCGTGATATTTTTTACAAATAACCGCAGGCTCCAATCCTGATCTTCGGGCAGATATGTAATCGATGCATTGCCCACAAAATAACCATCTTCGGTCAAGGCATTTGTGCTGAGCAGACCAAAAGTATGCTCGCCGCGATATTGGCCATCAACCTGCACCGCAACCGCGCCAGACGCAACCTTGAACTCATGACGCAGCAAGCCGTTAAAGTTCCATTTTGGTGTCTGTACAGGACGCAGTGTCGCCCCCGGCAAGATCGCCGCAACGGTGCCCGCAGGGGTTACGATATCAATGGTGATGCCCGGAACATTTGTCACATCAGCGTCAATATAGGCAATGCCAAATTGTACGTCCAGACCCTCAGCCGGGTTCAGTTGCAATTCCAGCTCAAAGCCTTTATTTTTTGAATCCGCGTTCAGGGTAAAGGTATCCAGACCGATAATGGCAAAGGCCTGATAATCATTATAATCATAATAATAAGCCGCCCCATTCAAACGGGCTTTCCCATCGGCAAAATCCCACTTGAACCCAACCTCAAAAGCATCAAGCGTTTCCGGAGAATATTTCATAAACGCATCCGTCACATAGATATCCGTCGGCAATAACGGTGCATTAAACCCGCCGGATTTCACCCCCCTGTTCCAACTGGCATAAAACAGCGCATCATCACTGGGGCGATAATTTGCCTGAAGCCTTGCAGACCAGTTTTTATCATGACGGGCACCGCTATAAGGTGGCAGGGCATCGCCAATTTCAACAGCATTGGGGTCAATCCCGTTGACCGAAGTATCCGGATATAAATAGAGCACATTTCGGTAAAAATGATCTTTCTTTTCATCAATATAACGGAAGCCCGCGATCAGGCTCACCTGTTCATTCAGCGCATATTCAACCTGCCCAAAAAGAGACCATGTTTTCACATTTGTTTGATACGGGTTTCTAATGCCGTTAAAGCCAAGAACTTCAACCGGGGCAAACAAGGCTTCAAACAGGCCCGGCATAATGCCGCCGTTGGTATCGTCAATATCAAGGTCCATATAATAAAACCCTGTCACCCATTTCATTTTTTCAGTTTCGCCGGACAGGCGAAGCTCTTGCGAGAATTGCTTGGCATCCGTGGTCAGAAAGAAGTTAAAATATTTGAAAGGGGACGCGTCTGAATCCTCAATATAATTGCGGTTTACCGACTGGTAATCGGTAATGCTGGTCAATTCCATGCCATCTAGATCCCACTTCAAAGTTCCGGTAAAGCCATAGGTTTTAAGCTTGTTGCGGCCCGGCGAGTCGTAATCTCCGGCAAAAACATCGCCGTCATTATCAAGGTAATTATCCAGATTGGTGATGGGCACAGTTGGCGTCAATACGCCATCCGGGTTTTCAGCTGACACATTCTCGAAAAATCCTGTACGGATATCCTGCTGACCGAAACGGGCGTTCAAAAGAATTTCAACATCTTCATTGGGCGTGAATAACACTTGCAGGCGGCCGGCGGTTTCATTGGCATTATTCAGTTTTTTATCCGGCTGAAGACGGTTGGTTACATAGCCATCCCCCTGATGGCTGGCGACAGAGGCCCGCATAGTCAGTTTTTCATTCAGAGGCAGATTAACCGCCCCCTGCATTTTAATCCGGTCAAAGCTGCCATAGCTGATGCTGCCATATCCGCCAAATTCCGATCCCGGCTTTGTGGTCACATAATGGACAAGACCGCCCGTGGCATTCCGGCCAAACAAAGTACCCTGGGGGCCGCGCAAAATCTCAACCCGCTCAATATCAAACAGCATGAATCCCGCGCCAGACATTTGAGAGATATAAACCTCATCCACATAAATCGCGACCGGACTTTCCACATTGGTGGTAAAGTCATTATTGGCCACGCCGCGAATGCCGATGGAATAGTTAGCCTCGCCGTTGGGCTGCAAAGTGCTGACCCCCGGGGCCATGGCGGTGACCTCCTGCGCATTGGTATAGCCCATGGCCTCCAGCTGTTCGCGGGAAAAAGCTGAGATGGAGATCCCCACATCCTGCGCCGACTGGGCACGTTTTTGCGCGGTCACGACAACCTCCTCCATCAACATTTGTGCCGATGCGGTTTGGACAATGGCGGTGGTGGTTAACAATGCGGCGCCGGCAAGCAGGCCTGCCGCCCGCCCCGAGACCAGATTTTTGCCCAAGACTAGATTTTTTATGCGATTGTTCATGTTTTTCTCCCTTAAGTATAATTTTCCCATAGTGCGTAGAATAACTTTCCCTGCGCCAAAGGCCAACCTAGACAAAGGGCTATATCAATCGAGCCACCCGATACTAAAGTATCATTCCCCGCCAAGGCTCCCTTACGAAACCGCATAAAAAATACGTAAAAGAATTTTTTATTAATGCCAAGGTCTAACTTCTCTTCCTCTGCGGGCCATGCTACAATTAAATTCATACGGGATATTTTGAGGAGCAAGAAAAATGACAACAACAGAACAATTAGAAAATTTACATCGTAAAACGCGGGATTTTATTTCTTCGCCCCGAAAAATGCTTGTGAACGGCCAATGGACAACATCGGCCAGCGGCAAGAGCTTTGATACGCTCGACCCCTCAACGGGCGAGGTAATTGTTCAGGTTGCCGAAGGCGACAAAGAAGATATAGATCGCGCCGTAACTGCCGCCCGCACCGCCTTTGAAGATGGCCCCTGGCCCAATATGAATCCAACAGCCAGAGAGCGTTGCATGCATARGCTCGCCGACCTTATGGAAGAAAATGCAGATATTCTGGCAGAGCTGGAAGCCCTGGACAATGGTAAAAATGTGGCCATTGCCCGCGCTGTGGATATTCAGGCGGCCATTGATTATATCCGGTATATGGCAGGCTGGCCCACCAAAATTATGGGTAATATTCTGCCCTTGTCCGTGCCCTATGCGCCGGATGCAAAGTTTTTAGGTTATACTTTAAAAGAACCTGTGGGCGTTGTCGGACAAATTATCCCGTGGAATTTTCCGACCCTTATGTGCGCATGGAAATTGGGGGTTGCCCTTGCCTCGGGCTGCACCGTGGTTTTAAAGCCGGCGGAAGAAACGCCGCTTACCGCATTATATATTGGTGACTTAATCTGTCAGGCCGGCTTTCCGGATGGTGTTGTCAATATCGTTCCGGGCTACGGCCATACCGCCGGCGCCGCCTTGACCACACATAAACAAGTTGACAAAATTGCCTTCACCGGATCAACCGAGGTAGGTAAAATCATCATCAAAGCCGCAGCGGACACCATGAAAAATGTCTCCATGGAGCTTGGCGGAAAATCACCGGCAATAATACTGCCAGATGCGGATCTGGATATTGCCATTCCGGGGGCGGCAAGTGCCATATTCTTTAATCAGGGGCAAGTCTGCTGCGCGGGATCCCGCCTGTTTGTACCGGWTAACCTTTATGACCAAGTGATCGAAGGCCTGGCAGAAGCGGCCAATGCCATGAAAATCGGCCCGGGGCTAAATCCGGATAATATGATCAATCCTTTGGTCTCTCAGATTCAATATGACCGGGTTATGGGCTATATCGACAGTGGCCGCGCCGAAGGAGCCGATATTGTCGCCGGCGGCAAACGCCGGGGCGATAAAGGCTATTTTGTCGAACCAACCATTCTGGGCAATACCAACCGCGACATGAAAGTGGTTCGCGAAGAAATTTTCGGCCCTGTAGTTTGCGTACAGCGCTATAATGATGTTGATGACATCGCCAAACTGGCTAATGATACCATATATGGCTTGGGCGCCAGCATCTGGACAAAAGATGTGAGCAACATCATCAATATTGTACCTAAAATAAGGGCCGGAACCGTTTGGGTCAACTGTCACAATATACTGGATGTTGCCATGCCCTTCGGCGGTTATAAACAATCCGGCTTTGGCAAGGATATGGGCAAAGAAGCCCTTGATTCATATCTGGAAACAAAATCCGTTTGTATCATGGCCTGATTTTCCTTGTCTTTAGGGGCGGCCCTTCCTTAAACTTGAGCGCAAAGGCAGGAGAGTAATGGATGGCCGTCATTAAAAAAGCTGTTTCACAAAATCAAAATGCCCGGCAGGCGGCAGGTGAGCTGTTTCAACAGCTTTGCGAAACCGGCCCGCCGCCGGCCTTATGCCTGTTTTTTTGTTCGCCCAATTATGATCTGGACCTGTTGGAAAAAGAATTATCCCGCTGTTTCGGCAATATTCCTTTGGTGGGCTGCACCACCGCCGGTGAAATAACCCCTCTTGGCTATCAGGAGGACAGCATCACGGCCGTTGCCTTTCCAAAAAATCATTTCAAAATTGTCACGCAGCGGCTGGATAATATAAGCCGGTTTAAAATTCAGGACGGCATGGATATTGGCGGAAATCTGGTGGCCAGCTTTAAAAAATCCATCCCCACGGCCAATGGCCATAACAGTTTCGCCTTTATGTTAATTGATGGCATTAGCAATGCCGAGGAACRGGTCACGGCCTCCATCGGCAGTCAATTGGGCGACATTCCGCTGGTTGGCGGGTCGACAGCGGATAATTGGGATCTGAAAAAAACCCGCATTTTCTTCAATGGCCATTTTTTACGCGATACGGCGGTCGTGATTTTATTTCATACTGAATTGCCCTTTCGGGTGCAATATGCCCACCATTATGTGGCCGGAAATGCCCGAGCCGTCATTACAGAGGCCGACCCCATCACCAGAATTGTTCATGAAATAAATGGTCTGCCGGCGACTCAGGAATATGCCAGACTTTGCGGCGTGGATGAAAAAGACCTTTCCATTTCTGTTTGCAGCAACCACCCTATTTTGATGAGAATCGGCGGAAAATATTATTCGCGGGGCGTGGTCGAAGTGAATCATGACACGCAAACCATTCATTTTGCCTGCGCCATCGGCAAGGGTGTTGTCTGCCGCATTGCCCGGCCCTCTGACCCGGTTGCCAATACAAGGCAGCTTTTTCAGGAGATTCGCGCCGAAATTGGCCCGCTGGATCTGGTTTTGGGGTGTGATTGCGCAGCCCGGAAAATGATCTATGAACAGCAGGGGCTCATGGACGACATATCCCGGATTTATATGGAAAATAACGTCATTGGCTTTGCCTCCTTTGGCGAACAATATAATACCATCCATATGAATAATTCTTTCTGCTGTATCGCGATTGGTAAAGAAACAGAAATCGTGGAAAAAGATAATGCGTGACCAGAAGAACCCCCATACGAATAAGGACATAAAAGAGCTGGTCAAGGAAAATGCCCGTCTGAATAAAATACTTCAGGTTTTAATGGACAGGGTTGAGCAGGAAATGGATCAACAGCAGGATAGTTTCACCATTTTCCAAACCGCCATCAAACTCGAAGAAACCGTAATCCAGCGCACAAATGAATTAAAAGACCTGAACAGCCGGCTCATGAAAGAACTGGAGGAGCGGCAAAAGGTCGAAGAAAAACTGCAAATAGCCAAAAAACAGGCGGAAGAAGCCAACAAAAGCAAGACAACTTTTCTGGCTACCGCCAGTCATGACTTGCGCCAACCCCTCAATGCCGCGCGGCTGTTTATCGGTTCTCTCGCGGGCGCGGATATTGGCGCAAAAAATGCCCATTATGTGGCCCGGATCGGTAATTCCCTTGACGCACTGGATGATTTGTTGGGTATATTGCTCAATATTTCGCAACTGGATTCAGGCGGTATCATTCCCCGATTTTGTCATTTTTATTTACAGGACCTGTTAAACAGGGTTGTTCCGGATTATATCCAGTCGGGGCAGGAAAGAGGGCTTGATATTCGCATGGTACCCTCTTCTTGCRTTGTCTATAGCGACCCCCGTTTTTTGGAGACCATATTGCGGAACTTCCTCAGCAACGCGGTGCGCTATACCAAAAAAGGCGGCGTGYTGGTTGGCTGCCGGATGCGGGCCGGCAAGATCATTCTGCAAGTATTTGATACGGGCATTGGCATCAAGGGAAGCCAGCTGGACGACATATTCGAGGAATTCATTCAGGTTCATGAGGACCATACGGCAGGCGGGCGCGGCATTGGCTTGGGTCTGTCTATTGTCCGGCGCGTGTCCGGGCTGCTGAGCGCCCCTGTCGAAGTTCGCTCCACCGTTGGCAAGGGGTCAGTATTCAGTATTGCGCTGCCTCAAGGGGATGACCGCAAAACCACCCGGTTATATTTGGATCGCACATCCAATGCGMCCCTTTCCGGCAATTTTACCAACCGCGTTATGGTGGTGATTGATAATGACAAGAATGTCCTGGAGGGTATGACGGCTTTGCTTGAAAAATGGGGGGCAGACATTATTTCCGGAATGTCTGCTGATATTTGTCTTGCGCAACTTATTGAAAAAGACATTATTCCGGACRTCATTATAGCGGACTATCATTTRAACGGAGATGACACGGGCATAAAGGCTGTCACAGAAATCCATACTGAGTTTTCCGGCTTGTCTGATGGGCCAATTCCCGCGATCATCATTACCAGCGACAGGGACCCCAAACTGGAAAAGATGCTGGCACTCAATGATCTGCCGCTCATTCATAAACCCGTGGCACCGGCAAAGCTTCATGCCTTGATCCTGCATCTTCTGCCCTAGGATATTACGCTTTAACGTCCGGCTTCTGATTAATGTTTTTAGCGGCAATAACCGCCTGAAGCCGGTTGCTCACCCCAAGCTTACGCAGAATAGCCGACACATGTGCCTTGACCGTAATCTCGCTTATACCCAATTCATAGGCAATGATTTTATTGGCCTTTCCCTCGGCAAGAAGGTCAAGAACCGCAAGCTGGCGCGGCGTCAGGGCAGATATATTTTCTTTGGTTTTATCTGTTTCAAGATGCTGAAAAGGGGCCTCTTTGTTAAATTTCGCGATAACGGCAACCCCCTCCAGCGACCCCCCAAACAGGCCCAAGGCTTCGGTTGGGATATAGGGGCTGCCCGACATGACAAGCCGGATAGCGTTTTTCATGACCCCCTGGGATGACGATTTGGGCAAATATCCCATAGCCCCATGGGAAAAACTTTCTCGAACGACATCAGCCTGATCCATTGATGAAACCATCACAACAGGAATGGACGGGGCCTTGCGACGAATTGAAATCAGGCAGGAAAAACCTTCCGCCCCCGGCAGTTTCAAATCAAGCAAGACCAAATCAAAGGCGGGGCCACCATCCAAAGCCTGCAGGGTTTCTCTGGCCGTTGTCGTACAAATACATTCCACATCCCCTGAAAACACATCAAACRCGACCCCCTTCAGCGCTTCGTGGAAAAGCGGGTGGTCATCGGCAATTAATATTCGCTTCATATCCGGCAACGCTGCTGTCCTTAAAGTCAGAGGAAGATTTCCTGATGAATAGACTATAGATCAAACCTGATCTCACGAACAATCTTTTATGATTTACGCCTCACTTTCAAAGGCGCCAACAATAAATTTCTGGCTTTGATCGGCCCCTTGCTTATAGGATTTTGCCCGGCCCATATCCGATATATCATCCCAGTTTTCGGCGATCATTTCGGGGGTTGCCTCCGGGCCCAGAAACATGCCGGCGCTTTCCAGTATTTGCGCGCGGGCAAAAGTCCCAGCGCCGGCGGTAATAATCTCACCTGTCGGGGCTTCCTTGCCGCATAAATATAATACAGCGGGCGATACGGATTCAGGGGTGAGTAAATCCAGCATTTGCGGCGGCATTATATCATCGGTCATGCGGGTTGCCGCAACAGGAGCCAAGGCATTCACCCGAATATTAGATTTAAAAAGCTCAAGTTTTAATGTATTGATCAGCCCCACAAGAGCAAGCTTTGCCGCACCGTAATTGCTCTGCCCGAAATTACCATACAGCCCGCTGGAGGATGTGGTCATAACAATACGGCCATATTCCTGATCTTTCATGGCCGGCAAAACGGCGCGGGTAGCAATGACACTGCCCATAAGGTGAACATCCAACACAACTTGAAAATCGGACAAGGCCATCTTGCTAAAGGTCTTGTCCCGCAAAATCCCCGCATTATTAACCAGAATATCAAGGCGACCAAAAGCCGCCATGGTTTGATCAACCATATCCTGCATGTCAGTCTCTGAGGTAACATTACCAAAATTTGCCAGCGCCTTGCCCCCCTGACTGGTAATCTCCTGAACCACTTTTTCTGCTGCTGATGAACCAGAGTCTTTATCAGAATTCCCGCCGTCCCGCGCACCACCAAGGTCATTAACCACAACCATGGCCCCGCGCCGCGCAAAAGCATGGGCATGAGCGCGGCCCAAACCACCGCCGGCACCTGTGATAATCGCGACTTGTCCGGTGAAATCATAGGGCATCTGTCTATTCCTTGAATGTTGTTACAAAATTTTTCATTACCAAATTTCTCATGGGGCATTATATATTTATAAAATTTAACATAAATCAATTATCATGAAATAAAAGACAATTTCATATTCAATGCATTTACAAAAGCCGGAAAATCCTGTAGATGTTGTTGATAATTATTATTAACAACTTATGTATATATAATGGCCATTAAATATTTAAGCGATTTAAAAAAAGGCGAAGAGGCGACAATCCTTGGCTTTGACCCACAATCCTGTCAAGACATTGATTTTGCGCGTGATCTGGAAGATCGTCTGCTTGAAATTGGCTTTGAAGAAGGTCTGAACGTCAAAATACTCCATGAAGGGCCCATATCTCGCGATCCCATCGCCGTGCGCATTGGGCAGATGACCGTGGCCCTGCGCCGTATGGAGGCCGCAGCGGTAAGAATAAATAACGGAAAATCATAAGCCACATGTCCAACAAATCCCATAATATTAAACAGGATATTAAAATCGCCCTTGTCGGCAGCCCGAATTGCGGTAAAAGTTCCCTGTTTAACAGCCTGACCGGAAGCCGCCAAAAAGTGGCCAATTACCCCGGTGTGACCGTAGAACGGCGTAGCGGAAAATACACCACTGCGGACAATAACGTCATTACACTGATCGACCTGCCCGGCATCTATAGCCTAAAAGACCGCACCCTTGACGAACGGATCAGCCGCCAGGTCATCACCGGCACCCATATTAGTGAAAGCCAGCCTAATCTGTTGCTTTGTGTGGCAGACAGCACCAATCTTCGGGTACATTTACGCCTCGTACTGGAATTAAAACACCTTGGTCTGCCCATCATABTAGCGCTGAATATGCATGATATGGCACAAAGGGATGATATCAGGATTGATCCCGAGATATTATCCAAAGAATTGGGTATTCCCGTGGTGACCACCATTGCCGTGCGGCGCAGCAGTCTGGATGATTTAAAAAGCCAACTTTCCAGAACGCTCAATGATCTGCCGCCAAAGCAAGAGAATATGCCCGCCCCGACAACAAGAGAATTGCAACAACAGGCCCGTGATATTGCTGCCCGCGCCACATTGTCCGAGGGATCACAACATAAAATCACCCGCCAGCTGGACAGAATTCTGTTACATCCGGTATTTGGCATCCTTATCTTCTTCATTACTTTATTTGGCATGTTCCAACTGGTCTATTTCTGGGCCGCCGCCCCTATGGACCTTATAGAAGGGGGTTTTGCGGCATTGCAGGATCTTATTTCAGATATTCTGCCCGATAATTGGTTCCGCAGCCTGCTAAATAATGGCATCATCGCGGGCGTAGGCAGTGTTCTGGTCTTCCTGCCGCAGATTATCATTCTTTTTACCTTCATTTTGATATTGGAATCCACCGGCTATATGGCCCGGGCCGCCTTCATTATGGACCGCATCATGGCGATGGTTGGACTGAATGGGCGCGCCTTCATTCCCTTGATGTCCAGCTTTGCCTGCGCCATTCCGGGCATCATGGCCACCCGAACCATCGAACATCACCGGGACCGAATCACCACCATAATGATTGCGCCGTTAATGACCTGTTCTGCGCGCATACCGGTTTATGCCCTTCTGATTGGTGCCGTTGTGCCCAATAAACCCATAATTTTCGGCCTGTTCGGCTTACAGGGCATGGTCTTGTTTGGCTTATATCTGAWCGGTATTGTCAGCGCGTTGATCGTGGCAATGGTGTTGAAAATGACCTTGACCAAGGGCGTGGCCCAGCCGTTTCTTATGGAGCTGCCCAAATATCAGCTGCCGGTCTTCCGGCATTTAATGATCAATCTGTGGGAGCGCGTTAAAACATTCCTTCGGCGGGCCGGGACAATTATTTTATATGCGGCCATCGGTTTATGGTTGCTCGCGCAATATCCTAAAAAGCCCATCGGCGGCCTTGAGCCGGATATTTTTTACAGCTATGCGGGTATTATGGGCCGCGCCCTGCAACATATTTTCGCGCCGCTTGGTTTTAACTGGGAAATGTCGATTGCGCTTATTCCCGGCATGGCCGCCCGTGAAGTGGCCATTGGCGCATTGGGCACCGTTTACGCTCTTCAGGGAAATGAGGGCCAAGTTGAACAAAGCTTGCGCACAATCATTCAAAGCACATGGTCACTGCCCACCGCATTTGCTTTTCTGGCCTGGTATATTTTTGCCCCGCAATGTCTTGCCACCCTCGCCACGGTACGCAGGGAAACCAACAGCTGGGGCTGGACCGCCTTTATGACCGGATATCTCTTTGCCTTGGCCTATTTAGCCGCCCTTGCAGTAAATAAAGCCACCATAGCCTTGCTAGCTTAAAATACCCTCCTTCATAAATTAAAGAAAAGTTTACAAGATATTTACGCTTTTCGGTAACTATTGCTGGATAAAGTTGTCTGGTGAGAGTATTTTTTACATCCTTTGAGTCGGCATCATAGCTTTGGTTTGATTCAATACCCGGGAAGAATAAAAAGAATGAATCCTGTAGAATATTCTGGCGAAATTTCTGGCCAAGAAAACAGAATAACCTTCCAACTATATGATTGTTGGGCCGGGTTGGCGGGAGATCAGGATATTCCCCCCTTAAAGGCGCTCGCGCCCGAGTCTATCGCCCCCTATAAAAACAATATGGTGCTCATTGACCTGCGCGATCCGAACAACGAGCCAACTTTACAGGTGATTGGCCAACTTCTGCGTCAGGATGTCGATCAGGACCTMGYCCTTGCCGGCATCAGCGAAATTCCCCGCCGGACTCTGCTCAGCCGCATCACCGACCATTATATGGAGGTTTTGGCCAATAAAAGCCCCATCTCCTTTGATGCGGAATTCAACAACAAGGCCAAGGAAAAAATTCTCTACCGCGGTATTTTATTGCCCTTCAGTGATGACGGGGAAAATATAAATTTTATTCTGGGGGCTATACGCTGGATCAGCGAAAGTGACAGGCCAGATTCAGGAACAGATTCAGAAATAAATACAAAAATGAATTTTGGGGCAGACTTAAGCTTGCTTCAATCACAATTGGACGATTGCCGTAAATTGGTGCAAGGACAAAATACAGCAACAGACCTTAGATCCAGAAAGTCATTATATAAAACTCTGGGGGCTATTCTGGATTTTCACGAAACATGTTGTGCCCACCCTGATCAATATAGCGAACTTTTACGCTCCGAAGGCTTAAAAGCCCAAAAACGTGCGCCTTACACACCCTGCTTAAAACTGTGTTTTGGCGCAGAATATGACAAAACCCGCCTAACAGAATATGCCGCGGCCTTATCCTTCGCGCAAAAGAACCACAAAAGCGGCACAGAAATGCCCGCATTTTTAGAGGGATTTCCGGGAGGCATCAAGGGCTGCGTACAGGCCATGCGAGAAGGCCGCACCATAATAACCGGTGCGCCCGCGCAGGACTCTCAAGAAGAAAATCAGAAAATCATTCGTGATCTGCCGCCCATTGCCAACTTTTCAATAGAGGCCTCTGAGACAGCTGTTTGTGAAGATGAATTATGCCTCATTCTCGGACGCCGAAACGGAACAGATATAGACGTTATAAAAATTTTAAAAGAAGAAGAAAAAATATTGCCTCAAATTCTAAAACGACTCATAAAAAACCGATAAAACAACAAATATGACCATATTTAATTTAACCTACCCGACGACATCTCAATATAACGATGTGATAAAAAGGACAAAAAAGTGACAAGCTGGACACAAAAAAAACTCAGGATTGACGCCATTGCAGATTTTGCTGCGGAAAGATTAAAGTCATCCTATGATGCGGGCCATAATGCTGAATTCGGTCAATTTATTCAGGATATGTATAAATATGCTGCGCCCGAAGAATTGGCCAACCGCCCCATTGATGAGCTTTACGCTGCTGCTCTTTCCCTGTGGAAATTTTGCGGTCAGCGTGATGCGGGCCTCAGTAAAATCAAGGTATTCAATCCAACATTGGAAGAGCACGGATGGACGGCAAACCATACCGTCATTCAGATCGTCAATGATGACATGCCTTTTCTTCTGGATTCCATCACATCAAACCTGCTTGAAGATGGTAATGATTTGCATATGCTGGTTCATCCAATCATTTCGTTCCAGCGAGACAAGAATGGCAATATTCTGCTCAATTCATCCGAGAAAAAGGGCAAAAAAACTGGCGGCGTAAAAGTCATCGAATCCATCATGCATATTGAAATTACCGCCATGACGGACCCAGACCATATCGCGGCGCTGGAAGCCAAACTCAATAAGGTTGTCAGCTTTATTCGCGCGGCCATTGATGACTGGAAACCCATGCTCGCCAAGATGACAGAAGTGAGCAAGAATCTATCCAGCCTTCCAAAGTCAGCTGCAGACCCAAAACAAGCCAAAGAAGCTGTAGAGTTCCTGAAATGGTTGAAGGATGATAATTTCACCGTCCTCGGATACCGGGAATATTTCCATACGCCTGCAAAAAAATCACGCGGCGACGGCTATGGCATTCTGCGCGACCCTGATGTCTATRTATTAAAGGGGCCAGAGGGTTTGGTGGCAATCTCTCCGGAAATTGAATATTTTATGAAACAGCCGGATGTGATGTTGATCACCAAGGCAAATGTCAAATCCCTTGTCCACAGGGTTGTCCATATGGACTATATTGGTTTCAAGAAATATGATGCCAAGGGCAAGGTCGTCAGCGAAATTCGTTTTGTCGGCCTGTTTACCGCACAATCTTATCAACAACGCGCCGAAACTGTCCCCTATCTTGATCGGAAAGTCCGTCATGTGATCGAGGATTCCGGCTTCACGGCAGAAAGCCATGATGGCCGTGCGCTCATGCATATTCTGGAAACCCTGCCCAGAGACGAGCTRTTCCAAATCRAAGAAGRCCTGCTTCTGGAAACAGCCATGGGCATATTACATCTGAAAGTCATGCCCCGTTGTCAGGCATTCATCCGTAAAGATCATTTTGAGCGTTATGTTTCCGCCCTGGTTTTTGTGCCGCGTGATTTATATGATTCTACGCTGCGGGGTAAAGTGGAAAAAATTCTCTGTGAAGCTTATAACGGCGAATTATCCTCCCATTATGCCCAGTTGAGTAATGAACGTATTGCCCGCTGGCATTTTATCATTCGCACAAAACCCGGCAACGTACCAAACCCGGACACTGCAATTATTAATAAACGGCTCGCAGAAGCTGCCCAGCGCTGGAATGWCCATCTTCACGAAGTCCTTAATGAACGTTGGGGCGAAGAAGTGGGAACCGGCCTGTTCAAAAAATATTACAAGTCATTTTCACAATCTTACCGRCATCATTTTGACCCCCGTTTTGCCGTAACGGATATTGAAAAAGTCGAACAGCTGCCGGAAAGCGACAACATTCAATTTAATTTCTACCGCTTGGCCGAAGACCCCGATAATGCCATCCGGCTCAAAATTTATACCAGTCACCAGACCATCGCCCTCAGTGATTGCCTGCCCATGCTGGAAAATCTTGGCCTGCGGGTTATCGAAGAATATGCCTTCTCGGTCAATACGGAAGAGGGCGGCAAAAATATCAACCACGCCATTCATGATTTTTATCTTGAAGATCCGACAAATAATTCTTTTGATCTATCAAATATGAAAGGCCGGCTGGAGAATAGCCTGCGGGCCGTCTGGATTGGGCGCATTGATAATGATGGGTTCAACAAATTGGTCTTTCGCGCGGGCATGAATTACCGCCAAGTGCTAATCCTCAGAATTTACAGTAAATATCTGCGCCAGCTGGGTCTGTCCTATAGCGAAATTTACATGCAGGATACCTTGATTCAATATTGGGAAACGGCGCGGGACTTATCCCGTTTGTTTGAAATAAATTTTTCCATTGTTCTGCCAAAAGATATTGACCGCGAACAAGAAGCGGCCAAGATTGAAAAAAACATCCGAAAGCAGCTGGAAAATGTGGACAGTCTGGATCAGGACCGCATATTGCGCAGTTATCTTAATGTGATCACAAGCTCCCTTCGGACAAATTTTTATCAGTCAGAAGAGAATGGTACGAACAAGCCTTATGTATCCATCAAAATCAACAGCCGTAACGTCAAAGAAGCGCCAAAACCCCGGCCCTATGCCGAAGTTTTTGTATATTCCCCGCGATTTGAGGGCGTGCATCTTCGTTTCGGCCCTGTGGCGCGCGGCGGCCTGCGCTGGTCCGATCGCCGCGAAGATTACCGCACAGAAGTTCTGGGCCTCGTCAAAGCCCAGCAGGTTAAAAACACCGTCATTGTCCCCGTTGGTGCCAAGGGCGGCTTTGTCCCGAAAAAAATACCCGCGAACGCCGACAGAGACGCTATTATGGAAGAGGGGGTTGCCTGTTATAAAACCTTCATTTCCGGATTGCTGGATATCACGGATAATTTAAAAGATAATGACGTTGTCCCGCCGAAACAAGTTGTCCGGCGGGATGGTGATGACCCTTACCTTGTGGTCGCGGCGGACAAAGGAACCGCCACCTTCTCGGACATCGCCAATGGCATTGCCAAACATTATGGGTTCTGGCTGGATGATGCCTTTGCCTCTGGTGGCTCCAACGGTTATGACCATAAAAAAATGGGCATTACCGCCAAGGGGGCCTGGGTCTCGGTTCAGCGCCATTTCAGGGAAAAGGATATTAATGTTCAAACAGATTCCATCTCCATTATCGGCGTTGGCGATATGTCTGGCGACGTCTTTGGTAATGGCTTGCTCTGTTCACAGACTGTAAAGCTCGTCGCCGCCTTTGACCATCGGGATATTTTTATTGACCCGAACCCAGACCCCGCTACAAGTTATGCCGAGCGCAAGCGCCTGTTCGACCTGCCCCGCTCCAGCTGGGAGGATTACAATAAAAAGCTTATTTCCAGAGGCGGCGGCGTCTTTAGCCGAAAATCCAAGTCCATTCCACTCAGCCCGGAAATGAAACGACTGCTGGGCTTTGATGACTCCCAAGACGCGGCAGCCCCCAATGAGGTCATGAAAGCCATTCTCACCTCCCGCGCAGACCTCTTGTGGTTTGGCGGTATTGGCACCTATATCAAATCCTCGCGCGAGAGCCATTCCCAAGCCGGGGATCGCGCCAATGATGCCATTCGCATTGAYGGRCGCGAGCTTAATTGTGTCGCSGTGGCYGARGGCGSHAAYCTTGSCWKYACBCADMGMGGCCGNAWWKRWTWTTGCCNWMAATGGCGGRYKGATMAATRCKGATKYKGTYGATAATTCYGCCGGCGTGGATTGTTCRGACAATGAGGTAAATATCAAAATTCTGCTCAATGCGCTGGTAGAGGACGGCAAGCTCACCCCAAAACAACGGGATAATCTTCTTGTGGAAATGACGGACGAGGTGAGCAARATTGTTCTCAACGACAATTATCTGCAAACCCAGGCCATAAGCCTCGCAAGATCCAGCAGCATTCGCGAGCTGGATAGCTTTGTCCGCTTTATGGGCGATCTTGAAAAAACCGCGCATTTGGATCGGGAATTGGAATTCCTGCCCACCGATGATGAATTGATTGAACGGACAGAAGGAGAGTTGGGCCTGACCCGACCAGAAATCGCCGTCCTGATCGCCTATTCCAAAATGGGCCTTTATGATGACCTGATGGACAGCGATATTCTGGACGACCCTTATCTGGAAAAATATCTTATCCGGGCCTTTCCTGCCCAGCTTCGGGAAAATTATCCTGAGGATGTCTGCAAACATCAACTCAAACGCGACATCATTGCCAAGGAAATCTGTAATGAGATCGTCAATCGCGGCGGCATTCAATCCATTAAAGAAGAAACCGGCGCAATGCCATCGGATATTGCCCGGGCCTCCCTTCTTGCGGCGGAAGTCTTCGGCTTGAACGAACTTTATAAAAATATTGAAAGCCTTGATTATACCGCGCCGGCCACTATTCAAATCCTGATGTTAATGGATGTAGAGGCCTTTGCCCGACGCCAAACCATATGGTTCCTGAATAATACAGATTCCAGTCGGCCCATACAGGATATTATCGACCAGTTCAAACCGGGCATTCAACAATTATTCGACGCGTCATCAGCGTTACAAGACTCATGCGATGATGGCCTGAAAAGTAAAATTGCCATGTATTGCGAACAGGGCGTTGATGAAAGACTGGCCACCCATATAGCCAATCTGGAATTAAAAATTGCGGCCTGTGATATTGTTCTGGTCGCCCTTGATATGAAAATTGATGTGGATGATGTTGCGCGCGCCTACTTTATGCTGGGGGATAAGATCGGCTTTGACTGGTTGCGGGCCGAAGCAGAACTGGTGGAATCTTCAGATCATTGGGACAGGCTTGCCATCAATAGTGTTGTGACCGATCTTCTGGATCAACAAAAGAATCTGACTCGTTCTGCACTGAAGGACTTAGGGGAAGGTGACAGCATTGACGCCGCACAAAGCTGGTTGGAAAAAATCGGAAATTCAACAGATCGAATCCAAAAATTAATCCATGACTTTCAGACCTCTGGCCGTATTAACGTGACCAAGCTTGGTTTCGCCGCCCGCCAGATCAGAAATGTGATTATTGATTAATCTGTAAGAACCCAAATAAAAAGCGGCTCTATCTGAGCCGCTTTTTTTTTCCTGTTTTGCCAGAGCGCGCTGGTAATCAATGCCTGAAATGGCGCATTCCCGTCATAACCATGGCAAGGCCGCGCTCATTGGCCGCCGCGATCACTTCCTCATCACGCATGGATCCCCCCGGCTGAATCACGGCGGTAACGCCGGCCTCTGCGGCGTGAATCAAGCCATCGGCAAAGGGGAAAAAGGCATCCGATGCCACCACAGACCCTTTGGTCATGGCCTCTGATAATCCGGCGGCGGCGCTGGCATCTTCTGATTTTCGCACCGCAACGCGCGCGCTGTCAATGCGGCTCATCTGTCCGGCCCCGATACCGACAGTCGCCCCGTCCTTGACATAAATTATAGCGTTAGATTTCACATGTTTACATACCGTGAAGGCAAACAACAGATTTTGTAATTCCTGCGGCGTCGGACGGCGGTTCGTCACCACTTTCAAATCATCCATAGTGACTTTACCATTGTCTCTGGCCTGCAGCAGATAACCGCCAGCAACGGATTTTATGGTTTGACCACCGGCCCGCGGATCGGCCAGACCGCCTGTCAAAAGCAGCCGCAAGTTTTTCTTTCTCGCCAAAATTTCCAATGCCTTTTCATCGGCATCAGGCGCGATCACCACCTCGGTAAAGATTTTCACTATTTCTTCTGCCGTGGCCGCATCCAACGTGCCATTCAAGGCAATAATGCCGCCAAAGGCGCTTGTCTGATCACACAGCAAGGCGCGCTTATAGGCCTCGGTCAATGTGGCGGCCTGCGCCACACCGCACGGGTTGGCATGTTTGATAATCGCAACCGCCGGGCCGCTTTGCGCGCCAAATTCACTGACCAGCTCAAAGGCCGCATCGGTATCATTCAGATTATTATAGCTCAATGCCTTACCCTGAATTTGCCGCGCTGTCGCAATGCCGGGCCGGGGCTTTGAACCACGGCTTGTGTAAAAGGCAGCGTCCTGATGGGGGTTTTCGCCGTAACGTAATATTTGCTGACGATTGGCAGTAATGTTAATCCGGTCCGGGTAGGCTTGTCCGACCTCTTGCGCGAACCAGCTGGAAATGGCTGCATCATAAGACCCCGTTCGCGCAAAAGCCGTTGCCGCCAGCTTTTTACGCAACTCTATAGTTGTGGCACCGTTATTTTCCATCATGGAAGCTCTGACCGCTTCATAATCGCTGGCTTCGACAACCACCGTCACAAATTTATGGTTCTTCGCAGCAGACCGGATCATGGCCGGGCCGCCAATATCAATATTTTCAATGCATGTTGCGAAATCCGCACCCTTTTCCACGGTTTCTTCGAAAGGGTATAAGTTAACCACCAGCAAATCAATCCGGGCGATATCATGGTCGGCCATGGCCTTGACATGGGCATCATCATCCCGCAGCGCGAGCAGGCCACCATGAATTTTAGGATGCAGCGTCTTGACCCGGCCATCCATCATTTCTGGAAACCCCGTGTGATCTGATACTTCTGTCACAGATACGCCCGCCTTGGCCAAAGCCTTGGCCGTACCGCCAGTAGACAAAATTTCCACCCCTTGACTTTCAAGAAATTTCCCGAATTCTATCAGGCCGCTTTTATCAGATACGGACAATAATGCCCGCTTGATGGGGGCTGGGTTTCTATCACTCATCACATGATCCTACTCAATTGCGTTGTCCGGAATTACAAAACTAGGGCGTAAAGGATTAGGGTCGCTGCCGCAAGAAAAAAATCAGGCTTTTCCTGAAGTCTTCTGTTCAATGCGGCGCAGTGACCATTTTATCACGGTTTTTGACTCGCTTGCGGTTACTATTTGGCCTGATATGACAATTTGGCGCGTTTTTTTCTGGCGATTTCCCTCTCCAAGATACAAGCTTTCTTCCAGAGACAGCCTTCCGCCCGAACATTGAAATTGCCAATATTCCGATGCTGGCAGACGCAATAACAGACGATCATCCGCCCCTTGACGGGTTATCGTAACATCCGGGTGAATATGAAAACGAACATCAAATTTTGGCGGCCCTCCTTTAAGCAACAAGGGCGTTTTAACCTCCAGAATATCCTCCCCGCGTACATCATTTCCGGTTTCATTCATATAAATTGTCCGGTGATGCATAACCCCAAAATGCCGCATATAGCCATCATGGCTGGCTTCCAGTAACAGATGACCATCCACGTTACTTTGATGGCTTTCCACCATCGTCGGGCCGCGTCCGATCAAGCCATCGATACGAATTTCGCTGGAATTTTTATCTTGCAGGACAACTGTTGAATGGGCGGCCGTTGACCGCGCCAACCTGTCAAGGTCATTCGTCGCAAGATTGGGCAGCGCGCGCGCACTGCCGCAATTTACAATGATCCTTTGTTTGGCGCAGCTCATTTCAAACGACAAGGTTCCGGCATGGCAATGTTGGCTGATATCCACAGGGGCCGGCGGGCCGGTATCGATAATGACAAGCACACTCCCTTGCTGAAGTCGCCTATAACTACTTTTTTTATCCGTAATCATAGAAGACTTTTGGGCTGTGTCTTTTGCGGATTCGGCAAGACACAGGGTAGCGGCTATTTCTTGCGCATCCAGCGCAGCCGCGCCATTAAAAACTGCGAGGCGGCCATCACCATGCATCACCGCCTTTAAACTTGCCGCTATGTGGTTTATGGCGACATTCAACTTTTCTGGAACATCATGCCCCATGGCCTTATAAGACGCCCGGATCATCAGAAAATTTCGCAGAATATGATAGATATCTTCCGGACAACGGCTTTGGGTTCCGCCGTCCTCAAGTATTTCTTCGTCCAAAGCCTGATGGAGCAAGGATGTGCCTTTTTTCAACCAGTCTTCGCCATGAGGAATATAAAGGCCCGCGAGAATAAGCCCCATAACGGCATTCATCCGAGGCAGGCCCCGCAGCGATTTATCGCCGGCATAATGAAGATGGCGCGATTGGCGGGCCAGACAATTCAATATTTTGCTGCGGTATATCAAATCATTGCTATCAAGAATAAGCGGCGCATAGACCATCCAATTGACGATCCGCTGACCAATGATCTGCGGTGACCAGAACAGCTCATGCCATTGATCATAATTTTCAAGCCAGTGCGCTGTCAATGCTTGGGCTTTCTTRCGCGCGGCATTACGGTCCAGACAGAGGTTTAAATCCCTAAGCCAGCAAAAAGAATGTAAATATTCCTGCCATTTMRGMCYYAAGGYRCGGGCRTGCCAAATKTCAKCSYCKTGCCATTCACCGTTTTTATGATTTGGATTYTTCAAGACCTGCCCCGCGCAAAAAAATCGATTGGATAGAATATGAGAACCCGCCGCCACCGATATGGATGGCCCCGTTCTGGCCCAAAGATCTTTTGGCGTGCCAAGCAGGCGCAAGGGGTGTTTGCCTTTCAGGCGAAATTCATGATACCGGCTGGCATAGCTGGCCCTTTTCGCCAGCGCCTTAAGGTGTTTTTGAATTTTGCCCATATGCGGCGTATCTGTTTGGCGGTGAATTTGCGACATAGATGTTTGTCTCTGAGATGTTTGTMWYTKAWRKKCAYTSAKRMAKMMWRAWWTATYNATATYMYRWKKWYYAKWWYRRKKYWGMYTTAWMYYNNAAGTTYYSRWMTWWYMWYRKCATAATGGGCAGGGCCGCCGGTAAAGCTAGCCGTGCCCGCAACCAGAACATCTGCGCCGGCCTGCGTCACCAGTTTTGCCGTCTCAGGCGTGATGCCGCCATCAACCTSWAGATCRATMKCYYKGCCWSTKKCSTCAATSMKYTKGCGMAKMSSKYYWATTTTSGYMARKYKWSWSRKAATGAAWKWYTGKCCRCCAAATCCGGGGTTGACGCTCATGACCAGAATCAAATCGACCATATCCATCACATTATCCAGCATTTCCACCGGCGAGCCTGGGTTCAGGGAAATTCCGGCTTTGATGCCCAGCGATTTGATCAGCTGAAGCGTCCGGTGAAAATGCGGCGTTGCTTCGGCATGAATGGTGATAATATCAGAGCCCGCATCGGCAAAATCCTTGATATAAGCATCCACAGGGGAAATCATCAGATGGACATCAAAGATTTTCTTGCTGAAGGGCCTTATGGCCTTCACGACAGCCGGGCCAATGGTAATATTAGGCACAAAATGACCATCCATCACATCCACATGAATATAATCCGCGCCGGCCGCATCAATAGCGGCAATTTCTGCGCCCAGCTGAGAAAAATCCGCCGAAAGGATCGAAGGGGCAATTCTGATATTTTTTTGCATAGATAGTCCCTAAAAATTAATCTGCCGTTTTTGTCAGGCGGCTCATGAAAAACCCGTCCATCCCGCCGGGATAATTATGGGGCAGGGTTTGCACGTCACCATCCTTCAGCACAGAATTCTCAAACCCGGGCAATTCCGCCGCGTTAATTCTCTTTCGTTTTACCGTTCTGTTACGGTTCAGTAAAGCCTTTATCTGATCCGGCCCCTCTTCAGCCTGCAAGGAACATACACAATAGAGCAGCACGCCGCCTACAGGCATCATGTCAACCGCCGCATCAAGAAGGCGCGTTTGTATCTCTGCCAACGCAGCCACATCCCCCGGCCCTCTGCTGCGGCTGACATCTGGATGGCGGCGCATGGTGCCGGTCGAAGAACAGGGCGCATCAAGCAGGATATAGGAAAATTCTTTTTCCGGTTTATAGTTTCCCGCATCTGACGTCACAACGTCACAGGAAAGTTTCAGGCGATCCATATTTTCCTGCAGCCGCCGCAAGCGTCTCTTTGACTGGTCTACGGCGGTGACCACACAGCCCTTGGCGGCAGATTGCGCGGCCTTGCCGCCGGGCGCGGCACAAAGGTCTAAAACAAAATCACCTTCTTTGGCGCCCAAAAGTGTTGCCGGCAGGCTGGCGGCCACATCCTGTATCCACCAAACCCCATCATCATAGCCGGGAAGATTCTGCACAAGGCCGGATTTTTCCACCCTGATTGATCCATTGGACAGTAACGTCCCGCCAAGCTTTTCAGCCCAAACTGCCCCGTCCAATTGGGGCTTCAGGGTAAAATCCAGCGGCGGTTCATCCAAGAGGGCAAGGGCGATTTTATCCACCTCTTCTGCGCCGTAACGGTCTGCCCAGTTTGCTTTAAGCCATTTTGGAATATTCAGGTTCGGTGAAAATTTTGTGGAAAATTTTTCATGCTCCCGGTCKATSCGKCKYARGATRGCATTGACCATRCCYTTGGYATGRCGGTCKGWGGWGTYTTTYTGTTTATCGGTCATTTTYACCGCCGAATTKACCGCCGCATGGGCCGGMACCWSCATATRMAGCAATYGGGTRATGCCMAGCCGCARGATATTRCGSAYRRYYKTCTGCTTGCYGGTSAKYTTWTTTKSSGTRCAATGATTGATCATSGCATCMAGYTGNCCCARGKSRNCGCAKRCAGGTGGTRCCSAGRTGGCGRACAAARCCYCGRTCCTGASCGGATAATCTATCGCCGTAATGCTGGCATGTTTGCTCAAACGCCTGATCAAGGGGCAAATGTTCATCGAGCATTTTTTCCAAAAAACCGAGCGCCGCCCAGCGGCCTGTCAGATCATTTGCCATCTGTGATTAATCCTTGGGTCATATATCATTTCGTATCTTTAGGGGGGTAACATAAGCCCTCATACAAACCAAGAAGAAAAGAGGGGTTGCGCCATATACCCCCGTTCTATTTTCTTTTAAGTCATGACCTTTATATAAAATATCTGCTATATAGGGAAATATGCCATCATATTAACATAATATTAACAGGCGGCCCTCCCGATGAGTGAACAGAAAAATTCAAAAAATCCGATGAAGAAACCTTTGGCCAATGAGGGGGCAACAAGTGATCATACCGCGTGCAAGCCTGCCGCAGCCCCCAAAGAAATTGGCGGCAGAAAAGGGCCGGAACCCACCCGTTACGGCGACTGGGAAAATAAAGGTATTGCCTCTGATTTTTAAGATCACTATTAGGCCATGAATGACAAAGGGTGCCTTATGAAAAAACTATTTCTCCTTAGGCATGGCAAGGCCGGAATTGGAGCCAATGATAAATCCCGCCCCCTTGCCCCGCACGGAAAGCAGGATATTTTCCGACTTGGCCAATATTTAAAAACATCCCGGATGCTGCCGGATCATATATTCTGCTCTTCCGCCCTGAGAACCAAGGAAACCTATAACCAAATACAGGCCGGCGCAGACGTATCATTGCCTGCAGATTTTCGGGATGACTTATATCTTGCCGATGCGAAATATATGACCCGCCTGATCCAGAATTTTGATCAAAAAATATCTGATGCCATGATCATTGCCCACAACCCCGGGCTGGCACAAATATTTCACAGTCTAAGCCAAAACCCATCGAACGAACAGCGTGGCTTGGCGTTCCCCACCGGCACGCTTGCCATCATCGGTTTTGATATTGACGACTGGTCCGAATTAAAAAATGATTCCGGTCGGGTTTTACAGGTTATCATGTCTCCTGAAATAAGAAAAAATACATAATTTAACGACAATCCTATAATATTTAATATAGGTTAATCTGTGGTTTAAGAAATATTTGGTGATCTAAATGCGAGAAAAAGAACTCAGGTTGGCTTTGGTATGTTTTGGCGGCGTATCGCTCGCTATTTATATTCATGGCTGCACCAAAGAAATTTTAAAACTTGCCCGGGCGTCCAAGGCTTTCCATAGCGACCCTGACATTAACGCCCAAAGCCGCAAAACATATTGCTATCCCAACCCAGAGCTRACAGATAAGCCGGATACYGAGCTTGTTTATTTTGATATTTTAAAATCACTTTCCCCGGAACTGAACCTAAGGGTGATCATTGACGTTGTTGCCGGGGCATCSGCCGGRGGYATGAACAGCATTTTTCTGGGMCGCGCCTTGGCCCATGATTTAAGCATCGATCATTTGCGGCATCACTGGCTCGCCGAGGCCGATGTGAGCAAGCTTATTGGTGATAAAAAGCCGGCAGGACGCATGGATAAGGTTTTTTCCAAACCTATCATCAATTATATGAGTAAAAAATATCTCGGCGATACGGCGCTGACCCAGATGGTACARGAAAAACTGCCGGCCTTAATGAGCATCTGGAAATTAAAACCGCCCTTTGACGGCAAGCATTTTTTAGGCTTGATCTATAAGGGGTTAAAAGGCATGGGACAGGCTAATGAGCATTCTTTAATGCCCTATGGTCATCGGYTGGATCTTTATGTAACCGTGACCGACTTTTACGGCTTTCAGCGCGTGGTTCCCCTGAATGATCCGCCGACCATTCGGGAACRGGARCATCGCCATAATTTTCATTTCTCCTATCTCAATAAGTTGAATGGAACACCGCTTTCATTAAAACAAGATGCTATAAAAAACCCCAATAATATTGAATCGGACTTCGAAGATATTGACATACCTGCCTTAAGTTTTGCCTCCAGAGCGACGGCAAGCTACCCCGGTGCTTTTCCGCCCGCCCAACTTCGTGAARTGGATAGCTTCCTMAAGGATCTGGATAAAAGTTGGGTTAAAAAAGACGACTTTTTAAAGAAAAACTTCTCGGAATATAAAAAAGCTGGCATCGACCCAATGTTAACCTCATTTATTGATGGCAGTATTTTGAATAATAAACCCTTTGGCAAAGCTATTCTTGCTATTCAGGGACGGCCCGCCTTTCGCGAGGTGGATCGACGCATTATCTATATTGACCCCAACCCGGAAAAACACCGGCCATCGCCAACTGGCGCGCCGCCGTCTATGCTCAATACCATCAAAGGGGCTTTGTCCAACATTCCAATGAATGAGCCGATACATGATGATTTAACCAAGATTCAGGCCCATAATCAACAAATTAACATTATTAAAACCGTCATTGATACTGCCAAACCAGAAATTGAACAATTGGTTGAAAAAATTTCCGGCAGCACATTGAATGCCATATCAGAGGCAAAACAAGTCACCCATTTACGGGTTATAGCCAATATTAAATCCGTCACGAGCGCGGGATTTTCTTATGGCGGTTATGCAAGGTTAAAAGTCCGAAATACGGTGGCTTATCTGACGAATTTTATCGGGGATATTTGTGATTTTAACTCTGGCAGCCGCCAGCGCCGGCGCCYGTTCACCGTTTTGCACCATATGGCGTTTGAAGATAAGTTTGATTTTTTATCCTATACACAAAAAATGGAAAATGGGCATAAGTCCGGAATGCTTAACTGGGTCAAGGGTATCGTTAAAAAAGATGTTTCTGCTGAGCCACTGCCATCCTGGGGATATTTTCTAACCAAATTTGATGTGAATTTTCAACGTCGTCGCTTGTTGTTTGTCATTAAAGATCTGAATACTTACTATTCCCGTCACCGCCGCGATGTTTCGAAATTAGATGGATTGAAACGATCCCTCTATGATCTGCTCGAAGATATTGCCAACTGTGCCCGGCCCGATGACATTCCGGCCCCCATAAAACGGGCATTGCGCACCGCTTTCAGACCCATTTCCCATCTTGAAATTGATGATGATACCCAGGAGAGTGTTTTGCAGGACAGGCTAAAGCGGTATATCCCCGGCTTTAAATCGGCGCTGGACGGCCTTGCGGATTGTTTGGATTTAGATCGGTTTAAACTTGGTGCTGATCAGCTCATTGCGGATCAGAGCAATATGGACTGGAAAAGTGATTTGGCAAGAAACCTGACCATAAGCTATGTTGGCTTTTCTTTTTGGGACGTGACAACATTTTCTATTCTGGGGTCCAAGGAACTGGGAGAGTCCAACAAAATAAAAGTTAACCGCATCAGCCCAAAAGATATTTCCATTCTGCGGAAAGAGGGGGACGAGCTCCCCTTGCGCGGAACAGCTATGGCAGGGTTCGGGGCCTTTTTTAGCCGTTCCGATCGGGAAAATGATTATCTGTGGGGGCGAATAAACGGCGCAGAACGGCTCATTGATCAGCTTTATAGTCAGGCAAAACTATCTTCCCTAAGCCATAAGCTTGATATTATTGCTTTAAAAAAACGCGCCTTCACCGTCATTCTGGATGTGGAAGAAGAGCATCTGCTTGAAATTCCCGAGATTTTCGCAAAGCTAAGAGAAAAAATAGCCAATCTTTAGAGCAGGCGGCTCTAATCTTTTATACGTGAAAGCTTTCCCCGCAACCGCATCGGCCTTTTTCATTGGGGTTGGTAAAGGTAAAACCGCTTTGAAATTTTTCGTCTTTATAGTCCATCACGCTGCCGATCAAATAAATCAATGACATGGCATCCACATATAGCGTGATATCCCCATATTCAATTTTTTCGTCCGACGGGTTAACCTCGTCCACATAATCCACGGTATAGGACAAACCATTACAGCCCTTGGTAGAGGTGCCAAGACGCACGCCGAGGCTGGGCTTGTCCCGGTTGGATATGATCGCCCTTATGCGGTTTGCCGCAGCATCAGTAATCGTAATCGCGTCACTCATTATTTTTCCTTTTGGCTACATAAAGCCCATTTCAAGGCGGGCGGCCTCACTCATCATATAAATAGTCCAGGGCGGATCCCAAACCAGCTCCACATGAACATCACGCACCCCCTCCACATCCTGCGCCCTGATCTGAACATCACCCGGCATGGATTCGGCCACGGGACAATGGGGCGTTGTCAGGGTCATGATGATTTCCACATTGGCGTCTTCGGCCACATTGACTTCATAAATCAGCCCCAGCTCATAAATATCCACGGGAATTTCCGGGTCATATATTTCCCGCAGTCTTTCGATAACTTTTTCCTGTAGAAGTTTTCGCATATCCTCGGACAGAGGCGGAGAAAAATCAGGCACCGCCGCTGCTGTCTCAGATGTTGTCTTAAGTGACTTTGTTTCGCTATCAACCACTTTACTATCCTGTTGTTCTTGTAAAAAACGATCTAAAAAACTCATATATTCTGCTTTATATCAAGAAAAAATTCGATTGACTTTATGCAGCCCATCMASAARYYSRYMRMWWTSYTCKYCKRWRYYWTMSMSSMCCRMTKMSMTRMGSKCCGTGGACGGAATATCAAAAAAATCCATTACCGGCTGGGCGCAGTGATGCCCCGTCCGAATGGCAATACCGTCCTGATCCAATATGGTGCCAATATCATGGGGGTGGGCCAAATCCATGGTAAAAGACAAAATCCCCGCAACCCTGTCTGCCCGGCTGACAAGCCGCAGCCCTTTGACCGTTTGAATTTTATCCAGTGCATGGGCCAGCAACCCGTCTTCATGAGGGGCAATATTTTCAAAACCAAGGCTTTCCACATAATCTAGTGCCGCCCCAAATCCAATGCCCCCCGCAATATGGGGCGTTCCGGCCTCAAATTTATGGGGAAGGTCATTATAGACGGTTTTTTCAAATGTCACCGAACGGATCATGTCGCCGCCGCCCTGATAAGGCGGCATGGCATTCAACAATTCTTCCTTGGCATACAGCACGCCAACGCCAGTAGGGCCATAGAGTTTATGACCGGAAAAAACATAAAAATCCGCATCCAGTTCCTGCATATCGACCCGCATATGGGGCACGGCCTGACAGCCATCCACCAAAACTTTGGCCCCAACCTTGTGCGCGGCCCTGATAATTTCTTTAATCGGCGTGATGGTGCCCAGGGCATTGGAAATATGCGTGATGGCGACCAATTTGACTTTTTCGCTGAGCATTTTCTCAAACTCGTCAAATAGAAAGTTGGCTTTATCGTCAATAGGGGCCACCGTGATCACAATATCTTTTTCATCCCGCAACATCTGCCACGGCACGATATTGGAATGATGTTCCATACGGCTTAAAACAACTTCATCGCCCTTGTCCAAAAATGTCCGGCCCCAGCTTTGGGCCACGAGATTGATCGCTTCCGTTGCCCCGCGCACAAAAATGATTTCATTCGGGCTGGCCGCATTGATGAATTTCTGGATTTTAACCCGCGCATCTTCATATTTCTGAGTGCCTATTTGCGAAAGATAATAAACCCCCCGGTGTATATTGGCATATTCCTCGCCATAGCATTTTTGAATAGCCGCCAAAACCTGCCGGGGTTTTTGTGCGCTCGCGCCGCTGTCCAGAAAGGTTAAAGGCTTTCCATATATTTTCTGGTTAAATATGGGGAAATCCTTACGAATTTCTTCAACATTATAGTTCGTAGCCGGTTGCGCTTTTGGCATTTGTGACGTCATGAACTCACCTCCCGGCTCAACCATCCTCTGGTTTTTTCGGTGAATCTCTGCTGTAATATTTCCATATCCCCGCCGTTCTTCTCCCCACCGCTCTTCATAGTGGAGAAGACCTCCGCCACAAAAGCCTCAACCAGTAATTCTTTGGCGGCGGCCTCATCCAGCCCGCGCGACCTAAGGTAAAAAAGCTGATCCTTGTCCAGTTCTCCGACCGTTGCGCCGTGGGTACATTTCACATCRTCAGCATAGATCAGCAATTCCGGTTTGGCGTTCGCCTCAGCCTTGCGGCTGAGCAACAGGTTTTTATTGGATTGATCCGCGTTGGTTTTCTGGGCATCCCGCGCGACAATGACCTTGCCCTGAAAAGCCGACTTTCCACCTTCATCCAACACGCCGCGAAACAGTTGATTGCTTTGGCAGTGCGGTTTATCATGATTGATCCGCGTGAATGTATCATGAGACTGTTTAACGCGGCCCAGATAGGCCCCGCGCAAGCCTATTTCGGCATATTCCCCAGACAGACTGTTCATGRTTTCACTGCGGCTAACCTCTGCCCCAAGCTGTAAATTCATATGATTGAATTTTGCCTTTTCCAGCAGGACGCTGTGCAGTTCCGTCATATGAATCGCCTGTTTTCCCTGCAATTGAAGCTGAAAATAATCAAACTCTGCCTTCTCTGCCATATCCACATCGCTGATCATATGAGTCCAATATTGCGGCCCGTCCGGCCCCATAAAGCTTTCAATGACTTTTGCCTTGGCACCGGCAGCCAGCGATATTTTTGCCCGCGTGTGAAACGATTGCCCATCACTGCCTGATGTTGCCAAATGGATGACCTGTATAGGCCGGGACATAGTAACCTGCGCAGATACCTGTAAATGATAGCCATCTGTGACCATTGCGCGGCTCAGGTTATTCAGCGGTGTTGCCTGTTTTTCTTCCGCCAGTGATTGACGAAAACCCCCGGGATTTTCAGAAAAGATGGAAAATGTTACGCCGTCCTCATCAGGGCGGGATGACAAGGCCGAATTAAAGTGACCATTCACAAAAACCACCGTCGGGCCGGAGATATTTTCAATATAGGCCCGGTCAAACAAGCTTTTTGTTTCTGCGGTATCGGGATCAGTTTTTGAAACTTCAAAATTTTCATTGGCCAGAAATCGGGCCAGAAATCCCAGATTCGTATATTTCCACTCTTCTACTTTTGGGCCGGGAAGGCCGGTGGCCATAAATTTATCCATGGCGCGCGCGCGTAGGTCGCTCAGCCACGCCTGATCCGCGCCAACGAATCCGGTCTTTCGTTTTTCAAAGTTTCTGCCAACTTCAGGCGTATCTAAATATCTCTTTAACGTCATATTCTATGAACCCGCTCTGGTGCTAAGCCGCATTTTCTGCAATCCCAAGGCCCGCATAGCCTTTCGCTTCCAATTGCAGAGCCAAATCCTTGGTTCCGGTTTTAACAATCCGGCCATCGGCCAAGACATGAACAAAATCCGGCACCACATAATCAAGAAGCCTTTGGTAATGGGTGATCAGCAAAATAGACTTCTCCTGACCACGTAGGCGATTAATGCCGTCGGCAACAAWTCTCAAGGCATCAATATCAAGCCCGGAATCCGTCTCATCCAATATGGCCATACTTGGGTCCAGAACCGCCATCTGAACCATCTCGTTACGCTTTTTTTCGCCGCCGGAAAAGCCCACATTTACGTCACGCTTGAGCATTTCAGGGTCCACATCAAGCTCTTTGGCCTTGGCGCGAATTAATTTCAGGAAATCAACCGCTTTCACTTCTGATGCACCCTGATAGCGGCGCTGGCTGTTCAAGGCGGTGCGCAGGAAATTCATATTAGAGACGCCCGGTATTTCCACAGGATATTGAAAGCCGAGAAACAAACCTTCTCCCGCGCGCTCATTTGGATCCATGGCGAGCAAATCTTTGCCATTATATAGCACAGACCCTTCTGTCACCTCATAACCGTCTTTGCCGCTTATGGCATAGGACAATGTGCTTTTACCGGCCCCATTTGGGCCCATTATTGCGTGAACCTCACCATCATTGATGGTTAAATCAAGCCCTTTCAGGATTTCTTTTCCGCCGACAGTCACATGTAAATTTTTTATTTCCAGCATTTTATTCTCTTCATAAGTTGTCTTATCCAACACTWCCTTCAAGGCTKATWCCCAGTARTTTCTGGGCCTCTACCGCRAATTCCATGGGRAGMTKCTTCATCACATCYTTACAAAAMCCATTSACRATCARKGYMACSGAATCYTCWRYWTCCARCCCSCGYTGYWRRCARTAAAAMAGCTGTTCRTCGCTKATTTTWGAKGTKGTYGCCTCATGTTCCACYTGRGCKGKVRKNKTTKYKNAYCTCAATATAGGGCACCGTATGRGCGCCGCATTKRTYCCCRATCARCAGGCTGTCRCATTGGGTAAAATTCCGCGCATTTTCGGCCCCGGCCATAACTTTGACTAAACCCCGGTAAGTGGCTTCGGATTTTCCGGCGCTGATCCCTTTGGAAATAATCGTGCTTGACGTATTATTACCGATATGAATCATTTTTGTACCCGTATCGGCCTGCTGGTGATTATTCGTAATCGCCACCGAATAAAATTCACCGACCGAATTGTCGCCGATCAAAAGACAACTTGGGTATTTCCATGTTATGGCCGATCCGGTTTCCACCTGAGTCCAGGAGATTTTTGAATTTTTTCCCCGGCAAGCCCCGCGCTTGGTCACAAAATTATATATGCCGCCCTTGCCGTCCTTGTCGCCGGGGTACCAATTCTGAACCGTAGAATATTTAATCTCCGCATCATCATGGGTGACCAGCTCCACCACCGCGGCATGCAGTTGATTTTCATCCCGCTGCGGCGCGGTACAGCCCTCCAGGTAAGACACATACGAGCCCTCATCCGCGATGATGATCGTTCGCTCAAACTGTCCTGTATTTGCTTCGTTTATACGGAAATACGTGCTGAGCTCCATCGGGCAGCGTACGCCTTTTGGGATATAGACAAAGGTGCCGTCGGTAAATACCGCGCTATTCAATGCGGAATAATAATTATCCGTCACTGGGACGACGGAACCCAGATATTTTCTCATCAATTCCGGATAATCATGGGCGGCCTCGGAAATTGAGCAGAAAATAATGCCGGCTTCTTTTAATTTTTTACGAAAAGTTGTCGCAACAGAAACGCTGTCAAAAACGATGTCAACGGCAACACCCGCCAGAACCTCTTGTTCTTTAAGGGATATGCCCAGTTTTTCATAAACCCTGAGTAATTCCGGATCAACTTCGTCCAGACTTTTCGGCCCGTCCTCAGAGGATTTCGGGGCCGCATAATAATATATATCCTGAAAGTCTATTTCAGGATAATTGACCATGGCCCATTTGGGCTCTTCCATTTTCAGCCATTTTGCATAAGCCTTTAGCCGCCAGTCAAGCAACCACTCAGGCTCTTTTTTCTTGGCGGAAATAAAGCGGATAACATCCTCATTAAGGCCTTTAGGTGCTTTTTCCGTATCAATATCTGTGACAAAACCGTATTTATATTCACCGGAGACTTCTTTTACGGTTTGTCGAGCTTCTTCTGTTGCAACCATTATTACGACCTAGTTTATTAATTTACTTATCAGCGGCAAGTCATCGACCATGCCATCCCCGATAAAATCCGGAACACTCTCAATCATTTGGGAAAGCAGCACACTGCCGAGCGCACCCTTTACCGCTTCATTTATTCTGTACCATTGGCTTCTGGTTCCGCAATTACTTAGCCGGTCACAGTCGGCGGCATCTTCGCCGAGGCAATTGGTAAGCTGAACCGGGCCATCTACGGCCTCAATAATATCCGTGATTGATATTTTGTCTGCACGAATACCCAAAGAAAAGCCACCATTCAAACCACGGTGCGATACCAACAAATCTGCCTTCACCATCAACCCCAGTATCTTACTGGCCGTTGGCAACGGGATTTTCGTCTGCTGCGCCAAGCTGGCTGACCCACGGATTTTTTCGGGCTTTAGGGCGATGCAGCACATCAGCTCAACCGCATAATCGGCCAAATTTGATAATTTTATCATACGCTCCTAGATCCTTGCGGGCTGGCACGCCAGACAAACCATACCAACCCCGTATCTTTATCTTATTAGATGCGACTTATTTTAAGGGATGTCAACCAAAATAAGACTAAATTAGTCTTTTTAAGCTTAAAATGATTTTTTACGGTTATTTTTCAGGGGGTTGGACCGCTTACAATGTGGTTTTGATTAGGTCAGCGGCTTAACTTCTGGCAAATATCATCAAGCTGCTCCAGTGTTTTATACTGGAGTCGCAGCTCACCGCTTTCATCGCTGTTAAACTCAATAGATACCGTCAGCCCAAGCGCAAGAGACAGATCATTTTCCAAAGCGACCGTGTCTGCATCTTTGCTCTGCTTAACCGGCTTCGCTCTATTCGCTTTTTTCACGGAGGGGGCGGAACCTGCTTTGCCCTTTTTGGATATGGCCTCCACTTGGCGGACGCTCAACCCCTCGGCGACAATTCTTTTTGCCACAGCCTCCGCATCATCCACGGTGATCAAGGCGCGGGCATGACCCATGGAAAGCTTTCCCTGCATAACCAGTTGCTGAACAGAGTCTGGCAAAACCAGCATACGCAAAATATTGGCAATATGGCTGCGGCTTTTTCCCACGATATGGCCCAGCTGTTCCTGAGTATGATGAAATTCATCCATAAGCCGCTTATAACCCCCGGCTTCCTCAATAGGGCTCAGGTCATGGCGCTGAATATTTTCAATAAGCGCAATTTCAAGTGCTTCGCCGTCGGTCATTTCACGTATAATAACCGGAACACGGTGCAATTCAGCCGCTTGCGCCGCACGCCACCTCCGTTCTCCGGCGATTATTTCATATTCATCCAAATCCCCGCGCCGGCGCACCAAAAGGGGCTGCAATATACCGCGGTCTTTAATGGATTGTATAAGATCGGCGGATTTTTCTTCATCAAAAAAAAGTCTGGGCTGATATGGATTTGGCACCAGAAACTCAATGGGCAAGTCCCTGTCACGTGAAGCGGGTGGTCCAGAAAGATCTGCATATTCTTTGTCCGTAGAGACCAATAGTGCAGATAACCCTCGCCCCAGCCCCTTTGAGGATTTTGTTTTTTCTTTAGCTTTCATCAGATGAAAATTCCTTGAAATATTGCCTAATACTATTGAATTTAAGCCCCAATCGACCCCAGCCTTTAAGCCGCTTTTAGGGTATCTCGCCGCAGCAGCTCCCGGGCAAGGCGTATATAAGCCTGACTGCCACTACATTTAAAATCATAAAGCAGCACAGGCTTGCCATGAGACGGCGCCTCTGACACACGCACATTTCGCGGAATAACCGTTTTAAAAACCTGTTGTCCCAAATGACCACGTACATCATTGGCAACCTGGCTGGAAAGATTATTTCGGCCGTCATACATGGTTAAAACTACCCCTGACATCTCTAGCCCGGGATTAAAGTTTGCCTTCACCATTTCAATGGTTTTTAGCAAAAGACTTAGGCCTTCTAACGCAAAAAACTCGCATTGCAGGGGCACAATCACCGAATGGGCCGCCGCCAGCGCGTTCAACGTCAAAAGGCTTAACGATGGCGGGCAATCAATCAGAATATAATCAAACTGATCTACAATAGGATCCTGCAAAGCCTTTCTGAGACGATATGTCCTCTGCTCCATTGACACAAGCTCAAGTTCTGCTCCCGCAAGGTCAACCGTGGATGGCACCAAAAACAAGTTTGGCACAACAGATTCCACAACAGCCTCCTGAAGGCTGATATCGCCCAGCAAAATTTCGTAAATACTATTGTCCCGGTCATCTCGCGCGAGCCCAAGGCCCGTGCTGGCATTTCCCTGAGGATCCATGTCAAGCAGCAACACCCGCTTTTGGGCCGCAACCAGTGCTGTCGCCAAATTAATGGTCGTTGTTGTTTTCCCTACGCCGCCTTTTTGGTTTGCGATTGCAATAATTTTGGTGGYTTTTCTAGGTGTGGATAACTTTGTGGATATACTCATCTRCGCCTCCTTAATCTACATGGCCCAAAGCCTTAATATGACTAACTTTTAACAGCATCCCCCTGTCCTGCGTAACGCTTGTGAACTTTTCTACCTCAAACGTCCTGTTACGCTGAGCCTCTGCAATTTCCTTTTCCGCAGTTTGGCCCTTTAAAAATAAACATATTGTATCTTCATGAATAAAATTCCGACTAAGATCAAACAGTTTATTTAAGGGCGCACAAGCCCGGGAAATAATATAATCCACATGAAACGGCCTTATATTTTCAATCCGCTCATTATGAATTACCGCATTACAATTAGTTTCCCTGATCACCTGCCGCATGAAGGCGCATTTTTTATTGTTGCTTTCCACCATGTGAAATTCGCCCAAGCCCAACATCGACAATAACAGACCCGGAAAGCCGGCACCACTGCCAATATCGAGAATCTTAGTTTTTTCCACATTTAGACCGCTCAAGTGCGCCTTAAGCTGAAAACTATCATAGAAATGCCGTGACCATAAGTCTGGCATGGTGGACTGACTGACCAGATTTATTCTCTTTTGCCATTTCGTCAATAGATTCACATAAATACGAATATTGGCCATCGTTTCACGTGAAACATTGGTTTTTTGAGCGAATGTTTTTTCTGTAAGTATATCTGAGGTAATATCTGGCATAATATCTGGCATGGCCCTATTTCTCTTTGCGTTTGACATATCTAAGCAAACTATTCAGTGCGGAAGGCGTCACACCGGATATCCGTGCAGCAGAACCTAATGTGGCCGGTTTTGCCCGCATGAGCTTTTCTTTAACCTCGTTAGATAAACCGCCAATATTCATATAGTCCAATGCGGCAGATAGCATCAGGTTTTCATCTTTCCTAAAGGCTAAAATATCCGCATCCTGACGGCCAAGATACGCGCTATAGGTGGCATCAATTTCGATTTGCTTCGCAATATTTTCTGGGATTTCTTTAAGTTCTGGCCAGATTTTTATGATGTCACCCAAAGATATTTGCGCATAAGACAGCAGTGTTTTTGCCGAACGCCTCACCCCGTCTTGATTGATTTTCAACCCATAAACCGCAGCTTTATTGGGCGTTATAACCAAACCCTCAATTAAATCATTGGCTTTTTTAAGCGCCATTTCTTTTTCTTTATATATTTTTGCTCTTGAACCACCAACCAGACCAGCCTTAATGCCAATGGGGGTAAGCCGCTGGTCGGCATTGTCAGACCGTAGCTTAAGGCGGTATTCCGCACGGCTTGTAAACATCCGGTAAGGCTCTCGCGTACCCTTAGTCACCAAATCATCTATCATAACACCAATATAACCATCGGCACGATCAAGGATAAAGTCCCCAGAATCCGCCGCTGACCGCGCAGCATTAGTGCCTGCCATCAAGCCTTGAGCCGCGGCCTCTTCATACCCTGTAGTGCCATTTATCTGACCCGCAAAATATAATCCGGAGATTCTTTTGGTTTCCAGCGTCACCAATAATTCACGTGGATCAACAAAATCATACTCTATGGCATAGCCAAACTGTTTTATTTTCACATTTTCCAGCCCTGGAATTGACCTTATATAGTCATATTGCACATCTTCTGGTAAAGAGGTTGATATACCATTTGGATATATTGTGTCATCATCAAGCCCTTCCGGTTCCAGAAATATTTGATGTGAGGCCTTGTCTGCAAAACGAACCACTTTATCCTCAATCGACGGGCAATAGCGCGGACCAACACCCTCAATATTTCCACTGAACATTGCTGACTTATTAAGGTTTTCCCGAATTATCGCATGTGTTTTTTCTGTGGTGTGCGTGATATGACAAGCTATTTGAGGGACTGAAATCTTACTATTCATAAATGAAAATGCTATGGGCGGATTATCCCCCGGCTGAACAKSACAAACAGARAAATCWATKGTSGCSCCGTCCAGCCTTGCYGGCGTYCCTGTTTTTAATCTACCCAACGCAAAACCGGCCCTCATCAATGTTTCGGACAATCCCAGTGAKGGGACGTCGCCCACCCGGCCCGCCGGGATTTTCTTTTCTCCGATATGAATCATGCCGCGCAAAAATGTGCCTGTGGTTAATATCACCCGCCCACAAAGGATTTCTTCGCCGCAGGAGGTCACTATTCCAGATATTATATTTTCGCCGCCCCGATCCACAAGTATAAGATCTTCAACCGCGCCTGCCTTAACCTCAAGGTTTGGCGTGTTTAATATCGCCTCCTGCATGGCTTGCCGGTAAAGCTTTCGATCCGCTTGRGCACGCGGCCCCTGAACGGCGGGCCCCTTGCGCTTGTTTAACATTCGAAACTGAATACCAGATTGGTCGATAACCCGGCCCATCAACCCATCCAAGGCATCAATTTCCCGCACAAGATGCCCCTTACCCAAGCCGCCAATGGCCGGATTGCATGACATTTCGCCTATGGTTTCAAGCTTATGCGTGATCAACAGGGTTTTGGCCCCAATTCGCGCAGAAGCTGCTGCGGCTTCGCAGCCGGCATGTCCGCCGCCAATCACTATTACGTCATGATGAAACATTAGATATATACTCAGAAAATTATATTCWTCCMGCTCAAGTCCGGGACTTTAGGTTTATAGAACCATAAAGTCAAAGGCTGATTTCGAGGCCTTTAAAGGAGGTCGTATCGCCCTTGTAATGTTTCACGTGAAACACAAAAGGTTAACAAAACGTTAACGCCCCGAAAGAACCGTTATTTCTTGCTCTATATTAGGCATCACTTACCCACACAAAACTCGGAAAAGATGGCTCCCAAAACCTCTTCCACATCCACACGGCCCATAATGCTGCCCAGACTGCGGGCCGCCATTCTAAGATCCTCTGCTAAAAGCGCGACTTCCTTGTGAGGAGAATCGGCAAATCTGTGCAGATGCTCTACAGAATCACTTAAAGCTTCGCGGTGCCGAATCCGCGTTAGATTTGGCGTATCCGTAAGCTCCATCCGTTTTTCTACTTCTGCCGACAGCTTTTCAAGGAATTCCCCCAGTCCTTTTTCATATTTTGCCGAGATTGGCAAGATGGTTATGTTGGGAAACGACTGGTTTAACAAAGCCTCTTCTGGCCCGCTATTTTGTAACTCTCTGGCTTGATCCGACTTGTTTAATAGAATAATCGTATTCTTGTCTATTTGGCCCCTTAATCTTTCTGGAATTTCCGGCCAATCTACGGCGCTCACCAGTATAATTTTTATATCTGCTGACTTTGCCCGCTCTTCGGCCCGGCGGATGCCCTCTATTTCTATGACATCCCCGCTGTCCCTTATGCCTGCCGTATCTGCAATGGTTACGGGAAAGCCATTGATATCAAGATGCACCTCAAGAATATCTCGCGTAGTGCCCGCAATATCCGAAACAATGGCCACATCACGCTTAGACAAAAAGTTCAACAAAGTAGATTTGCCGATATTCGGCTCCCCCAATATTACAACCTGCAAGCCGTCTCTTATTCTTTCACCTTTAAAGCCGTCACCTATATGTTGTTCAATTTTATGGGTCAATGCCTTAACCATTGGCCCAACCTGCTCGGTTACGTCACTGGGAATTTCTTCGTCTGCAAAGTCTATGTCGGCTTCAAGATAGGCCATCGCGGATATTATTTCACTGCGCCAGCCCTCATATAAATCCGCAAGACGGCCGTCCATAAGCCGCAGGGCCTGCCGTCTTTGGGCTTCGGTTTCGGCATTGATCAGGTCCGCCAGCCCCTCTGCTGCGGTTAAGTCCATCTTACCATTATCAAATGCCCGGCGCGTAAATTCGCCCGGCTGCGCGCTTCTTAAACCAGATAATTTAGACAATGCCGCCAAAAAACCCGTGATGACAGCCCGTCCGCCGTGAATATGAAACTCTGCCACATCTTCGCCCGTGAAGCTTTTTGGTCCGGGGAAATATAACAACAACCCCCGGTCAAGCCGAACGCCCGTGTCCGGCTCCACAAACCAGCAAAGCTGTGCTTCACGTGGAGCAGGTAAAGTCTTTTTTTGGGTAAGTTTTAATATCGCCGCGCCCACCTTTGGGCCGGATAATCGAATAACCGAAACCCCCGCTCTGCCCTTGCCGCTGGATAAAGCATATATGGTATCTGCGTATAACACATTAAATCCTGATATTTAATAGGGGTTTATTTATCATTGCCCTTTGACATATTCCAAAATATATTTTGAAAGGCTTCCATGTTTTGGCTCATATTTTCACCCGCTTGTTTTAATCCGGGAGACATCCAGAGATCAAACATTTTATCCATATCTTCCTTGGATAGCCCTGCGGACAGTTTATCTTGCATGTTGGCCATGAAGGCCTCCTGAAGCGGCTTTATGTCCGGCAACCCAAGAAAATCACGCGCTTCTTTGGGGCTGCAATCTATATCAATGGTTATTTTCATTTAAATATTCCCATGGTTTATTCCTTTGCCTGATATTCGTCGACATTATTTATTATATATTAGAAATAAAATATCACAGCCATATATTATTCTCTTTTGTTTGTTATGTTATAATATACTTTTATGTGGTTGTTGTGATATACCGTTATTTGGGGTAAAAGGGGCTAGCGCATTCTGCGCTTAGATACGGCCATTTGATGGAGTCAAAACAAACCATCCGCCAGGCGCGTTGCGCCGGGAGATGTGGGTCATCTATCAAGCAACGCAACGACGCTGATGTTTTATTTGGCCCACCGGAGGCCGGGTTCTTTTACGCCATGGCTACGCTGGTTTTCTTATCCGATGCGCCGCATCGCATTGCTAAACCCACCTTGCCATGACGCAAAATAATCCCGGTCAAATGGCCGCATCTAAGCGCAGAATGCGCTAGTATCTTCAACATAACTGTTATCCCCAACATAAATATTGGGGACGAAAATATTAGTGAAATAACATGGCACAGCTCTCATTCCATAGCCCCATCGGCGACCTGACAATAAGTGAAGAGGACGGCCTACTGGTTTCCCTTGATTGGGGTTGGTCACCATTTTCAACAGAAACACCCTTTCTGCAATCTATTAAAAATCAGATGGATCAATATTTTGATGGCAAAAGGCCTGACTTTTCTGCCCCGGTAAAGTTACGCGGAACGGCTTTTCAAAAGGCGGTTTGGCAAGAAATGTTGAAAATTCCATACGGCGAAACACGAACCTATGGTGAAATTGCCGGCACTATTGGCTCTCATCCCCGCCCGGTCGGCGCGGCCTGCGGCCTTAATCCCATCCCGATCATAATCCCCTGTCATAGAATTATGGGCAAAAATGGAAAATTAACCGGCTATTCCGGCGGCGATGGTATTGAAACCAAGGAATTCCTGATTGAATTAGAAAAGATGATATTCACTCCACAATAACAGCCTGTTTCTTATCCAGCCGTTCAATTTTAAAATCTATATAACCATATATGATTGACATGATCGGACATAATATATTGAAAAAACAAAAGGGAATAAAAAGATACGGTGAAATACCGAGCGTCCCAGACATATAAACGGCGCAAATATTCCATGGTATCAATACAGATGTAACCGTCCCTCCATCTTCCAGCGACCGTGATAGATTCTTGGCCGCCAGATTTCGGCGCTTATATTCCAGCCGAAACATGCGGCCCGGCAAAACAATGGATATATATTGATCCGCCGTTAACATATTCACCCCAATAGCCGTCAGGACCGTTGTTAATATTAATGATCCTGTTGACTGGGCCAATGTTAGCGTGCTGTCTATTATACGCCTTAGCATACCCAGTTTTTCCAGAATAGACCCAAAAGTAATCGCGCAAATAATCAGCCAGATGGCATTCATCATGCTCGACATCCCGCCCCGGTTTAACAGTTTGTCAAGTGCCTCATCGCCCGTATCAGAAACATACCCGCCAAATAATGCCCGCCATACACCATCAAACATATTAAGGAAACCGACCTGATCCCCACCGACAAATTTAAGGATAATATCCTGTTGAAAAATCACCGCAAATAACCCGCCAATCAACGCGCCTGTCATAATCGTCGGGAAAGCCGGTAATTTTTTATAGGCCATATAAAAAACCACCACCATGGGAATCAAAAGATATATACCAATATGGAAATTCTGATCCAGTAAATCTAATTGATCCTGAATATCATTCTCTAAGGGGGGTATTTCTGAATAGAGGCCAATCAAAAGAAATAATAATAACGAAATGACAATAGCCGGAAATGTTGTCCAGAAAATATGGCCAATATGGCTGAATAGCTCTGATCCCGCTACCGCTGATGCCAGGTTTGTGGTATCTGACAGCGGCGACATTTTATCCCCGAAATAGGCCCCCGAAATGATTGCTCCTGCGGTAATTTCCGGTGACAGCCCGAGCCCAGAGGAAATTCCCATCAAGCCAACGCCTATGGTTCCTGCCGTTGACCAGCTGCTGCCAATGCTGATCGCCGTGCCCGCGCATAAAAGACAAGCCGTCACATAAAAGAAGTTAGGATTAAGGATTTGCAGACCATAATAGATCATGGCCGGCACCGTGCCCGACAATATCCATGTCCCGATCAATGCCCCAACCATCAATAAAATAAGCATGGCATTCACGGTGTGGGAAATGCCATGAGAAATGGCACTTTCAATCTCACCCCAACTAAAGCCGTTTTTCCAGCCAATCAAAAGGGCAATACCGCCACTGATTAATAACGACATCTGGCTAGAGCCTGCTTGGGTATTATCGCCGTATATGCTAACGGATAATATTAGGAGTATCACCAAAGCCCCGACCGGAATCAATGATTCCAATAGGCTTACCCGATAGTCTGACTTTTGATTATTTGGCCCTTTAACCTGTGACACAACAACTCATCCCGAAATAGTTTTATTTTTAATTTTTATCGGAAAACTATAGGCAAGCCACATCAAAAAGTATAGCGCTTTAGTTATTCATGGAATTATAAAATTCTTCGTTGTTTTTGGTATCTTTAATTTTACCGATCAAGAATTCCATCGCATCCACAGACCCCATCGGCATTAAAATACGGCGCAATACATACATTTTCGCCAATGTCGCTTTGTCCATAAGCAATTCTTCCTTACGGGTGCCAGATTTAATAATATCAATGGCCGGGAAGACGCGCTTATCGCTGATTTTACGATCCAGCACAATTTCAGAGTTGCCGGTTCCTTTGAATTCTTCAAAAATAACTTCGTCCATGCGGCTTCCGGTATCAATCAGCGCGGTCGCGATAATACTCAGCGATCCGCCTTCTTCCACATTACGGGCAGCACCAAAAAACCTTTTTGGCCGTTGCAGCGCATTGGCATCAACCCCGCCGGTCAAAACTTTACCGGAACTTGGGATCACGGTATTATAGGCCCGGGCCAATCTGGTGATACTATCCAATAAAATAACCACATCCATTTGATGCTCGACAAGTCTTTTGGCTTTTTGAATGACCATTTCCGCCACCTGAACATGGCGAGTCGCTGGCTCGTCAAATGTGGAACTGATAACCTCGCCCTTAACAGAGCGGCGCATGTCAGTGACTTCTTCTGGCCGTTCATCAATCAGCAAAACGATAAGAAAGACATCGGGATGGTTTTCTGTAATGGCATGGGCAATATTCTGCAATAACACCGTTTTACCTGTACGCGGCGGGGCCACAATAACCGCGCGCTGGCCTTTACCTATTGGTGCAACAAGATCAATCACCCGCGCCGAATTATCTTTTACGCCAGGATCTTCCCGGTCAAGTTTGAATTTATCATCCGGATGAAGCGGGGTCAGGCTGTCAAAATGAAGTTTATGACGTCCGGCATCCGGGTCATCAAAGTTAATTTGGGAAACTTTTAACAGCGCAAAATATTTTTCACCTTCTTTTGGTCCCCGAATATGACCTTCTACGGTATCACCTGTTCTAAAACCAAAACGCCGGATTTGACTTGGGCTAACATAAATATCGTCAGGGCCGGGTAGATAGTTGGCTTCTGGTGAACGTAAAAACCCAAATCCATCCTGCAGAACTTCAATCGTGCCGCCCCCGGTTATTTCTTCCCCTTTTTCTGCCAGCTCTTTTAAAATCGCAAACATCATGTCTTGTTTTCGCATATTGCTCGCATTTTCCACGTTAAGTTCTTCCGCCAAAAGAAGTAATGTGCTTGGCGATTTCTTTTTAAGTTCCAAAAGATTCATTTGGTATATCCATATGATGTTGTTAAGGGAGATAATTCTGTTGATTTGACACAAAAGTCACGAGACGTGGTTCATATAATAAGACATCAATGAACATTATATTTGAAATAATATTAGGTATGATAAAGTATAATTATCCTAAATGAAAGGATGTTTTCTAAATAGCAAACATCCTGCTGTCAAGCCTTAAAAGGCTTTCATAATCACAAGAAATACAATGATGATCATTAATATTGTCGGAACTTCATTAACAAGACGATAAAATTTTTCAGTATGTATATTTTCATCCCGGGCAAACTGCTTACGCCAACGGGATAAAAACCCATGAAAACCGCTCATTAAAATCACACAAAGAAATTTTAACTGAAACCAGCCCTGTCCCCATAAATCCTGACCAAACGCCATAGATAACCCAAAAATCCACGCAAATATCATAGCAGGATTAATAATAATCCTGATCAGTTTTAATTCCATTTCCTTGAACATTTCAGACGCTTCTGAGCCTGTTTCCAGTCGGGTATGATAAACGAATAATCGCGGCATATAAAACATACCTGCCATCCAGCTGATCACGGCGATGATATGAAAAGAAAGAAGCCATGTATAATGCGCAGACNAAAAAAATATTTATCTGTTCTATCACTTTAAAATATCCTTTGTTAATTTTGCCAATGTGGAAATATATGCGGGATGACAGCCAATGGCGGCAATACGAATATAATTTTTAACCCCGCTTTTTTCGGCAATATCCCGGTACTCCATATCCAGCTCCACCAATGTTTCCGAATGTTCCGACACAAAAGAAACGGGCACAATAATCAGTGATTTTCCTTCTTCGCCGACGCGCCTTATTTCATCATCAGTATAGGGTTCAATCCATTTTAACGGACCAACCCGGCTTTGAAAACAAACAATATGATCTGGGTGGCCAAGCTGTTCCTGAATAAGGCGGCAGGTATTTTCAGTATGCTGCCGGTAGGGGTCCCCCGCTTCAATTACTTTTTCCGGCAGACCATGAGCAGAATATAAAATGCGATATTCATCCAATGACCCGATTTTTTTTATTTCCGCCTGTATCATACGAACATGGGCTTCAATAAAACCTGCATCTTCCGGATAATCCCTTACCACTCTATAGGACGTATCAAGACCGGCTGTTTTGGCATTTTTTGCCCAGTCTATCAGGGACGAGCCTGTGGTTGTTATTGAATAATGCGGATATAATGGCAATAAAACCATTCGATTCGGGGCAAAGTTTTTTACTTTCTTTGCAACATTACAAGAAAAAGGATGCCAATAGCGCATGGAAACAAAGCAGCAATAATCACGATCACTCTCTGCATTCAAATTATTTTCAAGAGCGACGGCTTGTGCTTTGGTCTGATCTAATATGGGGGACTTATTGCCAATTTTTTTATATATTTCCCGGGCTATTGGCGCGCGTTTTCTTGAAAGAACTTTCGCCACAAGCCACCGCCAGGGATTATTCAGGGCAATAATCGCCGGATCATAAAATAAATTAAATAAAAAGGGCTTTACGGCTTTAAGGGAATCCGGGCCACCCAAATTAAATAAAATAACCGCGATTTTTTCCTTTTTATCCACCAGATTTTTTTTATCCATATGGCCCGCCATTGTTATCTTCTATAGTCCCGCAATATTTCAGAAACCCGCGCAACATTTTCCGGCGGCGTTTGCGGAACTATGCCATGACCAAGATTAAATATAAAGGATCCTTTACCAAGACAATCCAAAATTTCCTTCACGCGGTTTTCCATCATTTCACCGCCCGCAACCAATAACAAAGGGTCCAGATTGCCCTGCACAGGGCATAAAGGCTGTATATGATCCCGTACCCACTCTAATGGCATTGTTGTGTCTATAGAGACCGCAGAGATGCCCGTAGCGCGAATATATTCAGGATAGCGGCACCCTGCCCCCTTGGGAAATCCAATGATTGGAATATCTGGATAAATCGCCCGAATATTCTGAACGATTTTTTTGACCGGCGCTATGGCCCATTTTCGAAATTGATCATCAGGCAAATTTCCGGCCCAAGTATCAAACAACTGAATAACTTCTGCGCCTTGTTTGATTTGACGGCATAAATATTCAGATGTGGAAACGATCAATAAATCAATTAACTTTTGAAAGGTTGCTTCATCTTGATAGGCCATAGCTCTTGTTGCGGCCTGATCTGTTGACCCATGCCCGGCTACCATATAAGTTGCTACCGTCCAGGGCGCGCCGGCAAAACCAATTAATGTGGTTGTTTCTGGAATTTCCTTATGTAACCGCTTAACCGTTTCATATACAGGTGCCAGATGTTTATGAAATCCTTCCATGCTAAGCCCATTTATTTTATTGGCTGTGTCTACAGGTGTAAGAACAGGCCCTTCGCCCTGCCTGAACTCAAGATGTTGACCCAAAGCATGAGGCACAACCAGAATATCTGAGAAAAGAATGGCGGCGTCCATTTGGTACCTGCGAAGAGGTTGCAAAGTTACTTCTACGGCAAAATCAGGCGCATAACAAAGATCCAGAAAGGATCCCGCAGTTTTGCGTTTTTCCATATATTCTGGTAAGTATCTCCCTGCTTGGCGCATATACCAAAAGGGAATTTTATCCGTAACCTCACCATTTAAAGTCTGGAGAAAAAGTTTATTATTTTTCATATATTTTTCGATCGTCGTTATACACTCAAGAATAAACTACTATCTTATATTTTTATAAATATATAAATAGTGGTTGTAGTGGGTGCCTGTGAATAAAGAGAATTAAAAGTTACCCCCAAAACAATTGACAGAACAGCCTTAAAAAAACACTTTTTATCACATAGCGGATTTGGCAGAATAAGTCTATGGATAAGCACAGGAAAGCAAGGGCTTTAAAGTTGTGAATATCGGGGATAGTTTTTATATTGACAGGAGATAAAAAAACCACATCCTGATTCCCACAGACCTTAAAAAAAGTTATCCATAAAAGGATAATAATTGTATACTAAATGAAAGAGGTGCATAATTTTACGTCTTTTATAATATAAGGCCAGTTATCCCCGTAATTAAGGCCAAAACAGCAATAGGGTTGATAATGAAAGAGGTTCATCTTCATCTGGTATCTGATGCAACAGGAGACACTCTGGAACAGGTTGCCAAGGCGGCTTTAGCGCAATTTCCTGAAATAAAAGCCAAAAAACATTATTGGCCAATGGTCAGAACCGCCCGTCATATGGGACGGCTTATTCCGGAATTTAAAGAAAAGCCGGGCATTGTGATGTTTACATTGGTCAATAGTGATATTGAACAGGTTTTGATTGAGGCCTGTGAAAAAAMMSWWKRSCMMKWTRWYYYWGTATTAMWSRRTRKWWYWCKGSAWTYWSRWYWWMWKMYGRGKCARRMAARTWTSGSKYSWYCMRKCCTTCAACATAAAATGAATGACGAATATTTTGCACGAATAGATGCCATGCAATATACCCTGATGCATGATGATGGCCAAAATCCGGAGGGGATAAAAACCGCAGATATTATCTTGCTCGGGGTATCCCGAACCTCTAAAACCCCCACAAGCATCTATCTGGCCAATAAAGGGATGAAAACGGCTAATATACCCATTGT
>NVVM01000072.1 GCA_002402225.1 Alphaproteobacteria bacterium
GTAAGGGGCTCCATAGGCCCGATGATTTCAAAAAACTTGACCAATTGCTTGCGGGCGCCATCCTCATTCCAGGACCGGTCTCGCGCAACAATTTCCAGCAGCTGATCCGCAGCGGCCTCCTCTGCCCCCTTTGCCCATAAAATCAAGGCCAGATCGAACCGGGCCTGATGATTATTCTCATCTTCCTGAATGGCGCGCTCCAGAGCATCGGCATCGCCCAGATCAGTCAACTGGCTTGCCATATCCAGCATCGCCCGCGCCGCCGTAATGGCCGCGTTATTCTCTTCCTGCTTCGGGACAGTTTTTAAAACGGTTTCAGCATTTTCCAAATCTTCCATCTTAATCAGGGACTGGGCCAGCCCCGCAATGGCCGATGCATTATCAGGCTCTGCCTGCAATGCCTCGGAATATAAACCACCCGCAGCGGGATAATCTTCTGCGTCAAACAATAGAACCGCCTGTTCGATCATCTGTTCAACCGGTGACGGCTGCATTTCAGGCGCAAAACGGGCAATAAATTGCTTAATCTCTGCTTCCGACTTAACACCGGTAAAGGCGTCCACGGGCCGCTGTTCAGAAAAAACCACGACCGTCGGTACAGTCTGAATTTTCATTTGGGTGGCCAGCTGCTGATTCTTTTCAAAATCCATCCGCACCATGTGAACCGCGCCGCCGGCCTGATTAACCACTTTTTCCAAAATTGGCGTCAGCTGCTTACAATTCTCGGACCATGACGCATAAAAACTGACCAATACCGGCACYNGACATTGATTTTTCAATCACATCGGCCATAAAACTGGCCATGTCGGCATCTTTAATCAATGGGCCTGTATTTTGCGGGCCTGTATTCTGCGCCTCATTTTGCACTTTTGGCCCTGCTGCTGCGTTAGACGGACCGCCAAATTCCTGCATAAAATTTCCTTATTCTAAAAATGAGTTTTCATTATAACCTTAAATCACATATTATCAAAGAGAAGGACGTCGGAATATGCCGCGCGCCCAATGCTGCCCCCTCGATTCCCGAGCCTTGCAAATATTTAAACAAATCCCGCCTGTCTGCCCGTATAAATAACCCCGTCCTTTGCTTTCTGAGTCTCTTGTATGAATGGCATCTTTCCGCGCATTTTTAAAGAAAAACCGGCCCATAACAATCAAATGATATTTTTTTCATATTACGCTTGATTTTGATAATGTAATAGCTATTATCCGCCGCACAGCCCCTGTTGTGGCTGTATATTTTTTTGGAGTGCGGGCGTAGCTCAGGGGTAGAGCGAAACCTTGCCAAGGTTTAGGTCGTCAGTTCGAATCTGATCGCCCGCTCCAGAAGATTTCAGCATATTTCCTGATATTTATGGCATAAACTTTCTTGTTTGCTCAAGAAATTATTCTGTATTTTCATCCTAAATTCGCTGCCAAACTGTGCAGACAATCAGGAACACCTCAGGCTGCGCAAATACAATTAATACTATAATGAATTTTGTCTTAGTATTGGAATTTTGCCTAGGTATGTGCAATAATTATACCTTATTGAATGCTATACTACTTTGGTCGGCAAATATCACAGGGATCATGGATATTATTAGATTAATGAAACAGTTAATATTAACCTCTATAGTTGCAATTAATTTCACTGTTGCGAAAGCTAGCGAGTTAGACCCTATTAATTTTTCTGAATCCTTAAAAAAAGAAATCCCTGTTTCTGGCAATCTATTGGTTGGCATATATTCGGGGAAAGAATGGGATGTAATGGGGCTAAGCGCTTATATTCCTGCAGGAAAACAAACAATATGCTTAACCGTTAAATCAATTGATGGGACCTATATATCTTCAAGTAAATATTTGAGCGATAATGAAAAAAATCAAATGGTTATCTTGAAATATCCCACCAAATATATAGAAAAAATTTCAAATTTTAAGGCAAATGAAGTTGCTCTTTTGGCTTCGGTCAGGTCAAATTTTAAGGATTGTATTCAACGGGGAAAACACATTCTTCTTAATTTGAATGGCCTCGCATCTCCTGAAATTAAATTTGTGAATATTTATATTAATACCGCACGAGTAGTATCTAAGATACGCCATTCGTCAAGTCAAAAGTCACCAATTGATTGCCAAAAAATTATACATGATAGAGCTATTACATATGATGCCATTTGCCGAATACCTGTTAAAGAATTCATTTCTGGAAAGTGGGTTATCTATAGGGAAATAATGGGCAGAAACTTACCACCAAGTTTTTTTTATTTAAGTWATTCATTTCTTAAAAATGATCAGAACTGAATATGAAAGTTACAGATATTTTCATGAGATTCCGATATGGAATGATAAAAAAAACAACGGGGGCAAAAAACTCATTATATACTTTTAGTATTTTAYTACTCTTAGTCTTAGCTTTTATAACATTCGCGCTAAGTTCATGGCAGGGCACCTTTTCATTAAAGGCAACAACAGAAATTTTACAAATCAAAACATCAGAAAACCTGTTAGATTGGGCTCTAAAAGATGTGGAGATAGCTTTTGATAAAAATCCTATTGCTAAATATAGTGGCTATCTTTCAATTGATTCAGGAACAATAATTGATTTTCAAAATCGATCAGATGGTTTCACATATCTTTCCTTGAGGTCGGCTGACCCCAAAAAGAAAATCGCGTCTTTTTTAATCGAAGAAGATGGGACAAACTTAACTCAAGAGATTAGTTCAAAAATTGATGCATTTAATCATCTTCAAATTCGAATAACCGACATTCCAAAAAATTTAAAATATATTTTTCCCTTCCAAGGACAATTAACTGTAGGAGATACCGTTCATAGTCAGGTGTCTCTTGATAATCAACTCCTACAACATGGTGAAGTTGAAATCCTTGGCAGTACAGTCATTGGGAATAGTCGGTTCAAAGCCCTCGATGCAACGATTGACTCTGGCGAAAWAATAAAATTTATAAAAGATACTAAAATTTCAGTTAATGGTTACGGATTCATAACAATCGACAAGTTGTCATCAATGGATGTTCGATATTATGTAGAGGCTGATTTTATTCAAGTTTCAAGATATGGTTCTGACGGGTATCATATAGAACCAACAATGTGGGATAGGTTATCCAATGATCCGTCCTTAAAGGCGGCAATATTAATCATAACAACTGCGGTCTCTATGTATATTACATATTGGTTTATGAGTGTGGAATTCCCCCTGCCAACGAACAATGGTAATAGAAAGAAGGGGCCGTCACAAAAGAAAAAGCAACAAAAAAAGAAAAATGAGCAAAGTTAATGCCTGATAACGTTGTTAAATTCATTTCAACTTTCTTTCTTTTTATTATTTTTACAGCCAATGTTTCTTCCCAAGAAATTGTATTTGTAGAGGGTGATACAAAAGGGCAAGGGGTTACAAGAAAATTATCCGGTCAATATGAATATTGCTATGTCATCACGCCAAAACATGTTGTTGGCTATGCCTATGATGTCCAAGTGGTCGACAGACGGCGTATAAAAACAAATGGTATTATCGAAAATACTTATCCCTCTGATATCGCCATTGTAAAATTTAAAGATACCGGGCTGTGCAAAGAAGAATGGCCGTCCTCATATTGGATGAAAGACAGTCTGGAAGATATTGAAAAAGCAGTGATTGTGTCCCGCCTGGAAGATGGCACTAAAACCCGAAAACTGGTTTTAATCAATAAATTTACAGATATTTGGATTTTGGTGAAACCCTATGATAATGCGGACACAATATTTAAGGGTATGAGCGGCAGCCTATTGCAGTCAGAAGGTAAAATTCTGGGTCAGGTCATTAAGGTCAAAGATGGCGTTGGCCATGTTCTGCGCCAAGATTATATTGATGCAGTTTTAAAAAATAAATTTGGGGAAGCATCCTATAATATCGTTGCTGTTAATAAAGATGAAAATCTTTTGTCAGGAAACTGGGTGTCATTTGGTGAGGCAGTATCAAAACAAAATTTAAAAATCTCCAAAAATAAAATAACCCTTCGTTATTCTGGAAAAGGCGACGGTTCTGTTAATCTAGGGGTCAAACAAGAGATTTTAATCCAAGACCTGAGGCAATTAAAGTTATCTTTTGATGCAAGGGCAACTGCAAGTATTGATGATGAGAGCTATGTGATAATTTCGATTGATATATTTGATAGTAAGGGTAAAAAAGTCCAAACACTCTATAGCTCACCGGACTCTTATATGGAGGCATCGCCCCCYGCTTTATTTATCAAATGGCACCAGGGCAAGAGTATTTGGGATATTGAAGAATTAATGAAAGATACACCTACTAAGCCTATATCTAAAATCATTGTATCTCTAAAAATAAAAACCTTGGAGACAGAAGGTTGCAGGGCTTGTAAGTTAATGTTGAACAATATAAAATTATATTATTAATACTTATACGGGAGTTTAAGAGATGCTAAGAAAAATATGTGTAATTATGATGGGTTATATTTTTTTGGTCAATTCATCAGCGGCAGGGGAAATAAAGACGAATTGGATTTATAAGAGAAGTAACTCGGGTGCCGCTTATGTATTGAAAATTTATAAAATTGAACTCGTCAGAAATCAAATCAGATTTCACATGCTATATCATAACACCTCAAATCAATATGCATGTTTCCATGCTAGTGCTGATGAGAAGATGCTTTATATGGATGATGAATTAGGCAATGAATATTTCGGTGCGGATTTTCGAATACTCGATGGCAAAACAAATAAATTAGCGCCCAATCAAAGAAAAAAAGCTATTTGGGAAATCTCTGCACCCGTCGAAGATGTCAATTTTGTTAATCTCAGGATGGGATTTAATGTTAGCTTTGCTAGCTCAACCTCAGAGTGTGGTGAGCCAAACATGCGGTCAGATATAAATGAACATAAAATCAATTGGGACATTTCTAAACTTCGCAATTAGGGTCAGGATCTATTAATATCATAAGACCGCCAAACCTGCGATATGGCGGCAAAGAAATAAAAAAAGGGGCCGAATTTCTTTATTCAGCCCCTTTTAGCCATAAACACAAGCTTAACCGGATAAATATTTTTCCTGTATTTTGGCGATGACCGCGTCGGCGGCCTGTTCGGCGGTTATGGTTCCGGTATGCAGGTGAAGGTCGGCCCGTTCGGGTTGCTCATACGGGCTGTCATAGCCGGTGAAATTCTTGATTTCGCCGCTTCTGGCCTTTTTATACAGGCCTTTGGGGTCGCGCTGCTCACAAATCTCGATGGGGGTATCGACGAAAACCTCGATAAATTCATGAGCCTCCATCATATCACGCACCATGCGGCGTTCCGCGCGGAAGGGCGAGATAAAGGCGGTCAGAACGATCAAGCCCGCATCAATCATAAGCTTGGATACCTCACCCACGCGCCGGATATTTTCCACCCGGTCCGCATCCACAAAACCCAAATCCCGGTTCAGGCCATGACGCACATTATCACCGTCCAACAGATAGGTATGCTTGCCGAGGGCATGCAGCTTCTTCTCCACCAGATTGGCGATGGTTGATTTTCCAGACGCGCTCAGGCCGGTAAACCACAGCACAACCGGCTTTTGACGCTTCTGCTCTGCGCGGGCTGTTTTGTCCACATCCACAGCCTGCCAATGCACGTTGGTCGCGCGGCGCAGGCCAAAATCAATCATGCCCGCCCCGACCGTCGCGTTGCTGATTTTATCAATAATAATGAAGGCCCCCATCGCAGAATTATCCCGATAAGCCTCAAAGGCAATGGCTTCATCAAGGCTGATATTACAGAGGCCAACCTCGTTCAATTCTAAAGTTTTGCCGGCCTCATGTTCCAGACTATTGACATTCACTTTATGTTTTAARGCTGAAATCTCGCCGGCRACGGTYTTRTTTGTGGTTTTAATCAGRTARGGCCGCCCCGGCAACATCGGCTGTTCCCCCATCCAGATAATATGAGCCTGAAATTGGTCCGTGGTTTCCGGCCGCTGATGAGTTTCTACAATCACATCCCCGCGTGAGACATCAATTTCATCTTCCAATGTCAAGGTGACGGCCTGATCCGCCGACGCCTGATCCAGATTGCCGTTATAGGTGACAATGGAYTTCACTTTGCTGGTTTTSCCGCCCGGCAGGACAATGATATCATCACCCGCTTTAACGATGCCCGATGAGATCGTGCCAGAGAAACCCCGAAAATCCAGATTGGGCCGATTGACCCATTGAACCGGCATCCGAAACGGCTTTTCGGCCTTTGTCCTGGCGACATCTATCGTCTCAAGCACGGTCATAAACGCAGGGCCATCATGCCAGGGCATCTTGTCACTGGGCGTCATGATATTTTCGCCCTTAAGCGCGGACATGGGTACAAATTCTATGGTTGAGAAATCCAGATTCTCGGCAAATTCACGATATTGCGCCGCTATATCCTGAAAAACATCTTGTGAATAATCCATCAGATCCATTTTATTTATGGCCACCACCGCATGACGAATGCCCAGCAGATTAACAATAAAACTATGACGGCGCGTCTGGGTTAAAATACCCTTGCGCGCATCGATGAGAATAACCGCGGCCTCTGCGGATGAGGCGCCCGTCGCCATATTGCGGGTATATTGCTCATGACCCGGCGTATCCGCCACAATGAATTTACGCTTATCTGTGGTGAAAAACCGGTAGGCCACATCAATGGTGATGCCCTGTTCCCGCTCTGCCGCGAGGCCATCCACAAGCAGGGCAAAGTCAATATCGCCGCCCTGGGTGCCGACTTTCTTGCTGTCATTTTCAAGGCTGGCCATTTGATCTTCAAAAATCAATTTTGAGTCATATAACAGGCGGCCAATCAGGGTTGACTTACCATCATCAACACTGCCGCAGGTGATGAATCTCAGAAAACTTTTATGTTCCTGATCATGGAGGTAGCCTTCGATGTCATGGGTAATCTGTTCGGACTGTTGTATTTCATAGCTGCTTTTTGTCATTAGAAATAGCCCTCCTGTTTTTTCTGCTCCATAGAGGCATTGCTGTCCTTGTCAATGGCACGGCCCTGACGTTCAGAGGTTTTGGTCAGCAGCATTTCCTGAATAATCTCAATCACGGTGGTCGCCGTGGATTCGACAGCCCCCGTTAAAGGATAACAGCCAAGGGTTCTGAATCTGACCATTTTCATTTCCGGCACTTCGCCGGGCCTCATGGGCATACGATCATCATCGACCATCACCAACATGCCGTCACGTTCCACCACAGGGCGTTTCTTGGCCAGATAGAGCGGCACGATCAGAATATTCTCCTGATGAATATATTGCCAGATATCCAGCTCTGTCCAATTGGACAGCGGGAAAACCCGCATGCTTTCGCCTTTTTGAATGCGGTTATTATAAATATTCCACAGCTCTGGCCGTTGACTTTTRGGATCCCARCGATGMTKKKYMKMGCGGAARGAAWAMAYCCGYTCTTTRGCSCGKGAYTTTTCTTCRTCYCKSCGCGCRCCRCCAAARGCCGCATCAAAACCATATTTATCCAGTGCCTGTTTTAACCCCTGGGTTTTCATGACATCGGTATGCACGGCAGATCCATGACTGAAGGGCCCCATACCCATATCCACCCCCTCTTGATTGATGTGGGTGATCAAGTCCAGCTGATGCTCCGCCGCAAATTTTTCGCGAAATTCAATCATCTCACGGAATTTCCATGTGGTATCCACATGCAGGATCGGAAAGGGTAATTTGGATGGATAAAAGGCCTTTAAAGCCAAATGCAACATCACACCACTATCCTTGCCAATGGAATAGAGCATCACCGGATTTTCACAGGTTGCCGCAACTTCCCGCATGATGTGAATGGATTCCGCTTCAAGGCGTTGCAGATGGGCCAATTGAGTATGGCTGGTCATGGTGTCAGGCGTCCTTCATCATTATCGGGGTAATAATCGGGTCGTTGGTGCTTGTAGAATATATTATATCTACAGACAAATCTGGAGAAATCAAGCTTTAACATGAAAAATAAGTTATTTATTTTATTTAACAATATTTATATGTATTAACATCATCGCGAGCTGTTTATCTTTTCTGATTTTACTTTAATTATTATTTTTGATCCCTATAGTTATTCTGAAAATTATAATCTCTGCACATCACAAGGAATTACCATGATAAAAAAATTATTATTGTCCCTGTCCTTAATATTTCTGGCCGCCCTACCCGCCCAAGCTCATGAAGCCGGTAAAGAGCATGTCATTGACCTGAAAAAAGAAGCCGCCATTGGCAATTTGACCAATGTGACCTCCCTGCATAAGACAATTTATATGGCGGGACAGCCTGATGAAGCCACCTTGAACAGCCTGAAGGCTCTGGACTTTGACGTGGTGCTTAATATTCGGGCCGCCGATGAATTGGATTTTGACGAGCAGGCCATCGTGGAAAGCCACGGTCTTGCCTATTATAATATTCCGCTGTTAAAAGACGGCCAGATACAGGATGCGTCTGTCGCGGCCATTCACGCGGTGATTAGAGAAAATAAAGGCAAAAAAATACTGTTCCATTGTTCCAGCGGCAATCGCGTTGCCAGCTGGCTCGGCGCCCATCTGGTGCGCGCTATGAACTATGAGACGGAGGCCGCCATAGCCTATTCAAAGCAAGCGGGCATGACCAGGGAAAAGATGGAAACGATCCTGCGCAGCTATATCAGCAGCTTGAAAGAATAACCTCACTTTGTAATATGGCGGGTGTCTTTGGAGAAGTGATCAAATTCTGCCTGCCAGTCGGAAGGATGATTGGTAAGGCGCACCTCGACCGCTGTTACCTTATATTCCGGGCAATCGGTCGCCCAGTCGGCATTATCCGTTGTCACCACATTGACGCCGGTTGCTGGCATATGGAACGTGGTATAGACCACGCCCGGCTGCATACGGTCTGATATTTTTGCCCGAAGCGTCGTATCACCCATACGGCTTTGAATGTTGACCCAGTCGCCGCCGCGAATATTACGGTCCTCGGCATCCTTCACATCAATTTCCAGAATATCCTGATCATGCCAGATGTTATTTTCCGTCCGCCGCGTCTGGGCGCCCACATTATACTGGCTTAAAATGCGGCCCGTGGTCAGGATCAAAGGAAATCGGCGGGTGACTTTTTCCGTGGTAGGCACAAATTCGGTTACGACAAAATTACCCTTGCCGCGCACAAATTCGCCCACATGCATAATCGGCGTACCGTCCGGCGCCGCGTCATTGCAGGGCCACTGAACGCTGCCCATTTTCTGAATTTTATCAAAGCTGACCCCCGTAAAAGTTGGGGTAAGCCGCGCAATTTCATCCATGATTTCAGCAGAGCTGTCATAAGACATGTCATAATCCATGGCGCGGGCAAGGCGGCAGGTGATTTCCCATTCATCCATACCCGTTATGGGCACCATCGCCCTGTTGACCATACTGATGCGCCGCTCGGCATTGGTAAAGGTGCCGTCTTTTTCCAGAAAACTGGTTCCGGGCAGGAAAATATGGGCAAAACGGGCGGTTTCATTGAGGAATAAATCCTGCACGATCAGGCACTCCAGATTTTTAAGAGCCGCCTCCACATGGTGGGTGTTTGGATCGCTTTGCGCCACATCCTCGCCCTGAATATACATGCCCCGGTAATGACCGGCGACCGCCTGATCAAACATGGCCGGAATTCTAAGGCCGGGTTCAGAATCTAGCGTGACCCCCCAATCCTTCTCAAAGCTGCCGCGAATGGCATCATCGCCAACCGGACGATAACCCGGCAATTCATGGGGGAAAGAACCCATATCGCAGGAGCCCTGCACATTATTCTGCCCCCTGAGCGGATTAACGCCAACGCCTGAAAAGCCGATATTCCCCGTCAGCATGGCAAGATTGGCCAAACCCATCACCGCGGTCGACCCTTGAGAATGTTCGGTCACACCAAGGCCGTAAAATATGGCCGACCTGCCGTCATTGTCTTTTAAGCCGCCAGAGGCATAAAGTCGGGCCGCCGCCCGCAGATCATCGGCGGGAACGCCCGTGAAATTTGCGCTGGCTTCCGGTGAGTTTTTAGRATCCATAATGAACTTCCGCCAATCGGCATAAGCCTGATCCTCACAACGTTCCGCAATATAGGCCGCATCCTCAAGTCCCTCTTCTATAATCACATGGGCCAAAGCATTGATCACGGCCACATTATTTCCGGGCAATAACGCCAGATGATAATCGGCCTTGACATGGGGGGATTTCACCAGATCAATGGCGCGGGGATCAATGACAATCAGCTTTGCCCCCGCCCTTAACCGCTTTTTCATCAGGCTGCCAAAAACCGGGTGGGCATCCGTCGGGTTGGCTCCGATGACCAGAATCACATCTGCCTCCATCACACTGTCAAATGTCTGGGTTCCCGCAGAAGTGCCCAAAGTGCGATTGAGGCCATATCCTGTCGGGCTGTGACATACCCGCGCGCAGGTATCAATATTATTATTGCCAAAGGCCGCCCGAACCAGTTTCTGAACCACATAGACTTCTTCGTTGGTGCAGCGCGACGAAGAAATGCCGCCAATGGATTTTTGGCCATATTTCTTTTGCGTGTCCAGCATGCGTTTCGCGGCATAGGAAATGGCCTCGTCCCAACTGACTTCCTGCCATGGGTCGGTGATATTTTCGCGGATCATGGGTTTGGTAATCCGATCCGGATGGAAGGCATATTCCCACGCAAAACGGCCTTTGACGCAGCTATGACCGTGGTTGGCCTGCCCGTCCTTCCACGGGGTCATGCGGATAACCTTATCCCCCTTCATTTCCGCTTTAAAGCCGCAGCCAACGCCGCAATAGGCGCAAGTGGTCAGGACGGCGTGATCCGGCTTGCCGCCCTCAATGACATTTTTTTCCAGCAGGCTGTCCGTTGGGCAGACCGACACGCAAGCGCCGCAGGAGACACAGTCACTGGCAAGAAAATTCTGCGTCCCCGCCTTGATCTGACTGTCAAATCCGCGGCCCGCCACCGTCAAGGCAAAGGTTCCCTGCACTTCTTCGCAGGCCCGCACGCATTTGGAACAGAGAATACATTTGCCGGGATCAAAGCTAAAATAAGGATTGCTGTMATCTATGATCGATTTGAGGTGATTATGGCCTTCTGTGCCATACCGGCTTTCCTGAATATCCAGCAATTTTGCCAGATCATGGAGCGGCGTGCCTTCTTCGGGGTGGTCGGACAGATAAAGTTCCATCACCCCGCGCCGAAGTTTCGTCAGATGAGCGGACTGGGTGGTGACTTTCATACCGTCCTCGGCGGGCGTCGTGCAGGAGGCTGGCGCGCCTTTTCTGCCGTCTATTTCCACCAGACACAAGCGGCAGGAGCCAAAGCTTTCCAGACAATCCGAAGCGCAGAGGCTGGGGATGTCTGTGTCCAGCTCTGCCGCCGCGCGCATGATACTTGTGCCGCTGGCCACCGTCACCGGCTTGCCGTCAATCTCCAATGTGACTGATGTATCTGAGATGACTTTCGGTGTTCCGAAATCTTTTTCAATGATCATTTCCCATCCCCARTTTTAAAGTCTGCTTTGAAGTCATTCGGCCAATATTTCAGCGCGCTTAAGACCGGAATTGGCGTCATGCCGCCCATGGCGCATAATGATCCGGTCTCCATCACCTCGCATAAATCCTTCATCAAATTTAGATTTTCTTCGCGGTTTTCACCCGCCTGTATTTTAGCCATCAATTCCGCGCCGCGAACAGAGCCAATACGGCAGGGTGTGCATTTGCCGCAGCTCTCCACGGCGCAGAATTCAAAGGCGAATTTTGCCTGCTCGGCCATATCCGCCGTATGGTCAAATACCACAATCCCGCCGTGGCCCAGCACCGCGCCAGCCTCTGAAAATGCCTCATAATCCATCGGCAAATCAAGATCATCTTCCGATAAATAAGCCCCGAGCGGCCCGCCGACCTGCACCGCCTTTAACGGCAGATTGCTGAGGGTGCCGAGGCGGCGGGCCTGCCGGTAGAGTTCACGTCTGCCAATACCGATCACGAATCCAGTGATGCCGCAGGTGACTTCCTGGGCAAGCCGGAGAACAATTTCTGGCGTGACCACCAGTCGTCCAAGGTAAACGCCATCCGCACCAAAACCCTGCTTGAGCAGTGTGATCTGGCGGTCATCCGCTTTGGCGACAAGTACAAGCAGTGGAACGCGGCCTTCGACGCCGGTTACTGTGCGGCCATGGGCACGCCTTACATCACCCTGCATGACGAAGACATCGTGCACCCGCTCAAGGAAGTGGACGCCGCCGCCATGGCATGGGCGCAAACGCCGGAACAGGTGGTTGATCTGC
>NVVM01000073.1 GCA_002402225.1 Alphaproteobacteria bacterium
CTCAGGTACCTATGACAGAGGGGGCACCAACGGCGCGGGTTTGCGCGCCAAAAGTGCTTGCTCTGGAGAAATATATTGAGTGCCGATACTAGCGATCCTTTAAAAACTGGTAATCTTTTAAAAACCCCTCTTTTTGCTTTGCATGAAGAGCTTGGCGGCAAAATGGTTTCTTTCGCCGGTTATGCTCTGCCGGTGCAATATCCCCTTGGCGTTATGGGGGAACATAACCATACCCGCAATGCCGCCGGCCTGTTTGATGTGTCCCATATGGGGCAGGTGATCATCACAGGCCCGAATGTCGATAACTGGATAGAAAGTCTGGTGCCCGGAAATATTAAAGACCTGGCCGTCAATCATATTCGCTACAGCATGTTCACCAATGATCGCGGCGGCATCATGGATGACCTGATGATCACCAAACGAAAGGATGATCTTTTTCTGGTGGTCAATGCCGCCTGCAAGGAACAGGATATTGCCCATATGAAGGCTCATCTTCCTGAGGGCTTCACCCTGACCGAAATCACCGACCGCGCCCTGATCGCCCTGCAGGGCCCAAAGGCCGCTGAGGTGTTATCACGATTTGCCGCCGGTGCCGATAAAATGGATTTTATGAGTTATGCCGAGGTAACGATTTGCGGCGCAGAATGTTATATCAGCCGTTCTGGCTATACCGGTGAAGATGGCCATGAAATTTCCATCCCTGCCCATAAAGCCGAAGACATCTGCCGCGCCCTGCTGGCCGAGAGCGAAGTCGAGGCCATCGGCCTTGGCGCGCGGGACAGCCTGCGGCTTGAGGCCGGCTTATGCCTGTATGGTCATGATTTAACCACAGAGACAACCCCTGTTGAGGCTTCTCTTCTCTGGGCCATCGGCAAAAGACGCCGCGAAGAGGGCGGATTTCCCGGTGACCATATCATTCTGCCCCAGATAAAAAATAAAAACCACGTCAAAAAACGCGTTGGCATCCTGCCCGACGGCCGCGCCCCTGCGCGGGAAGGCACGGTTATTGTCGATACAGGTGGCCATGAAATCGGCACCATAACCAGCGGCGGYTAYGGCCCMACMTTTGGCGGSCCTGTTGCSATGGGCTATRTSAAGMCRGAATTTTYCGCYGTTGRYACRGARATTTTYCTRWYCMTWCGYGGSAAAAMRYKMSYSGCCCATGTGGCAAAAAYKCCSTTTGTTCMMCAACGTTATTACAGAAAAAMWTAAAYYARMSAYRAWWKKAAAWAGGNTGAWNASAMWATGACAACWTATTWYTCAGAAGAACATGAATGGATTTCCATAGAAGGCGAAACCGGCACCATTGGCATCACCGAATATGCCCAGAATGCCCTTGGTGACATCGTCTTTATCGAAGTTCCGGAGGTCGGCAATAATTATGACAAAGGGGATGAAATCGCCGTCGTTGAATCCGTCAAAGCCGCCAGTGAAATCTATACCCCTGTGGGCGGTAAAGTGGTCGCCATCAACGAAAACCTGGAAAGTGACCCTGCCCTTGTCAATGCCCATCCCGAAACCGATGGCTGGTTTTATAAAATCTCGATTTCCGACAAGGATGAGCTTGACGMGCTTATGGATGCRGCGGCCTATAAAGCCTATATCGACGGATTAGAATAGTWACATATTAAAGGCATTAGAACCCATGCGTTATTTACCGCTTAGTCCAACTGACCGCRCAGAGATGCTCGAAAAAATCGGCGTCACCGAGATCAATGACCTCTTTAAGGATGTGCCAAAAGCCGCCCTGTTAAAAGATTATGTCGATCTGCCCGCCCATATGTCCGAAATGGCGGTCGACAGGGAATTCCGGGCGATGGCGGGAAAGAATATGCCTGCGGGATCTGTGCCTTTCTTTTGCGGGGCCGGGGCTTATCGCCATTATGTGCCAAGCACGGTCGATCATTTGATTCAGCGCGGGGAGTTTCTGACGGCCTATACCCCCTATCAGCCSGARATTTCCCAAGGSMSSYTGSAGGCSCTGYNTGAANTWCCAGACRMWRRTCGCCCAGATCACGGGCATGGAAGTCTCCAACGCCTCCATGTATGACGGCTCCACCGCCTGCGGCGAAGCTGTTCTGATGGCGCGAAGAGCCAGCCGCAAGAAAAAAGCCATCCTGTCGGGCAGTTTACATCCTCAATATATTGAGGTAACCAAATGCGCCACAAAATTTACCGAAGATATCACCCTGATCAATCCCCCGGGCGTCTATCTGGTTGATGACCTGATTGATCAGATTGATGAGGAAACAAGCTGTGTTGTGGTCCAAAATCCGGATTTTTTTGGTAACATACAAGATTATACAAAATTGGCCGAAGCCCTGCATGCCCAAAAGGCCCTGCTTGTTGTTGTTGTGACCGAGGTTGTCTCACTTGGCGCGGTGCGTTCCCCCGGTGCCATGGGGGCCGATATCGTGGTCGCTGAGGGACAATCCATTGGCAACGGGCTGACATTTGGCGGCCCTTATGTCGGCTTGCTCGCCACACGCCAGAAATTGGTGCGCACCATGCCGGGACGCGTCTGCGGCGAAACGGTGGATGCGGACGGCAAACGGGGCTTTGTCCTGACCCTGTCCACCCGCGAACAGCATATCCGGCGCGAGAAAGCCACCAGCAACATCTGCACCAATGCGGGCCTTTGCACATTGGCCTTTACCATTCATATGACCCTGCTTGGTGAAAAAGGCTTTCGGCATCTGGCCCGGCTTAACCATGCCAAGACCGTGCAGCTTGCCGATAAAATCGCAGTCATTGACGGCGTTGAAGTCTTGAACAAAAACTTCTTCAATGAATTCACCGTCGCATTACCGATAGACGCGGCAGAGGCCATAGAACGGCTTGCTGATATGAAAATATTGGGCGGCGTGCCGTTATCGCGGCTTTATCCCAATGATCCTGATATGAAAAACAGATTACTTATGGCGGTCACGGAAACCGTAACAGAAGAGGATATGGATCGTCTGGTCTGCGCCCTGAAGGAGCTGGTAAAATGATGAATAAACAAGGTCGCCCRACGGACATCAATACAGCCGCCARCCTATCCCCMRAYAGYKTCACCACCCATACGGGAAAYCGTGGTCTGGAACAGGATGAATTGCTCATATATGAAATCGGCGATACTCAGCGCACGGGCGTTGACCTTGAAGATCTGCCGGTTTTCGAAAATCGTCTTGGCGGCATTACCCGCGATAATGAGATTGGCCTTGCCGGATTGTCCGAGCCGGAAGTCATGCGCCATTATACGCGCCTCAGCCGTAAAAATTATGCCATCGACATGGGGTTATACCCGCTGGGTTCCTGTACCATGAAACATAATCCGCGCATCAATGAGAAAGTCGCGCGTCTGCCGGGCCTTGCCGATATTCACCCCCTCCAGCCCATTTCCACGGTGCAGGGCGCGCTCGACCTTATGGACAGGCTGGCCCATTGGTTAAAGACGTTGACCGGCATGCCCGCCGTTGCCATGTCGCCAAAAGCTGGCGCCCACGGCGAGCTTTGCGGCCTGATGGCCATTCGGTCAGCCCTGGATAAGCGCGGCGAAAATCGCACCATCGTTCTGGCCCCTGAATCAGCCCATGGCACCAACCCCGCGACCGCAGCCTTATGTGGCTATAAAGTAAAATCCATCCCCGCCAATAAACAAGGCCGGGTTGATCTGCCAGCCCTCAAAGCCGCCCTTGGCCCAGATGTGGCGGCCATTATGTTGACCAACCCCAATACTTGCGGCCTTTTTGAGCGCGACATCATTGAAATTGCGGACGCCGTTCATGCCGCCGGCGGATATTTCTATTGCGACGGGGCCAACTTCAACGCCATCGTTGGCAAGGTACGCCCCGGCGATCTGGGCGTTGATGCCATGCATATCAATCTGCATAAAACTTTCTCTACGCCCCACGGCGGCGGCGGCCCGGGCGCAGGCCCGGTTGTCCTGTCCGAGGCCTTGGCCCCCTTTGCCCCAGTGCCTTATGTCATCCACGGTAAGGATGGTTTTGAAATGGTTGAGCATGTGAAGGGTGGCGGAGAGAGTTTTGGCCGCATGACCGCCTTTCACGGGCAGATGGGTATGAATATCCGCGCACTGGCCTTTATGATGTCCCATGGATCAGACGGCCTTGCCCGCGTGGCCGAAGACAGTGTGCTGAACGCCAATTACGTCATGGCGTCACTACAAGACATCATGACCTTAAGCTTCGAAGGGCCCTGCATGCATGAATGTCTGTTTGATGATCGTTTCCTGGAGGGCACCGGCGTGACAACCCTTGATTTTGCCAAGGCGATGATCGACGAAGGCTATCACCCCATGACCATGTATTTTCCTCTGGTTGTCCACGGCGCCATGCTCATCGAGCCAACGGAAAGCGAAAGCAAACAGTCCGTTGATCAATTTATCGGTGCCTTACGTCATTTGGTAACGCAGGCGAAAGCCGGAAATAAAGCACTCTTTACCGGCGCGCCCTATCTTGCCCCCCTAAAAAGATTAGATGAGACTTTAGCTGCCCGAAATCCTGTGCTMCGCTGGCGCAAAACGGATTAATTAAATTTACAGGGGAAGATCATGGCTAATTTTCTGAGATTAACAGGGGCAGTTTTATTTTTCGCGCTGTTGGTTTTTGCCGCGATTATTGCCTTTAACCATGAAAAGGCCAGCCGGCTTTATGGCACCATGACCTTGTTCGAGAAGGAAAATATCGTCCATAACTTTTCTCATATGGATAAAATATTCTTAAGCAGCCCGATAAAAAGATCCGGCGATATTTTTAAATTTGGCACATCTCCAAGTGAATTGCCTGATAGCTTCACCTATCGCGGCGAGACCGTTAACCGTGATGAATTTCTGACCCGCCGCGCGACAACGGCGCTATTGGTCATCAAAGATGACAAAATCACCTTTGAACAATATTACCAAGGCACGGCAGCCGATGATCTGCGGATTTCATGGTCTATGGCGAAATCCTTCACCGTTAGCCTCTTTGGTATCGCCGTTTATGAGGACTTGATCGACATTGACGCGCCCGTGGAAAAATATCTGCCCGAAATGATCGGCAGCGGATATGACGGCGTGCCCATCCGCGATGTGCTGCAAATGTCGTCCGGCGTTTTGTGGAATGAGGATTACGGCGATTTCTATTCCGATATTAATCGCATGGGCCGTATATTGGCCCTCGGGGGATCACTGGATGAATTTACCACTACTCTGGTTAAAGAAAAACCACCGGGACAGGAATTTCATTATGTCTCCATGGATACGCATGTCATTGGCATGATTGCCCGCCGCGTTACCGGAAAAAGCCTGATCCAGCAGGCCGAAGATCATATCTGGTCCRAAATCGGCATGGAATCTGACGCCCGCTGGCTAACAGATTCCGAAGGCACCGCCTTTGCCCTTGGCGGCCTGAATGTGACAACCCGGGATTATGCCCGTTTTGGCCGGCTTTACCTGAATAATGGCACTTGGCAGGGCGAACAAGTCATTCCGGCGGCATGGGTTAAGGCCGTAACCAGCCCCTCCTCTGCCTATAACAAGCCGGGGAAAAATAAATTCGGTTATGGTTTCCAATGGTGGCTGGCCCCGGACGCCCGCCCCGGCGAATTTTTTGCCGGAGGCGTTTATGGCCAGTATATTTATGTTAACCAGCCTGAAAATATTGTCATCGTCAAGAATTCAGCCGATTTAGGCTTTATGGATGAACGCGGCTCTAGACATGAAACCATAGCCTTTTTCAGGGCAATAGCGGATAATCTGTGACACGTCCCTACCGTTTTTCACAATTAAGTGAAGCAAGTTGAATATATTTTTCTCGCCGTTATGTTAATCTGTATCCTTAACGTCATTCTTAAACGTCACAGAGAAGAACAATATGACACGGGTTATATTCACATTATTACTGGCCGTTCTGTTGCCGGCTTTTGCTCAGGCCGCACCCAAAGCGGAATATTGGGGCATCTGGGACAAATCAGATGAGGCTTCCGCAGTAGATATTGATCACGCCGTCTGGCAGGAACTTCTTGATCAATATGTCACTCTGGACCAAGACAATATTACCAAAGTCAATTACAAATCCTTGGCGGATAATGACAAGCCCCGGCTGGATAATTATATCTCTGGATTGACGTCTCTTGATCCGACAACATATAACAGGGCCGAGCAAATGGCCTATTGGATCAATCTGTATAATGCGCTGACGGTCAAGGTTATCGTCGATCATTATCCTGTCAAAAGCATACTGAAGATCAATATCAGTCCCGGTTTTTTTAGCTTTGGCCCCTGGGGGAAAAAACTTGTCACAATCAACGGGACAGGAATAAGTCTGAATGACATTGAACATCGTATTTTACGGCCAATRTGGAAAGATCCCCGCATTCATTATTCGGTGAATTGTGCCTCGATCGGATGCCCCAACTTGCCTGTTATCGCCTATAGCGCCGAAATAACAGAAAGACTGTTAACGGAAGGTGCCGTCGCCTACATCAATCACCCGCGCGGGGTTCGTATCGCCAAAGGTAAAGTCACATTATCCACCATATTTAAATGGTATAAAGAAGATTTTGGTACAAACAACGACGAAATACTGGATCACATCCGTCAATATGCTTCCGATGAATTACGGGCTGAATTGACCCATATTAAGAAAATCCAAAAATATAAATATGACTGGGACCTAAATGAAATGCCGACAGAAATATCACCTGAAATATCACCTGAAATATCAGCAGGGGAATGAGATCACCCCTTGTCATTCATATGTTCTGAAGATCGGGCAGAATCATAGTGACGGGCCATATAACCCCCGCTGCATCCCAAATGATACAAAAGATGAATTTTTACCCAGCCCCAGATAATTTGCCATTTTCTGCGGCCCGTAAAACGACGGGATGACGTGACCATCGCAGGGTCTGTAATATTACAAGTCAAGCCAAAAGCCTCCATACGCCTTACGAGATCATAATCCTCCATCAAAGCGCGGGAACTCAATCCGCCAATCTTGTCCAGAATGATTTTTCGAATAAAGATACCGGAATCGCCATAATAGAATCCCCGCGCCCTTAACCAGACGTAAAAGCCGTCAAGCCATAGGCTAAAATCATCCCCGCCATCAAATGTCAGTTGGAAATTTCCCCCGATCAATACGGGATTTTGATCCATTTTATCCTGAACCGCCTTCACGGTACCGCAGGCAATACGGCTATCTGCGTGCAAAAATAAAATAATGTCACCCTGTGCTTGCGCCAAGCCAGCACATAATTGGTGACCCCGGCCGCGGCGGCTTTGAATGAATGTCACGGGGAAAGATGCTGCAACCTTCATTGTATCATCATCACTGTCGCCATCGACCACGATTATGTCGGAATGGTTATCCCTTTTAGAACATAACGAATTCAGCAGATTTCTCAGATTATCCTGTTCATTCAAAGTGGGAATAATGACTGAAATCATGACATCCCCGGATTCATCAGCCCCGGATTCATCAGCCCCAGATTAATCAGTATATCCTCTTGCTGCAACCATCTCGCCCGTAATGTCTGGTCTAGTATATCTGGCTGTACTGCCCCGGGGTCAAAATATTCAGCCACAAGGGCCAGCGCAGAAGCAAACCAGATATCTTCCGCCCATAACATCAGTTTTTTCTTTTCACGGGCCGATAATTGCGCACTCAGGGGCGGCAGCATAATCCTGCCAAAGGCCACATGACGGGCCTCATCGTTGCGAATTTTATTGTTAATGTCCGCAAACAACGGACAGGAAATATATTCCCCAATCAGTTTTTGTAAAAAAACCGCTTCACCTTCGAGCAATATATGAAATGCCAGAATCAACTCCACAACGGTGGTATGACTGTTCAGACATTTTTCTAAAACCTCATGCCATCCAGATGATGGTTCTATGTCATCGGCCAAAAGATCAAGATACTGATGATATAGTTTTGCATGATGAATTTCGTCATTGATCTGAGTTTCAAGGAAATCATAATACAGCCCCGGGCCAAGGCGGGATTGCAGAATCTTACAGGCCTGAACTGTTGCTTCTTCTCCGCAAATCAAATTGCGAACCATTTGAATATATTGCCTTTGCGATAACCAGCCTGGCGGCGAAAAGGGTAATGACCAGTTAATCGGATCATCTGAACGGCCCACAATCGATTGATCATTTGCCTTACGGACAAGACCTTTAATCAGCAGATATGACGGAGTTTTCTGATTAGGTTGAGGGTTCATCATCACAACCCACTAACATGTTTTCTTATTAGGTTTTTGTGGGTTGGGGGTCTTTGGACTTGGTTCGCGATTTGAAAATTTCAACTTTCGAACCGATGCTCTGGCAACCGCCCCGCTGTTATCACTGTCACCGGAAATGGCAACATGGGTTGGCATTGGTGCGGGCGCATTGAATATTTTTTCATAGTCACGTCTAAAGTCCACCTGTTCATTGACCCAGGACTTATTGTTGAAATTCCCGGATCTCAGGATGATAAAATAACCTTTCTTCTCAAAATGCGGGTTTTCAATCACCTCACCCTGCAGCCCGGTTCCGCCCCAGACATAGCTAACAACCCGGCCGGGAATTTTATAGCCGAGCAGGCGTCCCACAAAATTCTTAAGCCCGTTAGTTTTATCTCCCTTGCCTTTGGGAAACCACACATGTACTGCGACCGGGCGATCACCTTTGTCTTTGTCTGATAAAGCAACTGGCGGAAAGTTCTGATCAACTTTCCACTGCCATTCCAAAGATGAGCAATTCTGTTCGGCCTTGGTCAACGGCCGAAACAAAAGTCCCGAACTCTGATCCATAAATAAATCAATCCGGCCCGCCTTGCTCATCGTGAATTCAGTGGCTTTAATGCCGGGAAATTTTACTTTTTTCCAATCTGAGTTCTGGTTGGTAAAACTATGGCTTGTTTGCTTTTCTACAGGTTCATGCCGGGATTGCGGATGACTTTGCCCAATCAGTAAAAAACTGCCGATGACCATTAAGATAAAAATATTTCTTACTTTTCTCTTATCCAATGCTTTTATCCAAAATCACGGCCTGCCCCTCAGAATTTTAGTTATTTATATCCTTTGTCCGTTATTTATATCCTTTGAAAGACATAGAAGCTTTACAAGTCTCTTCAATTTTTTGTGATACCGTGCTGAAAGATTTCCTGAAACACCCAAAATGCAAGGCCAGAGCCATCGAATTGAGCCAAACAAGACGGGCTTGTCCACAGACCCTAACCTTGGACTTCTCTTGTGATGTCCTCAATGCGCTTGATGGTACTCACGATTGTTTTTTCCATTTGGGCGGCCTGATCCTGATCATCCTTTAAGGCCATAGGCTTGCCATCCCGTGCCTCATCTAATTCATCAGCCAGCAATATTGCCGTCATCAATAACAGACGAATATCTGAGACTGAGCCCATGACCTCTGCAATTTTATCGGCCTTGCCATTGACATAATCGGCCAATTTCAACAGCCTTTCGCTTTCCCCATTCTTACAGGCGAGGTGATAATCCTGATTATTGAATTTTACAATTACATTAGCCATATTTTGTCCCTCGAGTGATTCTTTTTATGAATTTTAATGCAAACTTTTCTGTGCRATCAACTGGTCAAGGTCACGCAAGGTAATGGCCAATTCCTTTTCCGCCGAATCATTGGCGTCTGCAAGGTTTTGGCATTTTTTTTCCAAACTCTCATAGCCGTTTTTTAAAGCAACACAATGTTTTTTCATTTCAGCCAGATCACGGCTCATTTGTTTGTTTTCACTTTCAAGCCGTTCGATATAAACCGCTTGTTCGCCTGAAGTGGTCACGCCTTGCGCCGCGCGGCTCAGCAAAGTTCTTTCCAAACGCGTCAAAGCCTCCTCCATTGCCGCCCGGGCCTGTTCCGCGCTCATGATTTTTTTGCTGTCTCGCATGCTATTCCCCTTCTTCAAAATTATAGAATCGTCGCTTTGTTTTTACTGAAGCAGATTAAAACCGTAAGGGACATTGTTACAAATTAAAACAGCTTTTTGAAGTCAAATAATTAAAAACAATTCAGAAGCCCTAAAAAACATGGAAAATCATACAAGCAGGTTGACGAAAGGGCCGCAAACGTTCATTGTGCCGCCAATAACTGGGTAATTTATCTGGATATTTTTTCATCAATTTTTATACAGTCGGTAAAAATAACATGACAGCTTCACAAACCGATATGGCCAATGCAATTCGTGCTTTGTCTATGGATGCCGTGCAGGCGGCAAATTCAGGGCATCCGGGCATGCCCATGGGTATGGCCGATGTGGCCACCGTTCTTTTCACAAAACATCTGAAATTCGATCCCAARTGGCCGGAATGGCCCAATCGGGATCGCTTCATCCTGTCTGCCGGTCATGGTTCCATGCTGCTTTATTCCCTGCTGCACYTTACCGGATATGATCGCCCGACCATTGACGACATAAAAAACTTTCGCCAACTGCATCAACCCTGCGCAGGCCACCCGGAATTTGGTGAGCTGCCCGGCATTGAAATGACCACGGGGCCACTTGGACAGGGCCTTGCCTCTGCCGTTGGCTTTGCCTTGGCCGAAAGATTGTCACAGGCCCGAATGGGCGACATCATTGATCATCATACCTATGTGATCTGCGGTGACGGCTGTTTGATGGAAGGCATCAGTCACGAAGCCATTTCCATGGCCGGACATTGGCAGCTTGGCAAGATGATCGTGCTATGGGACGATAATGAAATTTGCATTGATGGCAGCACCAGCGCCACCGTATCCGATGATCAAATGGCCCGCTTTACGGCTTCTGGCTGGCATGTTCAGGCCATTGATGGTCATGACATGGCCGCAATCGACGCGGCCATTGAGGCCGCCAGGAATGATGATCGCCCGTCCATGATTGCCTGCCGAACCACCATTGGGTACGGCGCACCGACAAAACAGGGCACCTCCGGCGTTCACGGCGCGCCGCTTGGCGACACAGAGATTGCCGCCGCCCGTAAAATGCTCAACTGGCCCCATGCGCCATTTGTCATTCCGGAAGATATATTGGCCGTCTGGCGTGATGCCGGCAGCCGCTCAAAAGGATTGGCCGAAAAATGGAAAACGGCCTTTGATGGTTTGGATGAGGCGGTTAAATCTGACTTTACCCGCCGATTGAATAAAGATCTTCCGGCCAATTTTGACGCCGCTATTGAAGCCTTTAAAAAAGACCTGGCGGAGAATCCGGTGAAGGTTGCCACCCGTAAGGYGTCCGAAATGGCTCTGGGCATTATCAACCCCATTCTACAGGAAACCATTGGGGGCTCAGCGGATTTGACAGGGTCAAATAATACCAAGACCAAAGACCAGGACCCGATCACCCCCGATGATTTTTCGGGCCGTTATATGTATTACGGCGTGCGGGAATTTGGCATGTCTGCGGTCATGAACGGCCTTGCGATGCACGGGGAATATATCCCCTACGGCGGGACATTCATGGTCTTTACCGATTATTGCCGTTCTGCCATTCGCTTGAGCGCCCTGATGGGACAACGGGTGATTTATGTCATGACCCATGACAGTATCGGCCTTGGCGAAGATGGGCCGACCCATCAGCCGGTTGAACATTTAATGAGCCTGCGCGTGATGCCAAATCTGGCCACTTATCGCCCCGCCGATGCGGTTGAAACCGCCGAAGCCTGGGCCTGTGCCCTGCAGGATAAAACGCGTCCGAGTGTTCTGGCCCTGACCCGTCAGGGGCTTGAGCCTGTGCGCCTTACCCATAGCCGTGAAAATCTGGTGGCCAAAGGCGGTTATGAATTGCGCCCCGCAGATGGTAGCGCAAAAGTCACCATCATTGCCACAGGATCAGAAGTTGAACTGGCCGTAAAAGCCCGCGAAACTTTGCAAGCGGACGGCATTCCAACCCGCGTGGTATCCATGCCCTGCACCGATATATTTGACGAGCAATCAGAGGACTATAAAGCCAAAATTCTCGGCAGTACGCCCATTAATGTCTCCATAGAAGCCGGATCAACATTCGGCTGGGAACGTTATGTCGGACGTGACGGCATTATCATCGGCATGAATAGTTTTGGCGCTTCTGCGCCCGTTGATGAACTTTATAAAAATTTC
>NVVM01000074.1 GCA_002402225.1 Alphaproteobacteria bacterium
CTTAAAGCTCCAAAAGTTGTGGTTGTTGTGCAGTATGTGCATGCTCAGGGCCTGCATATACTTTTAATTTGCGGAACATTTCACGACCTAAAGGACCTTTAGGTAACATGCCTTTCACTGCAAATTCAAGAACGCGTGTTGGTGCTTTTTCAATTAGCTTTTCAAAGCTAATTTGCTTAAGACCACCAGGGAACTCAGTATGCGAGTAGTAAATTTTACCTTYCRYTTTKTTRCCKGTWASMYKTACTTTCTCAGCATTGATAACAATGATATTATCGCCATCATCCATGTGAGGCGTAAATGTAGGCTTATGTTTGCCGCGCAGACGAGAGGCAATGATCGCAGCCATACGGCCAAGGACAATTCCCTCGGCGTCAATGACGAACCATTTTTTCTCAATATCTGCTGGCGTCGCAGAATAGGTTTTCATCTCATTTTCCTTAAATCAAGTTCAGCGCGAATTAGAAATAACATCACGCCATAAAACTTGCGCAATATGCCAGTAATTTCTTGAATGTCAACGGGAAATATTGGTATAAATTCATATAGTTACAAACATGGTATTATAATACCACACCCTAAACCACTTTAACTACATGTTTTTTACGCCCTTTAAATATCCCCGATATAAGGACACGAGACAAATGACTGAAAAATATAGCTTTTCCACATTAGCCATACATGCTGGACAGCAAGCCGACCCTGCCACAGGCGCTTGCGCGACGCCGATTTATCAGACAGCATCTTTCGAATTCAATACGGTGGAACAGGCGGCTAATCTGTTTAATCTGGCAGAGTTTGGCAATATATACAGCCGACTCACCAACCCAACGGTGGCGGTTTTGGAAAATCGTGTCGCGGCCCTCGAAGGCGGCACGGCGGCACTGGCGGTCTCCAGCGGCCATGCGGCGCAATTTACCGTATTCCATACTTTGTTGGAACCGGGCGATGAAATCCTCGCCGCCAACAAGCTTTATGGTGGTTCGGTCAATCAAATGGGGGAAAGTTTTAAAAAATTCGGCTGGAAAACAACTTTCGTTGACCCCACGCCGGCAAGCTTTAGAGCCGCCATGAATGACAAGGTGAAAGCCATCTTCATTGAGAGCCTCGCCAATCCGGGCGGCGTGGTCACGGATATTGCCGCCATTGCCGAGGTCGCCCAKSMRRMWGSCRTSGTYYWKATTGTCGATAATACGCTGGCCAGTCCCTATTTATGCCGTCCCATCGAGCATGGCGCGGATATTGTGGTTCACAGCCTGACCAAATTCCTCGGCGGGCAAGGCAACAGCATTGGCGGCGTCATTATCGACAGCGGGAAATTCGACTGGATGGCCCCCAAATCACGTGATAAATATAAAACCCTGAGCGCGCCCTGCAACAGCTATCACGGCATGGTCATTGGCGAGATTTTCGGCGCCGCCATGGGCAATATCGCCTTTGCCATTGCCTGCCGGGTTTTGAGCCTGCGCGACATTGGCCAATGCCTGTCGCCGCAAAATGCCTTTTATATCCTTAATGGTATCGAAACCCTGCCCCTTCGCATGCAGCGCCATTGTGACAATGCGCTTAATATCGCACAGTTTCTGCAAAGGCATAACAAAGTATCATGGGTATCCTACGCCGGACTGGAAGGCGATGATTATCATGCCCTGCAACAGAAATACATGCCGGCAGGCGGCGGGGCGGTGATGACCTTCGGCCTGACAGGTGGTTATGATGCCGGAATTAAAATGGTCGAAGGCGTAAAATTATTCAAGCATCTGGCCAATATTGGCGATACCCGCAGCCTGATCATTCATCCCGCGTCCACCACCCACCGGCAACTGGATAAGGCCGGACAGGTCGCCGCCGGCGCCGGCCCCGATGTCATCCGCCTGTCCGTCGGCATCGAAGACATCAAAGACATCATCACCGATCTGGATCAGGCCTTGAATATCTAAATTGATAAGCATTGTCCTGCTGTTAATAGCTTAGAAAGTCAAACAAAAATAACCAATCTATTGAGAAATAGATTATTCTGGTTTAAAGTCCGTTTGTTAAATTCAACCAGTGGGAAGTTTGTATCATATGTCACTCGGCCTAGCCCATAGAAAAGAACTCCAGAAACGCCGTAGCCAGAGGYTYTGGACSYTKWTMAAAWKCATYTTTWTTCTKKCCATYCTCATCGGCAGCAGCTATTTCGCTTTTGACACAGGACAGGAAATAGCGCTGCGTAATATGGCCTATAATAGTGAAAAATTCGACCAGCAAACCGCCGATCTGGAAAATTTGCGTATTGAGCTTGGCAACACAGAAGCCGCTCTGGATAAGCTGCAAAAGCTTTTGCCCAATGACAGCATTCAGAATCTTCTGCTGATCATTAATCAAAAGATGTCGGATGGCATAAGTCCGCAAAGAATGAGCAGCCTGATCGCCGGCATGTCGAAAGATGCCAAATGTACTGAAGCGGCGCTGGCAAAAAGAATTGTCATTCATACGCCCGTATCACAAGCCAAAAATGGCAGCATCAGTTTTTATCGCGGCCTGATCACCATCACGGCCAAAGGCAGCCCGACCGTTAATGAGGACGGCAATCCGGAAGCATGGTTTGATCCTTTAAAGCCCGTAACAGCAAGCTTTACCTTGCCGGGCGGCGAAACACAGGAAGCGAGCGGCCTGTTACCGCTTTATCATACGGTCGTTGTTCAAAATAAAGAATATCGTTTCACGATTATCTCGGAACGGCGATCATTTGCGGACATCACCGTTCAAAGCTGCGACCTGTAAGGGATATTTGTTAATGGGTAAATATCTGACAATCGAAGGTTATGATACGGCAATTCCCATATATATCATATCTGGGACAAGCCTTGAAACTTGGCTGAAATCTCTGACACCTATGCAGGCCAGATGGGCAAAGGATAATGGCTTTAAAGCGGGCAAAGGGGAAATCCTTAAGCTTGTGGGCGCATCCGGTGAATTATCCGCSATAGCWATCGGRSYTGGTRATGAACCGGMAAATAGTGAAKCGCCCGACCTTTGGGGCCTTGCCCCATTGGCCACSAGCCTGCCCGAAGGTAAATACCGCCTTGAAASYGAARRYAAYCCAAAACATCTGGCCATTGGCTGGRCRCTGGCGCAATATAAATTTGAYCGCTACCAAGGTAAGAAAAACGCCCGCAAWGCCACTTTGGYTCTGAAAAATGACGATGACCTGAATGAAATCGAAGCCACCATCAGTGCCATTACGCTTGTGCGGGATCTGGTGAATACCCCCACCTGTGATATGGGGCCGAGCCATCTGTCCGCCATCATGAAAGATATGGCGGATAAATATGGTGCCGATTTCACGGAAACCGTCGGCGAAGATTTGCTGCGTAAAGGCTATAACACTATTCACGCCGTTGGGCGGGCCGCCGCGAACCAGCCGCGCCTTCTGGATATGACCTGGGGCAGAAAGGATGCGCCCAGATTAACCTTGGTCGGCAAGGGCGTCTGTTTTGACACCGGCGGCCTGGATTTAAAGCCATCATCCGGTATGCGCCATATGAAAAAGGATATGGGCGGCGCAGCGCACACATTGGGGCTCGCGCAGATGATAATGGCAACCGGCCTTGATGTGCGTCTGCGCCTCTTGATCCCGGCGGTAGAGAATAATATTTCCAGCGACGCCTTCAGGCCCGGCGATATTATCAAAACCTATAAAGGCACCACAGTCGAAGTCGATAATACGGACGCAGAAGGACGCTTGGTGCTGTGCGATGCCCTTGCCTTGGCCTCCGAGGATGATCCAGACCTCATATTGGATTTTGCCACCCTGACCGGTGCCGCCCGGGTCGCTATGGGCCCCGCCATTGTCCCCTTTTTTACGGACGGCGATGAGCTTGCCAGCGATCTGGCACAATATTCCGCTGCGGAAAATGACCCGATCTGGCGTATGCCGCTCTATGCCCCCTATGCGCCTGAGCTGACATCAAACTGCGCTGATTTAAGCAATATGGGATCAGGCCCTTTCGGCGGCGCAATTATGGCGGCATTATTCCTAAAGCATTTTGTATCCAAACCTGAAAACTGGGTTCATTTCGATGTCTTCTCCTGGAATGCCAGCGCGCAACCGGGACGCCCGCAGGGCGGCGAAGCCATGGGCCTGAGAACAGTCTATTCATATTTAAAGGATAGCTTTTGCAAGTAAGGACTAAAATAAGTTGCAGAAAATATAATATACAGGCAATATTTGAAAAATAAAAGGACTGTGGGTTAACGGATGAATATTGATTTAGGCGGGCATAAAGGGTTAAAGCTATGGCTGCATACCTTGACAGATACGGTTAAATCCAAAGGGCCTGACCTGACCTCGCGGCAGCTGGCGCTTTTGCTGAGAATTTATCTGGAAAACGGGCCGCATACGGTTCGGGGGCTTGCGAAATCACTGGATGTCTCCAAACCCGTCATTACCAGAGCCATTGATTCCTTAAGTATTTTAGGCTTTGCCAAACGCGCAAGAGATGAAACAGACAAAAGAAATGTTCTCATTCAGCGCACGGTAAAAGGGGCCGTGTTTTTAACCGATTTTGCCGAAACAATGGAAAAGGCCAACAAACAAACCAACGAATAAAACATTGCCTAAAATATCACATGGCCCATAATAAGAATGCTATAGAAAAAATAATGAGGGAATAATAATGTCTGACCTTGTACTGGATCCAAGGATTACGCCCGCGCGAGGTGATCTGGCTGCGCGTTCTCTCGAAGGAAAGGTTGCAGCCGAGAAATTTTGCAGCGGCAATGATTACCAGCTGGTTCACGGCCTGACCAACCTTCATAACCGCCCTGATATAAAATCCAATACAAATACCCAGCTTCTTTACGGCGAGCATTTCACGGTTTATGAAATTCTGGATGGCTGGGCATGGGGTCAGGCAAGTCGCGACAAATATGTTGGATATTGCCGCGTTGACGCGTTAAGCCCGGATATTTTTCCCACAACCCACCATGTGACAAGCTTGTGCACCTATATTTTCCCGGAACCAGATCCCAAATCACCGCCCATTGGTAAAATTTTCATGATGTCCGATGTGTCTGTCATCAACGATGTGCCAAAGAATGGTTTTGTTCAACTGGTGGATAACAATTGGATCTATGCCACCCATATCAGCAATATTTCGGGAACTGACCCCGTATCAGAAGCCTTGAAATTCCTTTACTCGCCCTATCTTTGGGGCGGGAAAAGCAGCATGGGCATTGATTGTTCCGGTCTTATTCAACTGGCACTGTCAGCCGCCGGCATCTCAGCCCCGCGAGACAGCGATCTTCAGGCAGAAATGATCGGCACATTATTATCGGACGATGATATCCCCCAAAATGGTGATATTGCTTTTTTCCCCGGTCATGTTGGCTTTATGTTGGATGACATGCATCTTCTGCATGCCAATGCCCATCATATGCGGGTGAGCATTGATCCCTTAAGGGATGTGATCGACATCATCAGTTTTCAGACTGACGAACCGCCTTTACGCTTCATCAAACGCCTGGAGGTATAAAGTAGAAATAAAAAAAGCCACCTGAATTTCAGGCAGCTTTTTTCGTCTATTCAGGAAGTAAAAACTACTCTTGGGGCAGCTCTGCCGCAGCTTCAGGAGCCACCTCATTTTCTTCAGGCAAAACTTCTTCGGCCGCCGGGGCTGCCACAACTGGCAAATCAACAGGCGCATCACTCAAGGCACGCATATAGGCAATGACATTGGCCCGATCAGAAGATKKSKWMASWMMSSCRAWRCYSRYWKYTGWTWKAGSRRCMMRRGYASRTGGSKYSTYCMARRMGKCGKAYMGMYMCKYRTWTSTYYRRKYKCSRSCRWCAYMYWKYMYSSMRCMRRRAMWGSRKMATCCCTCCCTTGTGCCTTTGGCATGACCCACAATATCCCACAGATTTSGTCCGACCAGATTTTTGCCGCCATTATCCGTTGTATGGCAGGCCTTACATTTTTTGAAAACCTTCTGGCCTTTTTCAGCAGATGCCACCGCCAGAATTTCCGCGAGTGACGGGCCTTCTACGACTGCTACGGCAGCGGCTTCGGCCTCACCTGCGGCCTCTACCTCTATGGGAAAGGCATGTGACGTCATGACCTCTTCTTTAAATATGGCCTTACTCAGGCCACTAATTCCAAATATGACCAGCACCGTTAATAACAATGCCAATGCAATTTTATTCAGCTCAAAGGAATTCACTGTTTTTCCTCGCAGGTTAAATGTCCAATATTACCTAAAGTACAATAATCCAGATTAAAAAATCCCTAACGTAACTGTACTCACCCTCTTATAGTCATCTGTTTACTATTGTTTTTTGACAGACACAAGACTTGTTAAGATATTAAGCGGTAAAAATGRCAAGTTATTCCTGAAATTATTTGACAGCCCATGGTCATTTCTAAATACTCCCTAAAAATTTTACAAGGTGGAAAAATGCAGTTAACATCAAATCCAGAAAATAATATTGGGAATAATATTGCTTTTCAGGGCGAGCCGGGGGCCTATTCCAATCTGGCTTGCCTTAACGTATTTCCCGATATGACCGCCCTGCCCTGCCATACTTTCGAGGATGTCTTCGCCGCAGTGGCGGAGGGCAAGGCCAAATATGCCATGATTCCCATTGAAAATTCCGTGGCGGGCCGCGTGGCCGCCATCCATCATTTGATCCCCCATTCTTCCCTGCATATCATTGGCGAGCATTTTCAGCGGATTAATCATCATCTTCTCGCTGCGCCCGGCGCGAGCATGGCCAGTCTCAAAACCGTGCGCAGCCATGAGCAAGCCCTTGGCCAATGCCGGAAGAACCTATTAAACTGGGGCCTTGAGCCGGATGTCTATTCCGATACGGCCGGGGCGGCCAGATTGATTTCAGAGTTACAAGACCCCACAATCGGGGCCATTGCCTCTTCTCTTGCCGGCGAGATTTATGGATTGCTGAGTCTTAAAAGGGATATTGAGGATGCCGATCACAACACAACACGCTTTGTCATTTTTGCACGCGAAGCTTTATCAAACATCCCGACGGACAGCATGACAATGACAAGTTTCGTTTTTCAGGTGCGCAATGTGCCCGCTGCCCTGTATAAAGTTATGGGCGGCTTTGCCACCAACGGCGTGAATATGACCAAACTGGAAAGCTATCAGATAAACGGCGCTTTCGTGGCAACCCAGTTTTATGCCGATATAGAAGGCCATCCCARTGATGATGCGGTGAAACATGCCTTTGAAGAATTAGGGTTTTTCACCAATGAATTCCGCATATTGGGCAGCTATCCCGCCGCACGATACAGGCTCAACAGGAAATAATGGTCATTCCCCTTTAACCCGCCCCTTCTCTTTAAACCCGCTCTTGGGCCATGATTAAAGCATATCCTGTAATTTTGTCTTGATATCATCGGGCAGGTTGATGGCCTTGCGGGCGACCCGGTCAAAATATAATCCGGTCAGGGTGGTGATGGCCGCTATGTTACCGGTGTCCACATTGCGCATTTCATGACGAAATGTCGCTGATTTATCAGTAAGTTTGACAATTTCACTATAGACAGCAACCACATCCCCCGCCATCAGTTCGCCCTTATACTGAATATTCTGCTCCACGGCGACCATGCCCTTTTTCTCATCCCGCATCCGCCGCGCCGTAAGGCCTATGTCGGAGAAAAAGCTCCATGAGGCCTCGTCAAATTTCCCGACATAATACATAACATTCATATGCTCCATATGATCACAATGCCAAGGGAAGACGGTGCCTTGATAGGTCAGTCGTGATTTCTCCATCATTTCTTCTTTCTTAATTTCTTTGATGTTACAAACAATTTATATCATTAGTATAATAGTCTTATTCTTCCTGCAACCACCCATCCAGTAAATAACGCGCGAGGGCAATTTTGGGCGGAATTTTAAAAGAGGCCCTGCCGCCGCTCTCAAAGACTTCCCGCAAATAGGCCTTGTCAAACCAGCCCGCATCCTCCAGCTCCTCCTCATCAAGACTGATTTCCGTACTCAGGGCTTCGGCCCGAACGCCGATCATCAGGGAAGAAGGGAAAGGCCAGRGCTGGCTTTTAACATAGCTGACACGGCCTGTTTTAATACCGGTTTCCTCAAATATCTCTCGCCGCACAGCCTCTTCTATGGTCTCGCCCGGTTCCATAAAGCCCGCAAGCGCAGAATAATTACCTTCCGGCCATCCTTTGCCCCGGCCCAAAAGACATTTATCGCCCGAAACCACAAACATGATAACAACAGGGTCCGTGCGCGGGAAATGTTCCGCCTTACAGGCTTCATTCAGGCATTTTCGCAAGTAGCCGCCGCGYTCGGCSCGCGTTTTATGGCCGCAGCCAGAACAGAAATGCCGCCGGCCATTCCAGTCAAGCAACATTTTGCCCCGGCCCAGCAAAGACGGAACAGCAYTGAAMCCATCCGCGCCAAGCTGGAGCGCCACAGACCGAAGATCAATGAATTTTTCATCATGCGYAATATCCGGCTTGCCCGTTATCGCAACGGCGAAAATAGCCGCGTCCCCATCAATGCCAAGGAAAGTCCAGTCAATATTAGCCCCATTCCCATCCCCATTAATCCAATCCATGCCCGTAATGGCCTTGATATCATCCGCTGTTTTAAGCGCAGGTTTCAACTTTTCAGAAATATCCATTAAAGGCCGCCCACGTGCATAGAGCAAGAAACGACTAGATTGCGCCTCAAGTTTCTCGGAAAGCCATTTTTCATCGCCCCTGACATGATCCGCAGGGTCAAGGGGAAAACCGGCAAAAATACAATTATCCGTCATATAATATCCATCGAATTGGGAAAAATTTAATTTGAGACTGCCACAGGCAATATTTTTTTTCCACCCCTGTGCATAACTGACTTGATCTTATTTCAAAAAAAGACCATATATGCGCCCGAGAGGTTGGCGGACGAAAGACCCGCCAATCCGGTCAGGCCCGGAAGGGAGCAGCCGTAACGGGATATTTTGGGTTGTCCAATCTCTCACTTAAAATTTTATACTGTCATCCGGCCTTCTCTGGCTTTATCTCTGGCTTTATTTTCCACAAAAAAATCAACTCACTGCTGGCAAATTTTCYCCAGTAGTTTTATAGTGGCATAAATAATTTAGCATGGATATGACCCCCTATGGCAAAAACGCCCAACAGCAATATAGATGAGGACTACCGTGTTCTGGCGCGGAAATATCGTCCGGTTAATTTTGATGAACTTATTGGACAGGACGCCATGGTKCGCACMTTGTCMAAYGCYATTGAAACCGGRMGKYTKGCCCATGCKTTTATYCTKACCGGCGTKCGCGGTRTYGGYAARACRACMACRGCSCGYATYATYGCCAAAGCCTTRAAYTGTRTYGGCAAAGACGGTACAGGMRGYSCGACMATYKMMCCMTGCGGKGAMTGTGAAAATTGTAWMKCYATYRSCGAATCCCGTCATGTTGATGTGATGGAAATGGACGCCGCCAGCCGCACGGGCGTGGATGACATCCGCGAGATTATCGAAGGRGTTCGCTATGCCTCTGTCTCGGCACGTTTCAAAATATATATCATCGATGAAGTCCATATGCTGTCCCGCAATGCCTTTAACGCGCTGTTAAAAACACTGGAAGAGCCACCGGCCCATGTCAAATTCATCTTTGCCACGACGGAGATTCGCAAGGTTCCGGTTACCGTACTCAGCCGGTGCCAGCGGTTTGATTTAAGACGCATTTCCATCGAACAGCTCAACAGCCATTTCAGAAAAATCGCCAAGCTGGAAAAATGTGACATAGAAGATGGCGCCCTTGCCATGATTTCCAGAGCCGCCGAAGGATCGGTGCGCGATGGCTTGAGCCTGCTGGATCAGGCCTTTGCCCACGGGGCCGGTAACGTGAATGAACAGCAGGTYCGCGATATGCTGGGCCTTGCCGAYCGSRCSCARGTTCTKGACCTSTATAAAGTYATCATGAAGGGSGATACGGCAGAAGCCCTTACCCAATTGCGTCACCAGTATGATCACGGCGCGGATCCGCAAGTCATTTTAAGCGATATGCTGGAATTAACCCATTGGCTTACCCGCCTGAAAGTCGTGCCGGATGCCGGGGAAGATGTTGTCACATCCGAAGCCGAACGCACGGAGGGGCTTGTGATGGCAAACGCCCTTAGCATGCCCATTCTGACCCGAAGCTGGCAAATGCTGCTAAAAGGACTTGATGAGGTTCGATTGGCACCCTCGCCGCTTGCCGCCGCAGAAATGGTGCTTGTGCGCATGACCTATGCGGCCAAATTACCCACGCCGGGCGATATGATCAAACAGTTGAAAAAATCTCCGGTAAAAAAATCTCCGCAAACTGGCGGCACGGCAATATTAGAACAAAGTACTGGGAAGCAACCAGCGCAGCAGTCGTCCCAAAACGCGCCCAAAAACGGGAATGATGGAAATGCGCCGAAGGCCTTCCATGTGATCCGCAGCAATGGGCAAGCCCGCATCCTTGCCCAAGATATTTTACCTGATATTGTGCAGAATATTCCGCAGGATTATGAGGTTAGCCCGAATAGTTTCGAAGATTTTGTGGCTCTTTTTGAACGCCACAATGAAGCCACTATCGCCTTTCAGCTTAATGACAATGCCCATTTGGAAAGCTTTGCGCCGGGGCGCCTTGATATCCGCCTGAAACAACAGGCCCCAAAGGACCTGACCGGACGTATGATCAGTTTGCTGAAACAATGGACCAATACCCATTGGGTCATCTCCCTGACCACCGAACAGGGGGATGACACGCTGCGTGAGCAGGAACTGGAAAATGATCAGCGGCTGAAAGCCCGCCTCATGACCAACCCCATGATCAAAAGCCTGCTGGAACGGTTCCCCGGGGCTAAAATTTCTGATATTCGAAAGAAACTTGATGATTTTGCGATTCTGGATGATGGCTCGGCTGACTTTATTGCTGAGAATTTCTTAATTGACGAAGATGAATTTGGTCTTGATTAGAAATAATTAAAGCCCAAAAGCCCCCCATATGGAGAAAACATGACAAACCTTGGTAAAATGATGAAACAGGCTCAGGAAATGCAGGGCAAAATGTCCGAGATGCAAGAGGCATTGGAAAAAGCCGAATGTACCGGTCAATCCGGAGGCGGGCTTGTTTCGGTAACCCTTAATGGCAAGGGCAACATGAAAGGCCTGARAATCGACCYCTCCCTTTTCAACGGTGATGATGCGGAAATGGTTGAAGACCTGATCATAGCGGCTTTTAATGAGGCAAAACGCAAAGTGGAAGAATATTCCCAGAACGAGATGGCAAAAATTACCGGCGGTATGCAATTACCCGAAGGTTTTAAACTGCCTTTTTAACAATGCTTATACCTGAAGGTAAATCATTTGTATCGCAAAGCTTCTTATGGATCCGAACTTGACCAGCTGATCCAGCTCCTGTCAAAACTGCCCGGGTTTGGCCCCCGTTCAGCCCGAAGAGCGGCCCTGCAATTGATCAAGAGAAAAGACACGCTTATGCGTCCCCTGTCCACCGCATTGGCAGAGGTGGCAGAGCATGTGAACCCCTGCAGCACCTGCGGAAATCTGGACACATCAGACCCTTGCCATATCTGTGATAACCCGGGGCGTGATCACAGCAGCATTTGCGTTATCGAGGATGTGGCTGATTTATGGGCCCTGGAAAGATCCGGATCATACCGCGGAAGCTATCACGTCATTGGCGGCACCTTATCCGCATTGGACGGCGTTGGTCCGGATGATTTGAATATATCTTCTCTCGTCGAAAGAGTTCGCACCGGCGATATCACAGAAGTCATCATTGCCACCAATGCCACTGTTGATGGCCAAACCACGGCCCATTATATTACAGACAGATTGAAAGATACGGCGGCAATGATCAGCCGCCTTGCCCACGGCGTGCCTGTTGGCGGGGAACTGGATTATCTGGATGATGGTACTTTAACAGCCGCCCTCAAATCCCGGCGCCCCTTTTAAACTGCATTCCCCTGACGCGGGTGCGGCACTC
>NVVM01000075.1 GCA_002402225.1 Alphaproteobacteria bacterium
GTGATCATCCCAAATAGCATAAAAACCGTTTTTTGCACGCATTTTATCAACCAACCTTTTAAAGCTAGGTACATTCTCAAACTGATTGATGTATTTTTGTTTCATCACAGTCTTAAACTTCTCGAGGCTATATTTTTTAGGAGCTTTGATATATTCCTTTGTAAAAGGCCAAATACCATAATCCATGTAAATAGTATCCCCTAACAAAAAAAGATAATCAGGACCTTCATCGTAAATAGAATCCCATTCTTTTTGTTCTTCTTTATCATCAAGCTGCGCAATTTCAGCTTCCAGCGCCGCAGAGATAACGACCGATACGGCATTTTCCGCTGCGGCTTTCTCTTCAACCTGCTTGGTAAGGCCATTGCCGGATGCCGCATCATCTTCACTGACATTACAAACATAAAGCACAGGTTTTGTGGTTAATAACTGTAGTTCGTTGATAAGCTTCTGTTCTTCTTCGTCAGCCGCCTCTATGGTGCGCGCGGGGTTGCCTTCTTCCAGAACGGCCAGTAAACGTTCAACCATAATCATGATGGTTTTGGCCTCTTTTTCCTGCCCGCGAATACGGCGTTCAAGGCCGGCTTTACGTTTCACAAGACTGTCAATATCCGCCAGCATTAATTCCGTCTCTACTGTTTCGGCATCGGCGATGGGGTCTATAACCCCTTCCACATGGGTAATGTCATCATCTTCAAAACAACGCAATACATGAATGATGGCGTCTACCTCGCGGATATTGCCCAAAAATTGATTACCCAGTCCTTCGCCCTGTGATGCCCCGCGCACAAGGCCTGCAATATCAACAAAGGATAATTGTGTCGGTATGATTTCTTTTGAATTAGCGATTTCGGCAAGTAGATTCAGGCGAGAGTCCGGCACAGGAACCTGACCCACATTAGGCTCGATGGTGCAGAAAGGGTAATTGGCTGCGGCGGCGGCAGCCGTATTGGTCAGCGCGTTAAAAAGCGTTGATTTCCCTACATTTGGCAAGCCGACAATACCACATTTGAAACCCATAATAAAAATCCGTTAATTGTTGTTTGGTTTAAGTTGTAACCCAATTTCATTCAGAAACCCAGCGCCGCGCGTTTCGCCGATTCGATCAGCAAATTTTGGCGCAGCATAGGCCACAGCATCCAATAAAGGATCAAGCCATTGGTCATCAGATTTTGCAAAATTGCCAAGCACATGGCCCGTCACGCGATCTTTATGGCCCGGATGACCAATACCCATACGAATGCGGTGATAGTCTTTGCCCATATGCTGATCTATGCTGCGAAGACCGTTATGGCCCGCATTGCCGCCGCCGGTTTTAAATTTAATCCTGGCTTCGGGAATATCCAGTTCGTCATAAAAGACAAAAATATCCTCCGGGGATATTTTGTAAAATCGTGCGGCTTCACTTACCGATTGGCCGGAAAGATTCATGAAAGTCTGTGGCTTCAGAACCAGTATTTTTTCTGATCCAAATCGTCCTTCAGAGACTAAACCCTGAAATTGCGATTTAGGAGCAGAAAAGTTATGGCGGTGAACAATCTTGTCCACCGCCATAAATCCGATATTATGCCGATTGTTTTTGTATTTACTGCCGGGGTTTCCCAGTCCCACAAATAACAACATGGCTATTCCTTAAAGTGAAAAATAGTGAAGATTATTCTTCGGTACCTTCTTCTGTTGTTTCTTCTTCACCTTCGCCTTCGCTTTCGCCGCCCTCATCATCTTCAGTTTCAGAACTTTTCAGTCCACTTGGGGCAGAGATCATGGCAATGGTGAAATCACGGTCGTCAATGACCGGCGTCACACCCTTGGGCAATGTGACGGTGCTGATATGGACACTGTCATTCATTTCAAGTTGTGAAATATCGATCGTGATCGCTTCCGGGATGGCATTGGCCGGGCATGAGAATTCGACCTCATGACGGACAACATTCAAAATGCCGCCAATTTTAATGCCGGGACATTCTTCTTCGCCGACGAAGTTAATCGGAATCATAATATTCAAACTTGATCCTTTGGCAAGACGCAGGAAATCCACATGCATCGGCCAATCGGTCACAGGATGGAACTGAACATCACGGGGCAAAACGGTTTCTACGTCTTTGCCGACATGAAGTTCGTAGGAAGTGTTCATGAAACCACCTTTGTTAAGTTCCTTGACCAGAGCAATCCGGGATAAGGTAACGATGGTTGGTTCTTTTTTATCGCCGTAAATTACGGCCGGTATTTTGTCTTCTCTACGTAACGCACGAGAGGACCCCTTACCCGCTTTTCCGCGCAATTCRGCTTTTATAACTGGACTTGCCATTTTAATTCTCCTAATTGATAAATAAAGCCATTGGCCTCCAGGGGTGCCAATGTCAAAGGCCTGCACACTCATTCATAAGAGCACAGACCTTATAGTTCGCAGCTTTTAACGTGAAACGCCTTAAAACTCAATGATTATTTATATATTTTAAACCGTTAATTAAAGAGGACCGAAACGGATTCTTCCGTATTGATGCGCCGGATGGCTTCGGCAAATAATGGGGCGATGCTGACCTGACGAATTTTTGCGCAATTTTCCACGGCTTCTGAGGCGCAAATGCTGTCCGTAATCACCACAGTTTCCAATTCTGAAGAAGATATCCGCTCAACGGCAGGGCCGGATAATACGCCATGGGCAACATAGGCACTTACGCCGGTTGCGCCGTTTGCCTTAAGGGCCGCCGCCGCGTTGCATAGCGTGCCTGCTGAATCCACAATATCATCGACCAGAATACAATGATAACCACCCACCTCACCAATGACATTCATTACTTCTGAAATGCCGGCCTTTTCGCGGCGTTTATCGATAATACCAAGGGGGGCGTCAAGGCGTTTTGCATGGGCGCGGGCCCGAACCACGCCGCCAACATCCGGTGAAACGACCATTATTTTTTCACCCTTTTCGACGAGGTTTTTCTGAATATCTTTAATTAAAACAGGGGCAGCGAAAAGATTATCTGTCGGGATGTCAAAAAACCCCTGTATCTGGCCGGCATGTAAATCCATGGTCAGAACGCGGTCTGCACCGGCTGTTGTTATAAGATTTGCCAGAAGTTTTGCAGAAATCGGTGTCCGGGGCCCGGGTTTTCTGTCTTGCCGCGCATAACCAAAATAGGGAATAACCGCCGTAATGCGGTTTGCCGAGGCACGGCGCAGGGCATCAATGCTCACCAGAAGTTCCATAATATTGTCATTGGCAGGATAAGACGTTGGCTGAATAACAAAAACATCCTCCCCACGGACATTTTCCTGAATTTCTATCCAGACTTCTTCGTCTAAAAATCTTTTGATGTCCGCTTTTGTAAGTTCCATACCAAGATGATGCGCAATGGCATTTGAGAGGGGGCGATTACTGTTACCGGACAGAAGCTTCATGGAGGTATTTCCTTAATGTAATATATAAATTAATCGCAACCCACTGAAATTCAGGGTCATTGATACGGATAGGGAATAGCCGATATTGCGGGCTATTCCGAAAATAACACCGCAAAATAACAACTGCATGCTTTAATGTAAACTGCAAAAAATATTTGACCCTCAACATGGCGTGAAAAACAACAGTTGCCCTATTTTTTCTATACACATCTCACGGCAAAACCCGAAAGTTTTGATGTGATATTATGCGGATCCAAAGGGCAGCGCGGAGCAACAAAATTATCTGTAACTTGGTAGTGGAATTTGCGCCAATTTTCAGGAATTGTTTCTCGTAAAAACTGGAGGATAGCCTCTGCAAATTTCTTTTGGGTTGCGTGGAAGTGATTGTGGGTGATATGCGCGTGCATGACGGTCCAAAGGCGTTCTATGGGGTTCAAGTGAGGGCAATAGGCTGGCAACTGGGTCAGGCGGATACGACATTCCGGAATATCGGATACTACCTTTTTAGGACTTGCCTGATTTCTCTTGGCGCTTTACGTCATCCCAGAGCTGATCCATTTCTTCCAGAGCCATATTTTCCAAGGCCTTATTTTGTTTTTCGGCGCGCTGTTCAACTTGCTTGAATCGTCGTTCAAACTTATAATTGGCTGATCTGAGTGCGCTTTCCGGATCAATATTCATATGTCGGGCCAGATTGGCATAAACAAACATCATGTCGCCAAATTCTTCAAAAATTTTGGCCTCATTGCAGGATTTCACCATTTCTGCGGAAAGTTCCGCCATTTCCTCGTTTAATTTATCCAGAAGCTGAGCGGTATCGGGCCAGTCAAAGCCGACACGGGCGGCTCTGTTTTGTAATTTTACGGCCCGTGATAATGCGGGCAGGGCGGACGTCACGCCGTCAAGGACGCTTACCTTGTGATTTTTTGATTTCCTTTCTTCTGCTTTCTGGTTTTCCCAGGCTTTTGTCTGTTCTCCGGCGCTGCGATAATTCTCTTCAGCGAATATATGGGGGTGCCGGCGGGTCATTTTTTCGCAAATTGCCTCAACCACATCTGAAAAATCGAAATAATTTTTTTCATGGGCCATCTGCGCATGAAACACCACCTGAAATAAAAGGTCTCCCAGTTCATCCTTGAGATGGGGCATATCATTGACTTCGATGGCTTCGGCAACCTCATAGGCTTCCTCTATTGTATGGGGGGCAATGGTGGAAAAATCCTGTTCAAGATCCCACGCGCAACCTTTTACAGGGTCGCGCAGGCGTTTCATAATAGTGATGAGTTCTTTTATGTTATTCTTGGGCTGCGTCATAAGGTTATCCAGCAATAAGTCCATTAATATCTTTTCTATAAAGTGTATATTTTATAAGCGAATGAGCTAAAAGAAGGAAGTTTAAAAATTGACTGGACAGGAGCTTCTATAATCCAGATGACATATATGGATTATAATTTAAAATTATAGGCCTCAACAAATATAAAGGAAATGATATGTTAATAGTGACCACAGAAACCATAGCGCATAAAAAAATTGTTGAGAGTATTGGTATGGTTCGCGGCAGCACGGTTCAAACCAAGCATATTGGWCGCGACATTATGGCAGGTTTAAAAACAATTATTGGCGGCGAGCTACGGGGATATACGGAACTATTGGAACAGGCCCGTGCGCAAGCTCTTGAACGTCTGGAATATAATGCAAAAGCCATGGGGGCCAACGCCGTTGTCAACGTACGTTTCACCACCGCAKCTATTGCGACCAATGCATCAGAAATACTGGCTTTTGGCACAGCGGTACGGATAGAATAAACGCCTTTGCTCAGGGTCTTTTGGTTCTTGGAAAAAAAACCTGAATTATATGAGGCTTCCCTTGCTTTGAGGGCAAGGGTTTAGTATAAAAATCAGGTGAATTTTACCGGATTTGGCAGGGTGGAAAAGCCCGGGTAGAATTATTTAGTTTAAGTATATAATAAAGGGCAAATTCCTTGACCGAAAACAGTCTTACCGATCAACATGATCCAACGATTTCAACCATCACAATTGAAGAGGAAATGAAAACCTCTTACCTTGATTACGCCATGAGCGTTATTGTTTCCCGCGCTCTTCCTGATGTACGTGATGGTTTAAAGCCGGTGCATCGCCGTATTCTTTATTCCATGCATGAAAATAATTATGACTGGACCAAGCCATACCGTAAATCTGCGCGTATTGTTGGTGATGTTATGGGTAAATATCACCCCCATGGTGACAGTGCCATTTACGAAGCGATGGTTCGTATGTCGCAGAATTTCTCCCTTCGCCTGCCCTTGATCGAAGGTCAGGGTAATTTTGGCTCTATGGATGGTGATAGAGCCGCCGCCATGCGTTATACAGAAGCCCGCATGGATAAGGCTGCAAGCGGTCTTTTGGAAGATATTGACAAGGATACGGTCAATTTTCAGGCCAACTATGACGAATCGGAATCAGAACCAACTGTTTTACCGGCGCGTTTTCCAAATCTGCTGATTAATGGTGCTAGTGGCATCGCGGTTGGTATGGCGACARATATTCCGCCCCATAATCTCGGCGAAGTACTTGATGCTTGTTGCGCCTTTGTGGATAATCCGGAAATTACCATAGAAGAACTGGTGGAAATTGTACCGGGCCCGGATTTCCCGACGGGCGGCCTTATCATGGGATCTGCTGGCGCGCGTTCTGCTCTGACAACCGGACGTGGCTCCGTCATTATGCGCGGCAAAACGCATTTCGAAGAAGTCCGGCAGGGGCGAGAGGCCATCATTATTACAGAAGTGCCTTTTCAGGTGAATAAAGCGCGGATGGTTGAGCAGATTGCCGACCTTGTTCGYAGCAAGAGAATCGAAGGTATCTCGGATATTCGTGACGAATCTGACCGGATCGGGGTCAGGGTTGTTGTTGAATTAAAACGCGACGCGGTTGGCGATGTTGTGCTTAATCAGCTCTTCCGTTATTCGCCTTTGCAGACCAGCTTTGGCGCGAATATTCTGGCCCTGAACGGCGGGCGCCCAGAAGTTCTCAACCTGCGCCGAATTCTTGAATGTTTCATCAAATTCCGCGAGGAAGTCATTACCCGCCGGACMAAATAYAARCTGACCAAGGCMCGKGACCGGGCRCATATYYTSGTTGGYYTSGTGATTGCSGTTAATAATCTGGAYAAGATYGTCGCCATGATYCGCMSYGCRCCRAACCCKGCCGARGCCCGYGAAARRYTGATGGCAGAAGCATGGGATGCGGTTGATGTTCAAGGCTATATCGAACTGATTAATGAGCCGGGAAGAGAAGTCGTCGATGGCAAATACAAATTTTCCGAAAAACAGGTTCGGGCCATATTGGAATTGCGCTTGCATCGCTTAACGGCGCTTGGGCGTGATGATATCGGGGATGAATTAAAATCTTTGGCGGTAGAAATTGAAGACTATATTGATATTCTGAAAAGCCGGGATCGCCTGTATTCTATCATGCGTAGTGAATTTGTTGAATATCGCGAAGCATTTGCCACACCAAGGCGCTCTATATTTGCTCTGGATGCCTTTGGTTTTGAGGATGAAGACCTGATCCAGCGCGAAGATATGGTGGTGACGGTGACCAATACCGGATATATCAAGCGGGTTCCTCTGGTCACATACCGCGCTCAAAGGCGCGGCGGCAAGGGACGGTCCGGCATGAGCACGAAAGAGGAAGATTTCCTGCGCAATGTGTTTGTGGCCAATACCCATACGCCCATATTGTTTTTCAGTAATCTTGGACAGGTATATAAATTAAAAGTCTGGAAACTTCCTATTGGTTCGCCCCAATCAAAAGGCAAGGCGCTGATCAATATCCTGCCGCTGGCGCAGGGGGAAAATATTTCGACCATTCTGCCTTTGCCGGAAGATGAAGAGTCCTGGGGCGAGCTGCATGCCATTTTCGCAACGAAAAAAGGCAATATTCGGCGCAATCTATTATCTGATTTCTCTAATGTTCGATCCAATGGTAAAATCGCCATTCGTCTTTCGGAGGGCGATAGTTTGATTGCCGTTGCGGCCTGCGCGCAGCAGGATGACGTCCTGATGGCCGCAAAGGGCGGTAAATGCATTCGCTTTGCAGCAACGGCGGTTCGCTTGTTCAAGGGACGRAAYTCKGAYGGTGTSAGGGGKATTCGYCTTGCAGAGGGGGATGAAGTTGTCTCTATGTCCATACTGGGGAATGTCCAATCAGACACGGAAGAACGCAGCGCTTACCTTAAATATGCTTCGGCTAAACGCCGGGATGAAAGCCCTGAAATTCCAGAGAATATGACCGAAGAGAGGGTCAGTGAATTTGAAGAGAATGAGCAGTTTCTATTAAGTATAACGGTTAACGGTTATGGCAAACGAACATCAGCCTATGAATATCGCGTTACGGGGCGCGGAGGGCAGGGGATTATAAATATCGAGACCTCTGAACGTAATGGTTCTGTCATTGCGGCCTTCCCGATCAATGATCAGGATCAGTTGATGATGGTTACGGATCAGGGGCGCTTGATTCGCGTGCCGGTTGGGGACGTTCGGGTTGCAGGGCGAAATACCCAGGGCGTGACTTTGTTTAAAGTAGGTGATAATGAGAAAATTGTTTCTGTTGAACGTGTTGAAGAAACGGTTTCAGATGAGGATGACGCAGAAGATGCGGATTTGTCTGAGGTTCAAGAAGTTGAAACACCTGAAGTGTCGCCCGAAACTTTAAGCGATAATCCATCTGAGGAGTAATCTTTTATGTCTAAGAAAAATCGCATTGGGTTATACCCCGGTACATTTGATCCGGTAACGCTTGGGCATGTGGATATTATCAAGAGGAGTGCTAAACTTGTAGATCACCTTATTCTTGGTATTTCAACCAATCCGTCAAAATCGGCATTGTTTGATCTTGAAGAACGGGTAGCGATGGTGCGCCGCGAAACGGCTTTCATTGAACGGGAAACCGGCGTTCCAATTGAGGTCAGGCCTTTTAGCACACTTCTGATGACGTTTGCCGAAGAGATAGAGGCAACGGCGATTATTCGGGGTTTGCGGGCGGTTTCGGATTTTGAATATGAGTTTCAGATGACGGCTATGAATTACAAATTGAATCCTGATATAGAAACGATCTTCCTCATGGCGGATCCTTCGTTGCAAGCTATTGCCTCCCGTCTGGTAAAGGAAATTGCCCGCTTTGACGGTGATATTTCCGCGTTTGTCCCAAAAACGGTCAAGGATGAAGTTATGGCTAAAATTAATTTATCTAAATAATAAATATGGAAAATTGAATGAATATRWTCATGAARATGATMWKGRGTTTGAGCMTTTTGGCTTTARCTTCTCTGAGCAGCGCTGCGCAAACAGCTGATCTTGAGAATACACTTTACCTGGATTTAAAAGATGGCCGGGTGACCATAGAAATGTATCCTGATGTGGCCCCAAAAACGGTTATGCGTATCAAAGAACTTGTCCGGCAGGGTTTTTATGATGGCTTGACCTTTCACCGTGTCATTCCGGGCTTTATGGCGCAGGGCGGGGATCCTGACGGGAATGGATCCGGGGGTTCCGGTCAACATATTGATGCCGAATTTTCCGAATTAACACATTTAAAGGGCACTGTTTCAATGGCCCGCGCGGATGATATCAACAGCGCGGACAGCCAGTTTTTCATTGTTTTAGACATGAGCGCACATCTTGATGGTAAATATACGATCTGGGGACGGGTCATTGGCGGCATGAAATATGTTGACCGCATCCGCCAAGGTGTTGTACCTGAACTGCAGGATCCGGATAAAATTATTAAAATGCAGGTTGCTGCAGACGTTGAGTAAAAGGAATTTAGAAGATGAACTTAGAAGACACATTATATCTTGACCTGAAAGAGGGTCGGGTAATCATAGAGTTATACCCTGATGTGGCCCCAAAGCATGTGGCGCGTATTAAGACGCTGGCCAGAGATGGATTTTATGATGGCCTTAAATTCCATAGGGTGATCCCGGGGTTTATGGCGCAGGGCGGCGATCCSAMSGGSAMYGGYAYSKSYGGMWSCGRYRARMMTRWYMYNGNGCNGGAATTTTCYRAKRARSMKCATGTSSRSGGCACYKKYTCRATGGCCCGSWCGRYSRWNCCCGAWMRKSSSSAWMRKCMANTTCTTCATYTGYTTTGATGCCGCACCTCATTTGAACGGTCAATATTCTGTATGGGGACAGGTCACGGACGGTATGGAACATGTGGACGCGTTAAGTCCAGGTGAAAATGGCTCTGACCCTGATGTGATTATAAAAATGCAGGTTGCTTCTGACGCAGAATAATTTCATATGAAAGTAGATGATTTTGATTTTGAGCTGCCAAAGGCGCTTATTGCCCTTCGCCCCGTTCGCAGCCGCGACGGGGCGCGGTTTCTTGTGGTTAAGGGGGCGGACAAGCTAGACAGTCAAGTCGCTGACTTACCTGATTTCCTTGAGAGCGGCGACGTGCTTGTGTTCAATGATACGCGGGTTATTCCGGCCCGCCTCTCAGGCATGCGGCGCGAGGCAAAAATGGAAGTCACTTTGCATATGGATAGGGACAATGGCCTGTGGCAGGCCTTTGCCCGTCCGGCCAAAAAATTAAAGCCTGAAGATGTCATTGTATTTTCGGATGGTTTAACGGCAAGGGTTATGGCTAAAGGGATCGGCGGTGAAGTATCGTTGCAGTTCAATTGCAGCGGCCCTGAATTGAGCCGCGCGCTGAAACAGTCAGGCATTATGCCTTTGCCGCCCTATATCGCGTCACAACGGCCCGTGGATGCGCAGGATTTGACGGACTATCAAACCATCTATAGTAAAAAAGAAGGTGCCGTTGCTGCCCCGACAGCAGGACTTCATTTTACGGAACGTTTGCTCGAGAAATTATCAGCAAAAGGGGTAAAACCTGTTCATGTGACCCTTCATGTGGGTGCGGGAACTTTTCTTCCGGTTAAGGTGGCGGACACGCGTGATCATAAAATGCATTCTGAGTGGGGGGAGATTGATTCGCAAACCGCAAAAATCATTAATCAGGCCCATGCGCAGGGCAGACGGGTTATCGCCGTCGGGACAACGTCCTTAAGGCTGCTGGAATCCGCAGCGGATAAAACGGGGCAGATACAGCCTTTTTCCGGCACGACGGATATTTTTATAACGCCGGGCTATAAGTTTCGCGCCGTCGATATCTTAATGACCAATTTTCATCTGCCTAAATCAACCTTGTTCATGTTGGTGAGCGCCTTTGCTGGCCATGATCATATGAAAGCGGCTTACGGCCATGCTATAGCGCAGGACTATCGCTTTTATTCTTACGGCGACAGCAGTCTGTTATTTCGAGAAGACCAATTATGACACAAAAATTTTCTATGGAGATCACCGAAACGGACGGTAATGCGCGGACGGGGGTCATCAATACCTGCCGGGGGCAAATCAGAACGCCGGCCTTCATGCCTGTGGGAACAGCCGCAACTGTAAAAGCCATGAAACCGGAAACAGTACGCCAAACGGGGGCGGATATTTTGCTGGGCAATACCTATCATTTGATGCTTCGCCCGACGGCTGAACGAATTCATCGCCTTGGCGGGCTTCATAAATTTATGAATTGGGACAGGCCAATCTTGACGGATTCTGGTGGCTTTCAAGTCATGTCACTGGCAAAGCTGCGTAAAATAACGGAGGAAGGCGTTGCTTTTCAATCCCACATTGACGGCAAAAAACATATGCTGACCCCTGAAAGAAGCATGGAAATCCAGCGGCTTCTTGGCTCAAATATTGTTATGGCCTTTGACGAATGCACGCCCTATCCCGCAACTGAGGCGGAAACCAAAAAATCCATGCTCATGTCCATGCGCTGGGCGAAACGGTCTTATGATGCCTTTCATGATGGGTCGCAACATGCGGTGAATAATGCCTTGTTTGGTATTGTGCAAGGCGGTGTTTTTGAAAATTTACGTCGTCATTCTGTGGACGCTCTGAAAGAAATAGACTGCCAGGGCTATGCTGTAGGCGGCCTTGCGGTTGGCGAAGGGCAGGAGGTCATGTTTGATGTTTTGGACTATACCATGCCGCTTATGCTTAAAAATAAGCCGCGTTATCTTATGGGTGTTGGGACTCCTGAAGACCTCATCGAAAATATTGAACGCGGTATAGATATGTTTGACTGTGTAATGCCAACACGTAATGCTCGC
>NVVM01000076.1 GCA_002402225.1 Alphaproteobacteria bacterium
CTCCTCGCTTAATCCGCGAGGATGTTAACAGATAAGGTGGGTCAATTTTAAACGCCAATTACCCACCTAAGTGGGTCACTTTTGCATGCCAATTAACATAATTCTCTCTCCAATCGTAAAATAATATCACGTAGAGAGAATCAGAAATAATCATATATATATCAACTTAAATGAAGCGAGGCAGTAGAAAGACTTGGTCTATAGTTTTTATTATTCATTTCAGTGAAAATACAGAATCACGTACAACAAGTTGCACATCAAGAATAACACTTTTCTTTGATGCCGTTAGATTACCAATACGGCGCAACAGTAAATTAACTGCTTCCTTGCCTAATTCAGACAAAGGTTGTCTTATGGTGGTGAGAGATGGGTGGACAATATCGCTCCAGGGGACGTCATCAAATCCAACGACGGATACAGATTCAGGTACATTTATTTTAAGTTTATTGAGGGTTTTTATGGCACCAATGGCAATCATATCATTCCCGGCAACGATGACTGAAACGGCCTGTTTTTTTAACTCTGAAACTGCCTCGGGACAAAGTTTTATGGAGAAGGGATTCTCAATTTCCCATATTATCTCGGCTTGAATGCCAATTTCTTCAAGAAACCCTTTGCGCCGTTGTGCAGCGCTCTCAATCGTCTGAGGTCCGGAAATGAGGCCTATTTTTCGATGTCCTTCTGACAGCAAGTATTGTGCAAGTAGTTTGCCACCTTTGCTATAGTCAGAATAGACGGTATCATAATTGGGCAGGGGCCGGTCAATGACAACCACTGGAATGGATCCTGCATATTTCTTAAAACAATCTTTTTCTGAAGAAGGGCACCAGATAATTCCTTCAACACCATGTTTGATAAGCTTGCTTATTCCTTCGGCTTCGGCTTCGACTGATTCTTGGGTGTCAACCAGAAAAACAGCAAAACCACTGTCTCGAGCCGCACTCTCAACAGACTGGGCGAGTTCTGGGAAAAAGGGATTTTTAAGATCAGGTATGATGATACCAAGGGTTTTCGTTCGGCCCGTTCGTATCGCTTGTGCTGAGAAATTTGGTGTATAGCCTAAGCGATTGATTGTACTTCTTACTTGCTCTTTAACTTTATTGCCGACGGAGCCGCTGTCGTTTAGAACGTAAGAAACCGTTGCCACTGAAACGCCAGACTCCTTGGCGACGTCACGTAACGTCACTCTTCCTGGAGGTTTATTGTTTTTGTTGTGGGCCATAGATCTATCTTCTTAACTTTTTTTAATAATAGCCTCTCAGGATATTATAAACTATTCATATATCCGAAAACAAACATGAACTGAACCATTAGAACAGAATAGAAAAACTTTGTACATTTGATTTTGCCTTAATGCTGTTAAACAGTATCTTAATTAGTCGGTCCTAAAAAGGCTATTCGGCCCTTGATATTTCCGTGGATTGAAGCGCATGAACAGGTTTTCAAGCAACCACAAAAATATCTTTCTGAGGATATTTCTCATATTGAAGCCGATAGCCATGGATATGGCGTTGATTTTGTCACCAACCCGGCCTTTCAGCCAGTTTCTCGGGCCGACTTTACGGTCATTCTTGCAGTGGCCGATGACGGGTTCAATGGTGTTGCGTCGCTTCATGCGTTTTTTTATTGCCGGGGTGATGATATTCTCCAGACGCGGGCGAAACAGGTCGTCCTGACGGTCTTTCTTCGGGTTCTTCCTTAGCATAAACTGCAACCTTTTAAAGAGGGAACTTCAATTTGTTGCAGTTTACAACATATCAAAAGCCGTCGAAATCCTTAATCTATAAGACTTTAAATGCTTTTTTAGGATCGACTAACTAGTTTCAAATTTAACTATCTCTAAAGCTCTTAAAAACATAGTTTGACTTAAACGATTAACTACTATAATCATTCTTGTGTAAAAACACAAAATAAGAATTGCGATCTATATACTCTTAGTTAGTTTAATTATAAAAATATATTATTATTTTTGAGGAAGCGTTTAAAATTGTTGCAGAATAAAACCCCTGATAAGCACCTTAAACGAATAGCTGTTGTTGGTAGTATTAATTCTGATATCACGGCATATTTAAGTAAATTTCCAGAGAAGAATCAGACTATCCTTGCCAATAATTCAACCTTGACGATTGGGGGAAAGGGGTTAAATCAAGCCGTCGCTGCTGCTCAGGCGGGGGGTAAGGTAAGTATGATCGCCAGCGTAGGGAGCGATATATTTGGCGAGTTGGCGCTTAAGTATTTGGAAGATAATCTGGTTGATACATCTAGTATAAAAATAGTAGAGGGTGTGGCAACTGGTACGGCAAATATAATGGTGACGGAAGACGGTGATAATATGATAGCTGTTGCGTCGGGGGCAAATGCATGCCTTACCTCCAACGATATATTGAAAAATAAAGAGGTAATTCAGGCTAGTGATATTCTTATCGTTCAGTTGGAAGTCCCCAAAGAGGCGGTGGCGGCAGCATTAATTCTTGCTAAAGAGGCCGGTGTCACAAGCATATTAAACCCGGCCCCTGCCCTGAAAACGGCTGGAGACCTTTTGGCTCTATCCGAAATTATTACCCCTAATGAAACCGAGGTTGAAGAAATAGTCGGCCTTTATCCTCGAGATGCCGAAACGGCTCGGAAAGCAGTGGTTAAGCTTAGGAACAAGGGAGCAAAAAATATTATTATTACGATGGGAGATGCCGGCTATTTCTATGCAATTGGTGAAGAAGATGGCTATGTAAGCTCTYTCGAAGTTGAAGCGTTGGACCCGACGGGGGCAGGGGATGTATTTAACGGCGTATTGGCAGTGGCACTTGCAGGCGGGAAAGACTTATTCAGATCTGCGCAATATGCTTCAGCGGCAGGGGCGTTGTCTGTTACGAAGGCTGCGGCAGAAGGCGCGGCACCATCTTGGATGGAAATAGAACGGTTCCTTCAAGAGAATAAGCATATTTAATGTATAATTCTAGAGAATTAAATTTGGGGCAGTAATAGAAATTATTGTAAATTTTTCTTGATATGAGCCTGAGTCAAGAAAGATAGTAAATGCATAAGCGGGTATTTCGAAAGACCATTTTGAATAGCGACATTATTTTGATATTGAATTTGGCCTTCAAGTCACTGGATAAGGAGTGAAGTGATGATAAATTTCAGGTCTAAGTTATTTTCTAAAGCTGCTGGGACTGTTATGTCTTCCACGGTTGGTATTTCTGTGGGCATTACCTCTACTGTCATGACTGTTTTTGGGTTGTTTTTGATTCCAATTTCTCAGGAATTTAATACGTCGCGGGCCAGTGTCTCTATCGTTATTTTAATTGTTGCGGTGACCAGTGCCCTGATATACCCGGTTATTGGCCGTCTGGCAGACCGGTATGGATCACGTATAGTGATATTAGTGGGAAATATCTTATTTGCTGCATCTGTTGCTTCGGCTTCATTGGTTGACGGGTTGTATCAGCTTTATTTGGTCTATGCATTAATAGGCATTACCGGGTCGGTATTGGGTCCAATTCTGTTCACCAAAGTGATTGCAGGCTGGTTTAATAAGAATAGAGGCTTTTTCTTAGGCATGGTCAGTGGCATTGGTAATGGCGTGGGCAGTACCGTGATGCCGCTTATTGTTATGGGTTTCCTGACGCTATATGGTTGGCGTGGTGCATTTCAGGGGATTGCACTGATTATCCTATGTCTCGGCACGCCCATATTGTTTTTTTTCTTGCGTGATCCCCCAGAGATACTTCCTTCAGAAGAACATCCGAAAGTTATGAGAAGATTGAGCATGACTTTTTTCGAAGCGCGGCAAACCGGCGCTTTTTGGCTGCTTCTGGTTTCTGTTGCGTTATGTGCGGGCTGTATGATGTCTGTTTTTATCCATGTGGTGCCGATGCTGCTTGATCGTGGTTTTCCGATTGGAAAGGCGACAACTATATTGTCAACCTTTGCTTTGGTAACGGTCGCTGGACAGATTTGTGTTGGTTTATTACTAGACCGGATTCATAAGCCAAAAGTGGTGGCTCCTTTGTTTTTTATTGCGATGTTAGGTGTTCCTCTGTTTGGGATGGCGGATAGTTACCCGTTGTTGTTGCTTTCTGCTGCTATGATGGGCATCGGGCTTGGAGCGGAATTTGGCCTACTGCCATATTGTATTTCGCGCTATTTCGGCCTAAAGGCCTATGGGGCGATTTCTGGTGTAATGTATGGTGTTGTCGCGATAACGACTGGGTTCCTTCCGGTGTTGATGGATGTGGTTTTTGATCTTAACGGTAATTATCATATTGCTATGTTTAGCATAACTGTTGGTATGCTTGTGGGAACAATATTGGTTCTAAAGCTTCCCTCATTCCCTACAGTTGTCGGGGCAATGGAAGATTTTACCAGTCAGGCCAGCGCTATTGCAGAAGAGAAGGGTTCTTCCTAATGAAAGAATAGCCGCCGTATTATTACGACTGCCATTCTTATTTTAATTGATTGTTATTACTAAAGATGCGCTGTGTAAGGTTCTTAACTAACTGTTTTATATTGACCATCATGAAACAATAGCGGCTCGGCAGGTTTATGCTGCATATCCAGAATTCGACCTATGAGTATAATGTGATCACCACCATCATAACGATGCTCGATGGCACATTGAAAGCGTGTGATGTAGTCTGGCAACAAAGGTAAATTTGAGAGGCCTGCTTCATAGGCCTGACGTGTAAATTTGTCATTTTTGTCGGTGGCAAAATTATTGGAAACATCCTCCTGGTCTTGTCGCAGTATATGTATGGCATAGTGACTGGCTTGGGCAAATGTTTCGAACAGATCTGACTTACGGTCGATGCTCCAAAGCACGAGCGGTGGCGATAAGGAAACGGATGCAAAGCTGTTAATTGTCATGCCAGCGGGTTTGCCTGTAATGTCCACAGTGGTCACTACGGCAATTCCGGTGGCATAAGACCTAAGAGCTTTACGTAATTCGCCGATATCAATTTTACTCATATGATTAATTCCTTACTGTTTGCCTAAATGTATATTTTAGCTTAAAATAAAAGTTAACTATTTGATTTTACTATGTCAATTACTATAATCAGAAACCAGAAAAGAAAGTTTATATGCGTATTTTATCAAGAAAATGGCGGGTGAAGATGTATAGTACTAAAATTGATTTGTCCTTGCCGTTTGTCAGGTCAAATCTGCAGTTTTGCATTTTGTAATATAAAAATTTATGGAGAAAATAATGCCTATTGAAGTCGTTGATACCCTTATATCCGGTGCGAAAATTATTACCATGGATTCGGAGCGGCGGGTTTATATGGACGGCGCTTTGGCGATCAAGGGAAGTCATATTGTTGCCATTGGTTCACGGCTTGAGATAGAGAAAAATTATAGCTCGGGACATGTTATCGACGGGAGACGGTTTGTCATCACTCCGGGATTTATTAATAGCCATGTTCATATCACCGGAGACCCGCTGACCAGAGATTATGTTCCTGATGACATTCATTGTCCTCCCCAAGAGAAGCTGACCAAGTGGGTTTTGCCACGTTATTTGGCTCATACTCCTGAAGATGAGAAAGTGTCTGCTCAGCTTGCTTCGTTGGAAATGTTGCGTTCCGGTGCCACCAGCTTCATTGAAGCGGGCACGTTCCGTCATTTGGATGCGGTGGTAGAAGGCGTTTGCACTTTGGGAATCAGGGGCCGTGTGGGCGTTATGGTGCAAGGTCGGGCCTTTGATCCTTCGGAGAATCAGACCAAGCTCTCAGATGAAGCTATTCGGTGTCTGGAAGATGAAGTCACGCGTTTCCCTTCCCGCGATGATGTTCTGGTATCAGCCTGGCCACTTTTAGTTGGCCACTCAACCAATAGTGATGAGGTATGGAAGGCTGCAAAGGCAATTGCTGACGATAAGGGGTTAGTAATCTCGGCACATATGAGCCCCTATAAGGATGACCCGGATTGGTTCTTGGGCGAATATGGTAAACGGCCGATTGAACATTTGGCAGAGATTGGCGTTCTGGGCAGTAATGTCTGCCTGACTCATTTGGCTCACATTGATGAGCATGAGCTTGAAATTCTCGCAGAAACGGGAACAAATGTGATCTTTTGTCCGCTCCCCGCCCTCAAGGGGGTTTTTGGTGTTACATCTCATGGGCGTTACCCGGAAATGGCAAAGGCAGGAATCAATATCCTTTTGGGTACGGACGGATATGATAGCGATATTATGCACTCAGCCCAACTCGTTGCTGCGCTATTTAAGGACACCCATCTTGATACCAGAATTTTTCCGGCCCATGAAGCTTTGTCTATGTTAACTGTGAATGCTGCGAAAGCTATGGGGATGCAGGATCGGATCGGTTCACTTGAAGTTGGCCATAAAGCTGATTTTGTTTGCCATGATACGGATCGTCCAGAATGGCGTCCATTGCTTAGTATTGTCAACCAGCTTATATGGTCAGCTGATGGCAGGGGCGTGCATAGTGTCTGGGTTGATGGCGTCCGGGTGATTGATAATTACCATTCAACTATGATTGATGAACAAGAACTCTATGCCAAAGCGCAAATCGCAGGAGAACAGATTATCCGTCGAAGTGAGATTCCATTTATCTCGCCCTGGCCTGTAATAGAAAACTAGCATTCACCGTGAAGAAGCGCTGACATAACAGAAACAAAAATATGGCCGATCAATAAAGTCATATTTGGATGCAGTTTAGACTAATATTTAGGTAGTGTTCAAAATTCTGTGTCATTCCAGTAAACTGTATAAAAAAGGAATGACTTATTATGACCGAAACAGAATTTAATTTTAATGATGCCCTTAAATCCTTGCAGGCTGGCAAGCCTTTATCTGGTAAGGACGGTATTCTAACACCCTTGATAAAGCAACTGACGGAAGCAGCTCTGGCTGCTGAACTGGAAACTCATATTGCAAATGAAGAGACTTCCAATCGCAAGAATGGCAGCTCGACAAAGACCATAAAATCCACCTCTGGCAGCTTTGAACTGGCGACACCCCGTGACCGAACCGGTACATTTGAGCCACAGTTGATCAGGAAACATCAAACCCATCTTACCGATGAGATTGAGCGTAAAGTCCTGTCACTCTATGCCCTCGGCTCCAGCTACCGGGATATATCCGGTCATATCGGCGAATTGTATGGCATTGATATATCCAGTGCCACGATCAATGCCGTCACCGACAAGATTATCCCCCGGCTGAAGGAATGGCAACAGCGCCCTCTGGAAAGCCATTATCCGTTTGTCTGGCTGGATGCCATCCATTATAAGGTCAGGGAATCCGGCACATACAGAGGAAAAGCCGTCTACACGGTGCTGGGCCTCCGGCTGGATGGCACCAAGGAAATATTAGGCCTTTACCTATCAGAAAGTGAGGGGGCCAACTTCTGGCTTTCCATCCTGACGGATATCAGCAATCGCGGGGTCAAGGATATCCTGATCGCCAGTGTTGACGGCCTGAGCGGCTTTCCGGATGCCATTAACAGTATATTCCCTGATACAGAGGTTCAGCTCTGCATCATTCATCAGATCCGTAACAGTATGAAGTATGTGGCCTCCAAAAACCAGAAGGCCTTTATGGCGGATCTAAAGCCGGTTTATCGGGCTGTATCTAAAGAAGCCGCTGAGATTGCCCTTGATGAACTGGACGCCAAGTGGGGCAAGCAATACCCCATTGTGATCAGGTCCTGGCGCAATAAATGGCATAATCTGTCGGTTTACTTCAAATATCCCGAACCGATCCGCAAAGTGATTTACACCACCAATGCCGTGGAAGCCGTCCATCGCCAGTTTCGTAAACTGACCAAAACCAAGGGCGCGTTCCCCAATGAAAATAGCCTGATGAAGCTGTTGTTCGTCGGCATCCAGAATATGACAAAAAAATGGACAATGCCGATCCAGAACTGGAATTTGACATTGTCGCAATTGGCTATATATTTTGACGGGCGTTTAGATGAAGTACTGGACATCTGAATGTTTAACCTGACACAGAATCTTGAACGCCCTCATTTTAAACGCCAATGCCGGGTCAATTTTAAATGCTTATTGACATATATTCGCACAAAAAGTCCGGCAACATCATCACTATCGCTATTATTTGTTCCCTTTAAATTTGGCTCTTCATCTATAAATGCTTCTATGAGTATTTCAGGTAAACTCGCTTGCCCTTTATCTCCAGCCAGAAAGTTCTGAATGCAATTGCTGTTAAAGAGGTCTGTAGAGATGGAAGCTGCAAGTGGTTTACCTCTATAATTCAAATTCAGGCACAATTCCAATGCCTCAAGTAATGTGCTTTTCCCGCTCTCATTGTCCCCAACGACAATATTAATATCATCATTAAATTCAAAAACCTTGTTATCAAATTTCTTGAAATTGGTAACTTTTAGTTTTTTTATAAGCATCTTTTACATCCCCATATTTATCTTTTCATCATTTCAATAATATTATTGAGACGTTTCAAAAGGTCGTCATAGGTCAGAATATCCATAATGTTGCGGTATTTCCTCTTGAATAATTCCAAGTCAAATAATTGCTTTTGTGTTAAGCCTTTTTCACGCCCCAGTATGACCATACCTCTCGGGTTAATAATTTTTAAAGTAAAACCATTCGGCAAGTCTGCACTTCTCTTTGCTTCAATTTCTTTTTCGCCATTCCGTCCCCATTTGCTTAAATGAAAAACATATTTCTCTACTTGCATTACCGCGCCTGATAATTCTTTCTTTGGGGTGAAATTATCTCTGTATGTTCCTTTTGAAACCAAACAGTTTGAAAAAGGTTTCTTGATCTCTATTATATCTATGTTTCCATTGGCATCTGCTAAAGTGATATCAATATACCGATTGGTAACTTTGCCAGGGTTCGAATAATAATCTTTGATATGAAGATTGTCTARAACAGCAACATATTTTGGAAATAAAAGAAGCAGGAAGGGCAATATCTTATTTTGCCATTCTTTCTCATCAAATGATTCTTCGGCGTCTAACATTTCCAGCAATTCAGCACGAATAAACTCATATTTTTTAACTTCATATGCTTTAGAAAGTGGTTCTCGCGATACCTTCTTTGGTATCCTTTTTTTGTTTAGATATGTTTCGAATTTAGACTGAGCATCAGTTGTTGTTTCGAAGTAATCCTTAAGTATACGCGTAATTCTAGACCGAACGTAATGCTTCAATTCAGTTTGCGTTGGAAATAATCTCAATAGCTCTCTGAATTCTGCTTCAGGTATCGAGCCATCTTCCCCTCCTCCGATTGTAATGGATTCGGATATAACGGCATCCATATTTTTAAAAACTGATAGACCTCTATTCGCTATAAATATTTTTGGAGTGATGGAACATGAAGAGTGAATTCGCAAGTCATATGATATACTCAATATATCTTTATCAATAACATAATAACCTCTATTAAGAACACCTAACTTGAAAAGCCAATCATCATCAGTATCATCCTCTACATGATTTTTTGTAAAATAAAATACTTTACTGATACAGACCTCACCATCTTCATCTAAACGTTTAGCAACCCAGTCAACTTCACCACTAAATCTATCCGGCATATAATTTAATAATAATAAATTTCCTGATTTTAAAATATGTATCGTCATTACAATTTATCCCTCACCCAAATAAATGCTTCTGAAATCCTATAAAAGCGTCTCAAATATTCGGCGCCACCGAGTTGGTTTTCGGCATCGACGGTGGAGCTGCATTTGAACTCCAACAGGCTAGGCAATTTAGCTTTGTCCATATCACTCACTCCTTGTGCTTCATATTGCCCAACTTCCCTACAGTTCAAGTAATATATGTTTAAACTTCTCCTAAATTAGCGGTTTCGTCGACTTCTATCTTCTGAGTTGGCTTTTTGCTTTTCTTTTTTTACCTTTTGCTCAAGTATTTTCTCAGCTTCCAATATAAATTCAAATGGAAGTTTTTTCACAATCGGCCAAATACATAGTGGGTCACTATTATTTGCTAAGGTACGCGGATCAAAAAGGTTTAGCAGAGCGTAAAAACGTGACCAACGCGCCATACCATCAACATTAGAAATTTCAGAAAGAAATTGTATAATGTCGCTTTGTTCCTGGCGTTTTCTGAGTGCCTGTATTGCTGCTTTCTCAACCAGCCGCTCGTTATCATTTACGCATTCATCCAACACATTGTCTAACATACCAAAAGGCAACCACCCAAGAATTTCGCACACCACTTCCCGTTTCCGCGATGTACTATTATTTAGAACCAACTCTAATGCTGTACGCAGCTCTTCCTGTGGAGCATACCAACGTAAATGGCGATAAATACGCCAACGGCTTAATGTATCAATATCCCGTTCTAAAAATTGTAATAGATATGAGATAGCTTTCTTAGAATTAATCGATAAAAGGATAACTTCGCAACCCATTGAATCATAAGCTTCAATCAACCTTATTGCTGCCTCAAAAGCATATTCAGGATCTCTTCTTGAAATAGCTTCAATAGCAATAACTGGAGATTCTATAAAATTCTTATCCGCTATGGCTTTATCAAATAATARATCTGTAGCTAGGCTGTCACCAGCTTCTGACAATGCTAATAAATTATGATTTGAGGCGTACTTAGGGTCACCTTTATTGAGCATACGCCACAAAAAATCTTCGGCTTCTTTAGCCCCATCTCTTCGAGAAACCAATAATCTAGCAACCTGCTCCTCAACATTTGTAACCTCTTCTAATTTATGACCTCCCAGATATGAACCTATTGCAGCCTCTGCTGTAATTCCGCCGTATCGAAGCAAGTAATTGAAAACTATTTGTTGGGTGTCTTTGCTACTCATCATTCTTTCGAGACAAGGAAGAATTTCATCTGTATAATACCCTAATCTATCAAGCGTCCACACTACATCCGTTACAATTTTACTTTGTGGTTCGCAATTTTCCAAAATTTTCTGTAAAAACAATGCAGTTTCTTCCTCCTTGCCAAAAGAAAGCATCACAACACCAGCAGAGCGTACTGTTTCTTCATTACTTGATGCATCAATGCACGCTTGGTCATATATATTTTTTGATATAGGCGGTCTCGATTGACGGATATCAAGAGCATCCAAATAGGCTGGCACCCCTTTTCGTAACATCTCCGCAAAAGCGGTATCCTCAACAAGGGATGCAAGGGCCTGCATCAAATGCACCTCTTCGACCTTCTCATGATTTTTCTTTTTAGCTATTTTAAGAACTTGTTCTTTTACACGGGAAGAAGAAAACCATTTCACGCACTTAAGCGCATCAGATCTCGCATACGCATTTTCGCTAGATAAATCTTTGACAATTACATCTTCTATTCCTTTACTGTCAATAAGCATTTAAAATTGACCCGGCATTGGCGTTTAAAATTGACCCACCTTATCGGTCACAAAGCCAACATGATATCTGCCCATATATAGCGAGG
>NVVM01000077.1 GCA_002402225.1 Alphaproteobacteria bacterium
TATATGATGGGATATACCATCTTTTACGCGGCACTCTGGGCTTGCGTACGTCATTTATCGGGGGATATTCATCCCTTGGTGCTGGTATTTTTCAGGACGTTTTTTGGCCTGTTGACCACCCTGCCAATTTTGATACGGATCAAACTGCCCACTTTTTCATCGGGCCTCTATCCGCTTTATATCCTGCGGGGTGTATCCAACATCGCGTCTGTCGCCGGGTCCTATTTTGCCATCCGGCTTTTACCCTTAGCTGATGTGGTGGCCTTCAGCTATGCCGCGCCCATATTCGCCGCCGTTCTCGCGGTATTTGTCTTGAAAGAAACCATAGGCGCACACCGGATACTCGCCATTTCACTTGCCTTCATCGGGGTCATGATTCTCGTCCGACCAGGCTTTCAGGATTTAAACGCGGGGATTTTGGCTGCTCTTGGCGCTGCTCTCTGCTTCGCCGCCACATTAATCTGCGTTAAAATATTAACCCGCCATGACAGTGCTACCATCGTTAGCCTCATGGCCTTTATCGTTGGTATGCCCATCAGCTTCATTGCAGCGCTCTTCTATTGGCAATGGCCATCAGGTGCCCAATGGATATATATTGTTCTTATGGGAGGTTTGGCGGCAACGGCCCATATATGCCTTGCCAAGGCTCTTTCCAAGGCCGATTTAAGCGCGATTATGCCCATCGATTTTTCACGGATAATCTTCGCGGCCATTCTGGGAATTACCTTATTTGGCGATCTTTTGAATATATGGACTTTCTTGGGCGGCGGCATTATCTTGGCCAGCGCAGCCTATACCGCCCACCGGGAAAGAAAGAAAAACACGCCTCTCAAGGACGATCTCATTAAATGACTGAAAAGCAGAAATGACTAAAAACCAGCCCAATAATCTGCTTGGTATCGGTTTTATCCTGATCGCCTGCGTGACCATGACCATTTCCGCGCTCTTGATCCGTACAATTGGCAAAGACTTGAGCAGTTTTCAAGTCGTTCTTATCCGCTGCAGCTTCTCGCTTTTTTATATTTTACTTTTAAATGCGCGTCATGGCCCTGCGCTATTTAAATCGCCGCGTCCGGACTGGCTTGTTATGCGCTCCTTCATTTTAAGCATCATCGTTCTGGGAAATTTTTATGCCATCGTGCATTTACCGCTGGTGCAAGTCACCGCCCTGCAATTCACCAAGCCTTTATTCTTGGTCGTGCTGGCGGCATTATTCCTGTCGGAAAAAATTCACCTGCCCCGGACGCTKKSCAMCCWKKRCSGSTTTWYYGGSRKTWTWRKTRWWYYWSSGYCCGGNYAKMGRYWMYMAYYCGRTTCAGSTMATYGCCCTSAYKGCCGCSCTGRGCATGGCYRYCATYGCMGTRATYACCAAAAAAATGACCARAGAYCATTCMACMRMMACCATGGTTTTTTACGGCAATCTGTTTATCGTTTTACTCTGTATCGTCCCGACCATAGCCTATTGGCAGACCCCAACACTCTTACAATTAGGCATTATTGCGGCCTTGGGTTTAAGCGCCTATATTGGACAAGTCTGCATGGTACAGGCCTACCGCTATGGGGAGGCAACGATTGTGACACCCTTTGAATATGTCCGGCTGATTTTCATTGCCCTTGCAGGATTTCTTGTTTTTGCCGAAATCCCAGATCAATGGACCGTCACAGGAGCCATCATTATTTCTGGATCCACATTATATATTGCCCTGCACGAAGCAAAGAAAAAGCGCCGGCAACAAAAGACTTGAATCCTTAGTAGAAAATCCAAATCCATAGTGGACAGGACTTAAGGCAATATGTTACCAAACAGTAACACTAAATTCAACCGAAGTGAGCAAACAAATGGACATACAAGGATTATCAGCCATCGTTACGGGCGGGGCATCAGGACTGGGCGAAGCAACAGCGCGCAGGCTGGCCAGGGCCGGCGCCAAAGTCACCATATTCGATATGAACAGCGAAAGCGGAACGCAGGTTGCCGCCGATATCAAAGGCCGTTTTGAAAATGTTGATGTGACTTCGGAAGAAAATGTCATAAATGCGCTCGAAACCAGTGCCGCCGCCCATGGGGAGGCCAGAATATTGATCAATTGCGCCGGTATTGCCATTGGCGAGAAAACCGTGGGCCGCGAAAATATACCCCATGATTATGCCCGTTTCAAAAAAACCATCGAAGTCAATCTGATCGGCACCTTCAATGTCATCCGTCTGACCACGGCCCGCATGGCAGAGCTAGACCCTTTGGACACTGAGGAAAGAGGCGTTGTGATCAATACGGCCTCGGTCGCGGCCATGGATGGCCAAATCGGACAAGTGGCCTATTCAGCCTCCAAAGGCGGTATTGTCGGCATGACATTGCCTATTGCGCGCGACCTTGCAAAACTCGGTATTCGCATCTGCACCATTGCGCCGGGCCTGTTCTTAACACCCATGATGGAAGGTCTGCCGCAAGAAGTTCAGGATTCCCTTGGGGCCAGCGTACCTTTCCCAAGCCGCCTTGGCAGGCCCGATGAATATGCGCAGCTTTGCCAGCAAATATGCGAAAACGCCATGCTCAACGGCGAAGTGATCCGCCTTGATGGGGCCATTCGCCTTGCGCCGCGCTAAAATATAACTTACATAAAAAAGGCACCTACCAAGGTGCCTTTTTTATATATTCAGCTATGCTCAACTCATGAGCTTAAACTGTTTAAGACCATAACATCCCGGTTAAGGCGATGAATAATATCTTCGCTTTTATTCCCCCGCATGGCGGCAAGAATGCCCCGCCGGGATAAAGTTCCAATGATAACCACATCCGCATCAATATCATCGGCTACTGTGGCAATGATCGTCGTTGGATTYCCCAGTTGCACATGAACGTTCGGTTGTTTCGTATCCGTATCATGCAGAAGTTTGGCGCGATCCGGAAACTCCAGTGAATCTTCATAGGCATTAACAATATGTTTTTCCGCGCCATAATAGCTGGCCATCATACGGGCCATTTTCAGAATTTTGGCATTCAATTCCACATAACGCGGGTTATCGGTTTGCATATTAACCGCCGCGAGAATTGTCTTGCGATGTAATTTTGCTTTGGGGTGAACAATCAAAACAGGACATTCAGAAACCCTCAACAAAGTCCATTTTTCTGCCGATAAATCATTTTGATTTTTCTCTGTCGTGTAATCGGACATGATAATCATATCAATATCATGGCTCTTGACAGAAGCCATGATTGACCTATGCCAGTTTTCAGTCCAGAAAACTTCTGCAGAATAGGTTATCTTCTTTTCAACCAGTGGGCTAACTAAACTCTCGAACCAACTGTTATCACAAGAAAAATCATAGTTATTTCCTCCCGCTTTCAATTTATCCATCTCAAAAGATATAAATAAATGAATATTCACATCATTTTCAAGCATTTCATGCGTTTTCATAGCCCGTTGCAGGGCATGTTGAACATCTTCCGCTGGCTCAATGACAACCAGAACATTAGAGATGACTTTATCGTTCTCCGACATATTTTTCCTCGCTTTCCAATTCAAAATTCTATTTCTACCCAAAGCATATCGCGATAACCTGTGAACAGCCTTTGATCCCATTATTACATGAATAAAATATATTCCTAAAAAAATAAAAAAAATTGATCTAGGATAAATTTTTACCGTTATAAATTTTATTGATAAAACGGGCTAAATTAATATCCATAGCCGTGACACCCCCTTCTTCGTGGGTGGTCAGTATGATATCAAGCTTATTATATATATTGCTCCATTCCGGATGGTGATCCATCCTTTCCGCCTTCATGGCAATGGCCGACATGAATGAAAATGCTTTATTAAAATCAGAAAAGGTAAAATGACGTTTGATCGCGGGCCTGTTTTCACAAACTTCCCAGCCTTCAATTTCATCCAGAATTTTTTTAATTTCCCTCTTCGAGAGCGTTACCATGTGAGCCTTTCCTTAATATCAATCCTGCCTTATAAATTTTTCCTAATCTATCATCTTCCCTCATTGGATTTTTGAGTATATAATCTATTATAGTGAAAATAGAGAGAAACCAGCAGTGTAAAATGATTAAAATTCTATTTGTGTGCTTGGGTAATATTTGCCGCTCCCCAACGGCGGAAGGCGKATTTCGTCAAAAATTATCACAGAATGGTATTCGTGATGGTTACCTTGAAAATATTTTTGTCGATTCCGCAGGAACCGGCGCTTACCATGTGGGGAAAGAACCCGACAAGCGCTCTCAGGACATAGCCCTGAAATACGGCGTAGACCTTAATGACCTCAAGGCTCGAAGGGTAACTTTACAGGACTTCACAGACTATGACTACATCCTGGCCATGGATCAAGATAATATTCAGGATATGAAGGCCATCTGCCCGCCCGATCAGCAGCATAAGATCAAACTTTTCATGGAATATGCGCAAGACTGCCCCGGCATTACCGAAGTGCCGGACCCCTACACCGGCGGCATTGAGGGTTTTGACAGAGTCTATGATTTTATYGACAGGGGYTGCAACGGATTCTTGAAGCATCTCTTTGCCAATAACAAATTATAARAAATAAATTTTTCCGGGAAAGACTTGAAAAAATCTATTTCTATGCCWATATATCCTCACATAAACGAATTAAAAATGAAGGATATATTTTAAATGGTTGAAGACTATAAACCCCGTTACGGCTCTGCATCAGACTTACGCACCGCAGCCGAAATAGACGAAGGCCTCAGAGCTTATATGCTGACCGTATATAATTATATGGCCTCGGCATTGGTTCTGACCGGGCTTATGGCCTATGTTACCGCAAATGTGCCTGCGCTGGCATCTCTGTTATATAATTTTCAAACAGCGCCGGATGGTTCTGTTCATTTAACCGGACAAACCGGACTTGGCTTAATTGTGATGTTTGCGCCGCTCGCCATGGTTTTTTTCCTGAGCTTTCGCATTAACCACATGCAGGCATCAACAGCCCAAATGGTATTCTGGATTTATGCCGGAATGGTGGGCATGTCTATTGCCTCCATCCTGTTTGTCTATACCGGCACCAGCATTGCCAAAACATTTTTCGTTACCGCAGCGGCCTTCGGATCACTTAGCCTTTATGGCTATACAACCAAGCGTAACTTAACGGGTATGGGCTCATTCCTTATGATGGGGCTATTTGGCATTATCATAGCTTCCGTGGTCAATATGTTCCTGCAATCCGGCATGATGGATTTCATCATTTCCGTCGGCGGCGTCCTGATTTTTGCCGGCCTGACCGCTTATGACACACAGAGAATAAAACTGATGTATATGCATAATGACGGTCAGGAAACCGCACAAAAGAAAGCCATAATGGGCGCCTTGAGCCTCTATCTTAACTTTCTTAACATGTTCCTTTTCCTGCTGCGTTTCATGGGCAATAGAAATTAGAGTATCTTGTATAATTCTGAAAAACGGCACCAATTCGGTGCCGTTTTTTATTAACTTCTTTTCCCAAATTAGTCATTGCCTTTAAAAGAAATTAAAAGTAATCTGCGCTCACTTATTCATGCTTATGCATTAGCACCCGTAGCTCAGCTGGATAGAGCGCTGCCCTCCGAAGGCAGAGGTCACTGGTTCGAATCCAGTCGGGTGCACCATTCCTTGGCAAAAGTGGGCACCAGTCTTCCAGACTGGTTATAATTGCTTGCAAGGCCTGCAAGCACAGCGTTTGAGCCAGATATTCTGATTTTTTCTCGGGTCACATCGATGCGGCTTATGAGGGAGCGAACATTTTACAATTTTTGGGGCTTCGCCGGAAATGGGTTTGGCCCTTGGCCTTCAAACGGTCCCGTAGTGCATTAGGAAAGTTACTCATGCTCTTTGCGGTGAAATTCCCAAGCGGCATGTTATTTTGATATTCAAGCCGTGTTATTGCCCGCAAAATATTCTCATATTTTCTTTTTATCTCTTGGGCAATTTTTTCTATATAGGTCTTAAGTGACGCATCCAGCCGCAAATCTTGCTAATGCAGTTTGCCGCCAAAGCGCATCAAGCTGTTTCTTCATTTCCCTTTTGTCACTTTTGAGCTGCTTAATCCGGTTTTGAACGGTTCGTTCACGGTCAAGGCTGCGCTCAAACAAGGGCGAGATGCGGCCCGGTGCCAGAATGCGATCTATAAGGACATTCAGAACGATTTTATCCAGTTTCTCCATACGAACGGAACAACCGGTGCAAACGGCTTTGCCCGAATCCGCGTGCTTGCCGCATTTATAATAACGATATGCGCCGCCCTTACCGGTTTGAATCCGCATGCGAGGGTGACATTGTGCGCAATGAGCAAGCCCGGTCAGCAGGATATTGCTATTTACAATGCGGGGCGATGTGGTGAGCGGATGATTGCTGTCCAAACGGTCATGAACCGCGTTAAAATCGACATCTTCAATAATGCGCGGGATTTCGAGTAAATCCATTGATCCTCTGGCTTGAGCTTTCTGGTTTTGCTGTTGCGGCGGTTAAACACATGCCGCGTGACATACGCCTCATTGCTCAGGATTTTATGGATATATTGCATCAGGAACTTGCCGCCCTTGCGGGTTGGAATGCTTTCTGTGTTCAACAGGTTTGCAATGGCTTTCATGCCCATCGGGCCTTTGTCCCCTTCGCCGTGAATATAAAGTTTAAAAATACGCCGCACGATCTCGGCCTCAACCGGATTGATCTCCAGTTTTTTCTTATCCTTCTTGCCACGTTTTTCTGCAACATAGGTGCGATAGCCAAAAGGTGGTTGCGCGCCGTTCCAAAATCCCTATGTATCAAGATACCATGATCAATCTACCTCGTTTAACTCTTTCAAGAGATACTCATTCTCTGATTTTTTTGTGGTTACATACTCAATCGCACCGGGCAGCCACCCCTGAGGCAATGGATTATTTGCAAGTGGATTATGCACAAGAAACATAGTGGGTAATTTGACTGGATCATCTCGATTATTCAGCGATGCCCAACAAGACGAACAGCCAAGAAGAGCACTGACATGGCTGTAATCTGGATTCAGAAAATTATCCGTTGKKATGTTTTTATTTGTTTTAGGTTTTAGGATTGTGAATCTCTGACCTTGAAACGCTTCACCCATTTCCCCCGTATTTCTATTAATCGGTACTGTGATACATCCAACTGGGAAGACCGCTTCAACCGCAAAGGGCCATNGGCTTATACCGAAATCATCCGCCATCCTGGAAAGGCGACAAGAATTTATCGCGATTACAAAGGGGCGGTTGGCATCTATATGCGGTTTTTGCATATCCCTTCTATGCTTGTCACTTTTGGCTTTCAAACTTGACGTCCAGCGCAGGAGCATTTCTGCATAAGGAAAGGTCGTCATTCCTCCTGATTCAGAATTCAACCAATTTTCCGGCAATCCTTCAGGTGCTGGAACGGTCGCTTCAACATATACTTGTTTATCACATGTTGTTCCATTCAGAAGAAAATCCGGGCCGCCATTTTGTAAACCTTGAATGCTCCAACCCAGATCATAAAATCTTTTATATAAGATCGCCTCCCAAACTTTGGCAAAGAAATGTTGTCTGCTGGGCTCACATAATCTTGAGTAAGAATCATCATCCGCACAATCGGATTTGATATAAGAATCGAGGATTGATTTAAGATAATTCTGTAGTTCAGGGGTATATTTGCTAAGTACTAAATCTATATCTGTCAATTCTTATCTCTTTCAATCTTACGTCCTAATGTTTCAATCTCACATCAGATAATTCAAGGCGGGTTCAAGATCAAAGTGCTTTTCTATAATCTTGACGTCCCAAAACACGGATGATTTCCACGCCTTCATTATCAATCCGGTAATAAACCGAATGCTTGTTACAGACGCTACGGCGATAACCCGGTTTGATATAATCCACGGCAGAAAAAAGCTTGGGTTGTTCTGCCAAAAGCTCAAAGTGCAGTTTGAGCTGATCGCGATATTTGTTGGATTGTGCAACACCAAAATTCTCGTCACCATAGATGGCAATGTCCAGCAGGTCTTTTCTGGCCTCTTGACTAAGGCGATAATCAGCCATGTTTTGACCTGTGGGACTGACGTGCATCCTCCCAGATTTGATCTACGGATTGATCCGTAAAACCGCTTTTCTCCCCTTTAATCAGGGCGGCACGAATGGCCTCGATTTCCGCCGGTGTTTCCTGTTCTCTAATTTGCCTCTCGCGAATTAACTCCCGGATCACCTCGCTTTCATTGCCGAAATGCCCGGTTCTGATTTGCGCCTTGATCCAGCCATTCTGTTGATCGGTAACCGAAATGCTCTTCTTGACCATGCTCATAATTTATTCTCCAAAAGCGTATAATTCCTACTTGGTAGGATAATATACTCTTTGTTAGTTTGCAAGGTTTATAATTGTTGGCAATATTTTTGAGACAGAATACGCCTCAAACGTCCGCGTCATTTAAATCAACAGGGGTGTGGGTGAACTTTCACTGGAATTTGATTAAAGTTTTCGGTGGTTAATGCTATAATGAGTGGAGAGTGCTCTTAAAAGAATTCTGGGGGTAAATGAGGAACCGGAAATCGGTATAAATGGGTAATATTGCACCTATCAATATGGAATTGGCGCCAACGGCGTCAGCAGTAACCGCTGAAGACAGGCGGCTGTTCCCGATTTATATTCAAATCCTTGATCGGATCAATCGTCTCTGACCCTGACGAATCCCCACGAAAGATATAATTGGAACAATGGCATAGGATATTTGACAAAGTAACATTCATGACATTTAGTGATTTAATCCATCACCAAACAGAAAAAACCACAGGATTATATCATGAATGTCCCCCGTTTTTTATCCCTTTCCGTTGACCGTGTCACGCCCACAATGCATAAAATCCGCCGGGCATGTTTCTTCGCGGCCATTGAGAGCGCCATGAATGGCGGGGTGCTGTCCGTTACGGGACTGGGGCGCAATACCTCAAACATGGCACTGGAGAAACATCGGATCAAACGGATTGACCGCCTGTGCAGCAATGTGAAATTTCACCGGGAAATTAAATCCATTTATCATCGGCTCGCCGCGCAGGTGATCGGGCGATTGCACCGTCCGGTCATTCATATTGACTGGTCTGACATGTATGGTCGAAAGGGTCATTTTCTGCTTCGGGCCTCCCTTGTCGCACAAGGCCGTTCCCTGACCCTTTATGAAGAAATCCATCCCCTCAGAACCAAAGAAAAACCCCATGTCCATCATGCCTTTATGGTAAAGTTAAAGGGTCTGTTGCCAGAAAATGCTATACCGATCATCGTGACTGATGCAGGCTTCCGTATTCCCTGGTTTCAGTTGGTGACTTCCCTTGGCTGGGATTACGTGGGGCGCGTCAGAAATCGAACCCACTGCCAAAAACTCACAGAAGAATTTACGAGCGATCCCACAGACGGTAACTGGTTTCCCATCAAGGGTCTCTATCAATTTGCCCGCCAAAAGGCCAAAGATTTAGGGCGTTACTGGTTAGGAGAAAAAGCGCAGATAATAACCCGGATGGTGGTTCTGCATCGCCAATCCAAAGGCCGGAAGGACAAGACCGTCACCGGCGAACGCGCGCGCAGCAGCAGGCAATCCCGAAGCTGTGCGGAGCGGGGAAAGGAGCCTTGGTTACTGGCCACATCGCTTTGCCCGAAAAGTGCATCGCTCAGGAAAATTACGAGAATATACGCCACCCGGATGCAAATAGAAGAAAGTTTCAGAGATTTGAAGTCGGGCCTGCAGATGAAGGCTTGCGGCACCCGGAATATAAAAAAACTGGAAGTTCTTCTCATCATTGCCGCCGTGACCCAATATCTGCTCTATTGGCTGGGGCTTGCCGTGAAAGAGGCCGGGAAACACTGGCAGTATCAGGGGAATTCAATCAAGACCCGCAATGTGCTGTCCTGCCAGTTTATCGGGTTGCGTGCTTTTAAGGATAAAAACCTGAAATTACAAGAGAAACACTGGAAAACCGCCCTAAGAACCCTAAAATCACTCACGGAAAATCCCAATGCAAATCATTGATCAATTTCGTGAGGATACCTCAGGGTCAGAGATGGTTTATTTTTTATCATTTTAAATCAACATGTTAATATCTCTATAGTGAGCAGCATATCCACTCCCCAACCTGCCGGGCGGCAGTGACTTTGAAACTTATGAGTAGATAACAATGGTCAGATGATCTGGAAACAGGCCCGGCGGGATTAACAGTCAGGAAAATCTACGGTCTTATCCGCATTAATATTCATTCCACAAACAGGCTTTTTTACCGCTGCCGGTATTTTATCTTTTCCGAACAGCAATCATGTTCCATGATTTTTCTCCTTTATTTGTCGTTGTAAAAAGAATCTCTCGCCTACAAACACGAGAGTTATGCCGATAAATGCGGCATAAATTACCGTCATGTCAGTCTGTGCCTTTACCATCAAGAATGCGCCCAGCACCACCACATCAAAAACTATTGCCATAATCAGAACAAAGGGACTGGCATTAATTTCCTTGCGAAGATAGCGGAGCACGCCCCAATGCACGGCGATATCCATCAGTAAATAGAAAATAGCGCCGAGCGATGCGATACGGCTCAAATCAAAAAACAGGGTCAGGAAAATGGCGATGGCAACCGTGTAAACCAGTGCATGTTTTTGAATACTGCCCTTCATACCAAAGTGACTATGCGGTACCAGTTTCATATCGGTCAGCATAGCGAGCATGCGCGATACCGCAAATATACTGGCGATAACGCCAGAAGTCGTTGCAACAACTGCCAATCCAACAGTGAACCATAATCCATAATCACCAAGGGCAGGACGGGCGGCCTCTGCCAATGCAAAATCTTTTGCCGCGATAATTTCGGGCAGACTGAGATTACCCGCTACCGCCAGAGCGACCAGAATGTAAATCACCACACAAATGGCTATCGAAATAATGATAGCCCGTCCGACATTGCGATGTGGGTCAACAATTTCCGAGCCGCTATTGGTGATGGTGGTGAACCCCTTATAGGCCAAGATGGCCAGCGCCATAGCCGCGAGGAAACCGATGACGGACGTCTCTTCAACAGCGGTTTGCGTCACTTCAAAATTAAAATCAGCGATCCACAATCCACCCAGAGCAAAGACCAATATCCCACCAATTTTAAGCAACGCCATCAGCAGCGAAAAGAGACCAATCATGCGATTGCCGGTGATATTGATCAGAAAAGCAAACACCAGAACCCCAACACCAAGCGCGGTGACCACCCAACTGGTCGGGGG
>NVVM01000078.1 GCA_002402225.1 Alphaproteobacteria bacterium
ATATGGCGGCATATTTTTCTTGCAGGTCATTCAGGGATAAATCCTGTCCGAGCGAAGTGCCGTAAAATATTTCGATACCCCCAATATCCAAAATAAAATCAACTTCTCTGGCGGCAAAATCATCAACCATCTTATAGGCGGCAAGGCCATATTCATTAAGCCCACCGGCTTTGTCACGGGCTTCATATATGTGAATGTCATGCCCGAGAACGGCGGCGCGGTGGGCAAAGGATAATCCGGCAGGCCCCGCGCCAATCACGGCAATAGTGCGGCCTGTTTGCGCCGCGCGCCGGAAGGGATGAGGGCCAGCCTTAGCCATCAGGTGATCTGTGGCAAACCTCTGCAAAAGACCAATTTCGACGGGTTTTCCGGCATCATCATTGAGAACGCAGGCCTGTTCGCAAAGAACCTCTGTCGGGCAGGCACGGGCGCAGGTGCCGCCCATAATATTTTCATTGAGGATCGTATGGGCCGCGCCCATGACATTGCCGGTTTTGATTTGATGGATGAAAGTTGGAATATCTATGGATGTGGGGCAGGCCTGAATGCAGGGCGCATCATAACAATAAAGGCAGTGATCCGCTTCCTTAAGGGCCATGGCTTTATTTAATGGGCTGTGTAGTTCATCAAAAAAACTGTTGGCACCCTGATCGGCTAATATTTTATTATGAGCCGCCCTATGGTTTTTGTGGTTCATATTGTATCCCTATTTATCTTTAGGCTATAATTTTTTGACCAAATAGTCAAATATTATTCGCATGTATAAAATTCGCATGTATAAAATATGGAACTTCTTTGTAGGGCGGACAATCTAAACATGGCACGTCCTGAATGGCCTATTTAGCTGGAACTGAGGAAAGTTTCTGAGGAGGGGGATAGCTTTGGAGGCGCGGACCGGAATCGAACCGGTCTGGACGGATTTGCAATCCGCTGCGTAGCCACTCCGCCACCGCGCCAAGCCATTGACATAAAATGAAAAGATTTTTCAAATATAGAATATTTTAATTATCAACTTTTCAAGATGGCATTATGTCGCATATTCACCTTTTATTTTCAAGCTTTAAAATCGCCGTATGGGTGCTTTTATTAATGCTAAACGTCTTTTTTAAAAGAGGGAAGTACAGAATTTGCCATCAGTTTATCATATTTTAAAATGCTATAATTTTTTGTGGTTAAAATGATGTTTTTTTCATATTAGCTCAAAAATGTGACATATCGTCCTCGTATTATGGTATTTCCGTTATTGTAAAGCACAAAGTGACCCTTTATACAGGGACGGTAATTGAAGTCATATATTCCAGGAGTTTCTCAATGTCAGATACGGCACATGCACGTCAAAATATGATAGATACCCAACTTCGACCTAATGAAGTCAATGATGAACGCATTATTGGGGCAATAACTTCTGTTCACCGGGAAAAGTTTGTCCCAAAAAAGTTAAGCGGTGTCGCTTATCATGATGATGACATTCAGGTGGCTCCGGGGCGTAGCCTGATGGCCCCCATGGTTTTTGCCAGACTGATTGATGCCGCTGATGTGAAAGAAACAGACCTCGTTCTGGATGTGGGCTGCGCAACAGGCTATTCAAGCGCGGTTTTGGGCCGGCTTGCCGAAGCCGTTGTTGCACTTGAAGAAGATGACGCTCTTGCGAAGACAGCTATTGCTATTCTGGCAGATCAGGAATGTGATAATGTGGCCGTTGTAACGGGGCCACTAGTGGATGGTTTGGCGGCGCAAGGCCCTTATGACTYGATATTCATCAATGGGATGATTGACGATCTGCCGCAGCAGTTGGTCGACCAGATCGCTGAGGGGGGGCGGCTGATTTGCGTTCTGAATGACAATGGCGTTGGCAAGGCCACTTATGTGACAAATGAAAATGGTCTGCTTGGCAAGCGGATATTGTTTGATGCTTATATTCCTGGCCTTGCGGCGTTTAACAGGAAAGCTGAATTCACTTTTTAAGGGATGTTGCGTGAGTTAATGTTGACAGCGTTAACAATAGTGGAGTAATTTCAAATTATGGTTAATAAAAATAAATACACCTTTTATTAATGCCAAGTTGTTATGAGTTAAATGCTCGTAAAGAAGCGCAATTATCAACAAGTTATATTATACTGGGTTTGAAAATGAGAAATAGACTATCTTTCATAGTTGCGGCGTTGGTGATGAGTTTTGCTTTTCATCAACAGGCCTATTCAGAGACATTAAAGGATGCCATGGCGGCAGCCTATCTGAGTAACCCGACTTTGCAGGCGCAGCGGGCGGGTTTGAGGGCGCTTGRTGAGACCATAAATCRGGCTAAAGCAGGTTGGCGGCCTTCTATTATGGGTTCTGGCCGATACGGCTATAAAAATTCTGAAACGATTGCGACATTTGCCTCTAGTGGAAATACAAACCCACGAAGTTTAACATTAGAGGTCAGGCAGCCTGTATTCAGCAGCATGAAAACCGTGAACAGCACGAATGAGGCTCAAAACAGAGTGAACGCCGGACGTGCCCAGCTGATCAGCACAGAACAGAGGATTCTGTTGGATGCCGTAACAGCTTATATGGGCGTTATGCGGGATATTGCCGTGTTAGAGCTGACTAKCAATAATGTGGCTGTGCTTAAACGTCAACTGGAAGCCAGTGAGGACAGATTCCGGGTCGGGGAAATAACCCGTACTGATGTTGCCCAGTCGAAAGCGCGCCTGTCGCGTTCAATTTCAGAAAAAATTCTTTCCGAGGCATCCTTAACGGCCAGCAGGGCGGCCTTTAAGAAGACGGTTGGTATGTCGCCGGCTAATCTTGAGCAACCGGTAAGTTTGCCCGCCATGCCGGCTTCTGAGGAAGCGGCATTCGATATGGCGCGCCAATTTAATCCTGAACTTCTTGCGGCCATGTTCACTGAGAAAGCGGCGCGATATAACGTTAAAAAACAATATGGGGGGCTAGGCCCAACTGTAGAAGTCGTTGGCCGGCTCAGTAAAAGCTGGGAAAACTTCAGTGTGACGGATAGGTCGACCGTTAAAGAAATCCTGGCACAGATGACTTTGCCGCTCTATCAAAGCGGTACCGTTGCATCGAATATTCGTCAATCCAGACAAGTTGAAAATCAGCGCCGACTGGAAACCGTGTCCGTTGAACGGGATGTGGAGGAGCAAGTTCGAAATGCCTGGGAAAACTACCGAGAGGCCACGGCCCGGATTGTTTCATCCGAAGATCAGGTAACCGCAAATGACATTGCTCTGGAAGGCGTCAGGCAGGAGTCAGAAGTTGGCTCAAGAACAACTCTGGATGTGCTGGATGCTGAGCAGGAATTGCTGGACTCGCGCGTAAGCTTAGTGCGCGCGCAAAGAGATCAGCATGTTGCGGCATACAGTTTGTTAATGGTTATTGGTAAGCTGACCGCAGAGGAAATGGCGCTTGATGTCGCGCGATATAACCCAAACCATAATAGGAATAATGTGGAAAATAAGTTTTTTGGCTGGGGAATTGATGAAGACTAAGTTTATTAAAATCAGTTTTTAGCTAAAATTAAAACGATCTGGGGATATTTTTGTTCCAAAAGGTCGTTTTTTTTTATATATGATATATRGCTATTGAAAATTGATGAAAAAAAACTAAAGCTATTATGTTAGACATAGCATATATATGATGCCGATTTACCGGTATTTAAACGAGGGATAGCGCTTAAAGCGGCGAGGTATCAGCAATATGAGCGAAACGAAAGGCCAAGAAGAGCCAACAATGGAAGAAATTCTTGCATCGATTCGGAAAATTATTTCGGAAGATGATGTCGAAGAAGAGAAACCTGTCGAGGCATCCGAGGCTGTCGCTGAGCCAGAATCAGAGCCAGAATCCGCGCCAGAATCAGAGCCAGAATCCAAACCAGAAGAGGAGCCAGAAGAAGTTCTGGAACTTACAGAAATGGTAGAGGAAGAACTTGAAGTTGAGCCTGAACCCGAAGAAGCTGAACCCGAAGAAGCTGAACCTGAGCCTGAACCCGAAGAACCAGAACCCGAAGAACCAGAACCTAAAATTGATATTGACTTGGCTATAGATGATGTGGATCCGGCGCCTGAGGATGAAGGATTGATGTCAGGAGAAGAATCAAATTTTACCATGGATCAGTTTGGTGTGCTGTCAGATTTATTGACAACAGGTTATCAGGGGGCGGGTAATACGTTAGAAGATCTGGTCAGAGAGATGCTTAAACCCATGTTGAAAACCTGGTTGGACAAAAATCTGCCGCCGATTGTCGAACGTATGGTTGCCAAAGAAATAGCCCGTTTAGCCAGAACTAAAAAACCATAACTAAAAACGTCAAGTAGGGTGATACCGTNAAAAATATAACAGGCTTTTGCCGACCAGATTAATGTGAAGGGCCTTTATTCTAAGGCTCTTCTCTTTTTTTAAATGCTTTAAATTATTGTAAATTCATAGAAGAGACGAAAAGATTCCTGAAATGCCTGAAGAACCGGAAAAAGCTGCCAAACTGGCAAAATCATTCGATTGTCATGATGCCGAACAGAGAATATATGATCATTGGGAGGCTTCGGGGGCATTTAAAGCTGGCCGCACGGATGCTGAGCCCTATACCATCGTACTGCCGCCGCCAAATGTGACGGGCAGCCTTCATATGGGCCACGCCCTTAATCATACATTGCAGGATATTCTTATCCGGTTTGAACGGATGCGCGGCAAGGATGTCTTGTGGCAGCCGGGCATGGATCATGCGGGCATCGCGACACAAATGGTGGTGGAACGCCAATTGGACGCCGAAGGCTTATCCCGTCATGACCTTGGGCGTGAAAAATTTATTGAACGTGTCTGGGCATGGAAAGAAAAATCCGGCGGCATAATTTTTWACCAGATGCGCCGCCTTGGGCAGTCTTGTGATTGGAGCCGCAGCCGCTTTACCATGGATGAGGGGTTTGCCGGGGCGGTATTAAAGGTTTTTGTCGAGCTTTATAAACAAGACCTGATATATAAAGCCAAGCGTCTGGTGAATTGGGATCCCAAGCTGAAAACCGCCATTTCTGATCTTGAAGTGGAACAAAAAGAAGTCAATGGCCATTACTGGCATTTCAAATATCCCGTGGACGGCACTGATGATCGTTTTCTTGTCGTTGCCACCACGCGGCCTGAAACCATGCTCGGCGACGTGGCGGTGGCCGTACATCCCGAAGATGAAAGATATCAGGATTTAATCGGCAAAACATTGACCCTGCCGCTCGTGGGCCKAAAGCTGATTGTGGTTGCGGACGAACATGCTGACCCTGAAAAGGGTTCTGGCGCGGTAAAAATTACGCCGGCCCATGACTTTGATGATAATATGGTTGGCAAACGTCACAATCTGGCAGAAATCAATATTTTTGATGATGCGGCCCAGACCAATGATGCGGTACCGGAAAAATATCGCGGCCTTGACCGTTTTSTGGTTCGCAAAATGATCATCGCTGATATGGATGCCCTRGGTTTATTGGAAAAAACGGAAGATACCGTCCATATGGTGCCCACCGGTGATCGGTCGGGGGTAGTGATTGAGCCTTGGTTGACGGATCAATGGTATGTGAATGCAGAAGTCATGGCAAAACCGGCATTGGAGGCTGTTGAAAGCGGTGTGACAAAATTTGTCCCAAAAAACTGGGAGAAAACCTATTACGAATGGATGCGTAATATTGAACCATGGTGTATTTCCCGCCAGCTTTGGTGGGGCCATCAAATTCCGGCATGGTATGGCCCGGACGGTGAAATTTTTGTTTGCCTTGATGAAACAGAAGCCGCCGCCGCCGCCTTGGCTCATTACGGCAAAGAGGTGCTGTTGACCCGCGATCCGGATGTTCTGGATACATGGTTTTCATCGGCTCTTTGGCCTTTTGGCACGCTWGGCTGGCCTGAAAATACGCCGGAATTGAATAAACATTATAAAACCGATGTGTTAATCACCGGCTTTGATATTATTTTCTTTTGGGTGGCGCGGATGATGATGGACGGCCTCCATTTTATGAAGGATGAGGCGGGCAAGCCAGAGGTGCCATTCCATACGGTCTATGTTCATGCTCTGGTACGGGATGAGCATGGCGCAAAAATGTCAAAGTCAAAAGGCAATGTCATAGACCCACTGGATTTAGCAGATAAATTCGGGGCCGATGCTTTGCGTTTCACTCTGGCGTCGATGGAGGCGCAGGGCAGGGACATCAAACTGTCCGAAAAGCGGGTCGAAGGTTACCGGAATTTTGGCACCAAGCTGTGGAATGCCGCCCGTTTCTGTGACATGAATGGCTGTTTTGATGACGTTGATGCCAACTTTAATCCGCAAAATGTCACTCTTGCGGTCAACAAATGGATCATTGGTGAAATGGTCAAGGCTACTGGTGATGTGACCCGCGCCTTGGAAAACTTCCGTTATAATGACGCCACGGCGGCGATTTATCACTTCACATGGGGCACTTTCTGCGACTGGTATGTGGAATTGATCAAGCCGCAGTTTTTCGGCGAAGATGAGCGCGCCAAACGCGAAACCCGCGCCGCCGCCGCATGGGTTATGGATCAAATTCTGAAAACATTGCATCCTTTCATGCCGTTCATTACCGAGGAAATATGGGGCAGCCTGAGCGATAGCCGCGCTACGGATCTGATTATTTCTGACTGGCCCGTGCAGGACGCGGCCCTGATTGATGATGGGGCCTCACAGGAAATGAACTGGGTGATTCAGCTTGTTTCSGAYATTCGCACSGCRCGGGCRGARATGAATGTTCCGGCGGGKGCAAAGCTTGAMATGCTGGTGCAGGGGGCRTCKYCRGAKACMRMAAAMKCCCTGAYSGMKCAGGGYRATGTGATYAARCGYMTGGCSCGKYTGGAMASSRTCACKMTSCATGASRGGSMSGCTCCCAAAGGSGCGGTWCAGGTYGTGGTYGGSGAAGCAACATATTTYCTGCCCCTTGCCGGCGTCATCGATATTGCGGCGGAAAAGGCAAGATTGCAGAAGAATCTGGATAAACTGGCCAAGGAAATTGGCGGTATTTCCGGGCGATTGAATAATGAGGCCTTCATGGCCAAGGCGCCGGAAAATGTGGTTATGGATAATCGCAAGAATCTTGAACAGGCCGAGCAGAAATCTGCTAAAATAAAAGAGGGGATCAGCCGACTTGACGCTATGGATTAGCAATGAATAAAATTCTTGCTTTTATTATTCTGTTTTTCTTCGCGGCAAACATAAGTTTTGCGGCAGAAAAAGATAAAGCTACTCAACATATCAAGTTAACCTATAAAGCCTATTGGGGCGGCTTTGTCATATCAAAAATATATTCCTCTGGCCATATGAGCGCCGCCGATTACGCGATAGAAGCCTCTTATAAAGTCACTGGCCTTGCCACAATTTTCAGCAATATGGAAAATAAAGTGACAGCGCGGGGAAAATTTGCCCCTGATGGCAGCCTGAAACCTTTATTTTATACAAACCAGGGTCGTTGGGGTAAAAAATACAGCTTTCATAATCGAACCGCGTTTCAGGAAGAGGACAGCAAGATCATCTCTCACGAGTTTACATTTAAATTCAAGGAAGATGTGGAATATATACCCATCAGGGAAGAACATAAATATGGCCCTGATATGGTCAGTTTTTATCTTGGTCTGAGCCTTGATGAAGATGCCATGAAGATAGGCGAGAAGATCATGCATCAGAATATCTTCGGCGGTTTTTTCCTGCTGGATATTTCCTATCAATGTACGGAAAACAAACGCTTAAAAAGCAAAAGATCAATTTATAACGGCGATGCCCTTGTTTGTGAATTTAGTGATGAAATTGTTGACGGCGGTTTCACGCGGATTAATAAGAAGAAAAAGGTCTCCCAAAAAAACAAGCGAAAGAAAAAAANTACTGACACAATGGAGCCGACTCCCCTGCAAATCTGGTACGCTAAAGTGGATGGGCTGGATGATATGATTCCGGTCTATAGTGAATTTCCCATAGGTTGGGGTAAAGTGCGGGTTTATCTTGCTGAAATAGAGGTAACAACAGAATAGGTTATGGAATTTCATGATCAGGGCATAATTATTTCTTTGCGCAAATATGGTGAATATGATGCGCTTATTGACGTTATGACGGCGCAGCATGGCCGTCATGCCGGGCTGGTCAAGGGCGGCATGGGGCGGCGGCAGCGCGGGACTCTTCWRYCGSGYWRKKMASKKMWSCYMRYMKKKCGCKGRYGYSTKRMARGTCRRWYSRGGMCYWRKSSRRSSKRRSYKMKSWAYGMMCGRYYKSCKYSMKYTCKKKWKKATMSMSSYWRRMKYSGGRWGCTGAACAGTGTTTGTGCGATCTTGTCGGTTTCTCTGGCAGAACGGGAAGAACATCAGGCCCTATATGAAGCACTTCAAGTGCTGCTGGATACGCTGGAGCAGGCTGGCCCGGAACCTGAAGCGTGGGGCGCATTACTGGTGCGCTGGGAGATTGGGTTATTATCTGAATTGGGATTTGGCCTAGACCTTAGCTGCTGCGCCGCAACGGGCATGACGGATGATTTAATCTATGTCTCTCCCAGGTCGGGCAGGGCGGTTAGCCGGGGCGCGGGCCGGCCCTATCATGATAAACTATTGACTTTGCCGCCCTTTTTATTGGGCGGCGGCAATGTAACAGGGGATGATGTGCGTGACGGATTATCCTTAAGCGAATTTTTTCTCGAACGCTATGTTCTTTTCCCCCACAACAAAAAAATCCCGCAGGCACGCCGGATGCTATTGGATTTTTTTTAATCTCGTAGGGGATTTATTCCCCGCCCCTTGGGGCGAGATTGAAAGAGTGAAGCGACTACTAGTGACCGACGGGAGCGCAGCCTCTAGCGGCGCTTGAGCGGAATTCAAAGAGGATAAATACCCCGCTGCTTGCGGCGGGGATGTTTATTGGGGCATTTCTATTGGGGCTTGGGGGGTGAAGTTTTCTATGGGCAGGTCTAGCTCTATTATGTTTGATGGCGGGCTTGCTTGGCCTGATTTTGTATAGGCGCGGATATAATAGCTGTATTTGAGGCCGCCGAGGACTGATTTATCGGTAAAATTAGTGCCTTTTTTGGCTTGTATGACCTTCACTTGGCCGTCGTCCTCTGCACGGTACAGGTCATAGCCGGATATTTCGCCTTTCGCCCTTTGCCATTTTAATTTTACGGCCCCATCAATATATTTGGCCCTTAACGTATTTGTGTTGGCCCATGTGGGGGATAGGCTGTTGGGATCATAATCCGGTGCCTGCTTATGTCCCTTGGGCCATAAAAAGCAGGTGACTTCCTTAAATTTTTCATCAAGCTGCTTGCAAACATTGCAATAGACACAGGGGATGATGTCTTTTTCACAGTTTTCCATAACTTTCTTCGGCCAGTTAGGGTCTGCAAGAAGTTGACGCGCCATCCCGACCATGTCGGCCTTGCCGTCCCTGAGCAGCTGTTCGGCATCTTTCGGATTGTTTATCTTACCGGCTGAAATAACGGGAATGTCAAATCCCTTGCTGTTGATCATTTCCTTGATGGCGGCGGCATAATGCACATGAGGCATTTTAGGGAAAGACGCGCCGGGCATACAGCGCTCGCCGGAATATCCGGTATAGGGGTAGGGGGGCTGACCTTCTTTTAAAATGGCATCTTCAAATTTCCCGCCGACAGACAGGGAAATATAATCAACGCCAAGCTGCGCCATACGCAGCGCGATCAGGCGRCTGTCTTCGAGTGTATAGCCGTCCTTAATCATTTCATCGGCCAGAAATCGCACGCCCACAGGAAAATCGGTACCAACCTTCGCGCGGACCTCTGCCATCACATCACCAAACATTCTGAGCCTGCCTTCAAGGGAGCGGCCATCATACCGATCGCGGCGCCGATTATGGCGGGACAGGAAAGACGAGAGCGTATAGGCATGGGCCGAATGAAGCTCCACGCCATCATAGCCAGCTTCTCTTGCCCGCGCGGCGGCATCACCAAAGTTTCGGATGATGGTGATAATGTCTTCTTCCGACAGCATATCGATGGTTTGACGCCAGCCAGAGCGCGCCACTTTCATAAAATGGATGATTTGAGGGACAACCTTGGAAGAGCTGGTGTCATGAATGGCCCGGGTGAGTTTTTTAWGGCCATCGATGAATGTATCATCTGAAATACGCAGTAAGGGGCCTGATTTTGACGTATGGATCGCCATAGCCTCCACAATGATCAGGCCGACATTACCTTTGGCATAGCTGACATAGCGATCAATGATGTCCTGATTGACATAGCCATTCTCTGCGGATAATCGGGTGACCATGGCGGGGACGACAGTCCTGTTGGGGACTTTCATGCCATTAATTATAATAGGCTCCAGAATATTAGCGCGCATATTTTATTCCAATTTTTATTACAAAAAAATGTAACATATTTATTTTAAGCTTAAAAGAAAATACTTAACTTATAAAATAAAAATTTTGATGCCTTAAAGAAACAGAAAAATTACTTTACTCTCTAAATTAAACTGAGAAACTTGATGTATAACAATTTATTTAAGGCTTAAAAGGATAGGGTCGCCAATGAGAAAAATAATTTAACAGGATAATTATTTTGCCCTTTGAAGAGAGGATATAATCCAGAATGATAAAAATAAACATGGATGACGAAGATCAGAAAAAATTAAAACTTTGGGTCAGAATGCTGGCCAGTTCAACGCGGGTAGTGCAAATATTGAATAAACGTATGAAAGAACATACGCCGCTGACATTGGCAAAATTCGATGTTATGGTTGCCGTAGACCGTACGCCGGGCGGGGTCATTACCATGAGCGAGCTGTCCCGTATGCTTTTGGTTTCAAACGCCAATACCACAGGCATGGTGGGCCGCCTTATGAAAGATGGTTTTGTGGAAAAATGGGCCTTGCCCACAGATCGGCGGGTTTATAGT